>JAXEXE010000037.1:0-4603 GCA_034113565.1 Faecousia sp.
GGAGGTGACGATCTTCACGTCTTCCTTCTTCTTGCCCACAACCTTCAAAGCATTGGTCAGGCCTGCCAGGGTAATGACGGCGGTGCCGTGCTGGTCGTCGTGGAAGATGGGAATGTCGCACTTTTCCTTGAGCTTCCGCTCGATTTCAAAGCACCGGGGGGCGGCAATGTCCTCCAGATTGATGCCGCCGAAGGAGCCGGAAATCAGGTAGACGGCGTTCACAAATTCGTCCACGTCCTTGGTCTTGACGCACAGGGGGAACGCATCCACATCGCCAAAGGCCTTGAACAGGGCGCACTTGCCCTCCATGACGGGCATACCGGCCTCGGGGCCGATGTCGCCCAGACCCAGCACGGCAGAGCCGTCGGTAATGACGGCGCACAGGTTGTGCCGCCGGGTCAGGTCGTAGGATTTGTTAATGTCCTTCTGGATTTCCAGACAGGGCTGGGCCACACCGGGGGTGTAGGCCAGACTCAGGTCATCCTTGGTAGATACAGGGACTGTAGTTACCACTTCGATTTTGCCCTTCCACTCCCCATGGAGCCGAAGGGATTCTTTTGCGTAATCCATTGTAAACGCGCCTCCTTTTCTGATAGGGACAATGTACACTATTTTCGCACGCTTGAAAAGTCTTTTGTAAAGAAAAAATGTAAGTTCTTGCATTCTGCATAAAGCTGTGGTATTCTACAGAAAACTTCGTGCACAAATTCGCACATCAGGAGGAATCCGAATGGAGCTTCACGAATCCGGAGAAATGTATCTGGAAGCCATTCTGGTGCTGAGCCAGAAAAGCGGCTTTGTCCGCAGTGTGGATGTCAGCGAGTATTTGGGCTATTCCAAGCCCAGCGTATCCCGGGCCATGGGCATTCTGCGAACCGGCGGCTATGTGGAGATGGATACGGACGGCGGCCTGACGCTGACGCAGACCGGACGGGAAATCGCGGAGAAAATTTTTGAGCGGCACACCCTGCTGAGTCAGCTCCTCATGGCGCTGGGGGTGCCGGAGGGCACCGCCATTGCCGATGCCTGTAAGATGGAGCACGCCATTTCAGACGAATCCTTTCAGGCATTGAAGCGCCACATGGCACAGCTGAAGGAAAAACCGGTGTGATTGCCTATCATGCCGGTTATTTTCACCGGGAATGGCGTATGCTATGATTGGCGCTCCTGTCTGGGGTGCCGGTTACGGAGGATGGAGGAGTATCCATGGGAACTTGCAGCGGTCATTGCGGCGCATGCTCCGGCTGTGCCCGGGAGCTGGTGCTGAGCCAGCCGGAAATCGATTTTCTTCGCCGATTGGGGCAGTATGCCTTTCTGCCGGTGGCCCGGCAGCTGAGCGATCTGACTCCGGTGTACCCGGAGGCGGACGCACCGAAGAATATGAGCCTGCTGCTGCAGGTTCTGGAAAAGAAGGGTCTGATTTCCTTAGATTATGACAAGCCCCTGGCGGGCTATGCCGGCTACGGAGACTATCCCCTCAAGGGCAGCATGGCCCTGACCCAGCGGGGCCAGCAGGTGCTGGAGCTGATGGAATATCAAGGAATAGTTGACAGTTGATAGTTGACAGTGGACAGTTGGGCTTTCCCTTACAGTTGAAGGACAGGATGAAAGCGCATGAGAACTGTTTTTTCAAAATGTCCCGAAGGGACTCCTCAACTTTCAACTGTTCACTGTCAACTCGTTATACTTGCTTGCTGTGAAGGATGAACACAGAGCGATAAAGGATGATACATATGAACTTTCGAGAATACCGGACGGGGGTAAGCCGGGGACTGCCGGTGGGCATGGGCTATTTCTCCGTCAGCTTTGGCTTCGGGGCCATGGCGGTCAGCCAGGGCGTCAGCGTGTGGGACGCCACGCTGATTTCGCTGACCAATTTAACCAGCGCGGGACAGTTCGCCGGGCTGACCGTCATTGTGGCGGCGGCGACGTTGTGGGAAATGATTCTGACCCAGCTGATTATCAACAGCCGCTACGCCCTCATGAGTCTGGCGCTGAGCCAGCGGATGGGGGAGAGGATCGGCTTCCTGCCCCGGCTGTTCATCGCGTTTTTCAATACCGATGAGATTTTCGCGCTGGCTATGGCCCGGATAGAGCCGCTGACGGTGCCCTTTATGCTGGGCCTTGGCACCCTGCCCATCGTGGGCTGGTCGCTGGGCACCCTCTGCGGCGGCCTTGCCGGGTCGGTGCTGCCATCTTCCATTCAGGCGGCGCTGGGCGTCATGCTCTATGGAATGTTCATCGCCATCGTGGTGCCCCCGGCGAAGACCGACCGGAAGATTCTGGCGGCGGTGCTTCTGGCGCTGGTATTCAGCAGCCTGTTTACCTGGGCACCGGTGCTGAAGGACGTGTCTGCGGGCATCTCCATCGTCATCTGCACCGTGGCGGCGGCGGGCATCTGCGCTGCACTGCTCCCCATCGAGGAAGAAGCGGAGGCGGCGGTATGAACATTTATGTGTATATTTTCACGATGGCCCTGACCACATATCTCATTCGCGTGCTGCCCCTGACCATCTTTAGAAAACCTATCCGCAGCCGCTTTCTGCGCTCCTTTCTGCACTATGTGCCCTACGCCTGCCTGACGGCAATGACCTTCCCGGCAATCCTCAGCAGCACCGCCTCCATTATCAGCGGCGCGGCGGCGCTGATCGTGGCGATCCTCCTTGCCTATCGGGGCAAGAGCCTGATTGTTGTCGCCGTGAGCAGCAGCGCGGCGGTGCTGATCGCAGAGTGGATTCTGAAATTTGCGGAGGTGCTGGCATGATTCGCAAGGCATTGGCGGCGGATATTCCCGCCGTTGCGTCGATCTACGACAAGCTCCACACCGAGGAAGAGTCGGGCCGGGCAACCATCGGCTGGATTCGGGGGATCTACCCCACAGAGGACACTGCCCGGCAGGCCCTTTGCCGGGACGACCTGTTCGTGCAGGAGCACAACGGAACAATCGTCGGCGCTGCCATCATCAACCAGACCCAGGTGGATGCCTACTACGGCGGGCCGTGGCTGTATGAGGCGAAGGATTCTGAGGTCATGGTGCTGCACACCCTTGTCATCGACCCGGACACCGCCGGAAAGGGGTTCGGTAAGCAGTTCGTGGCGTTTTATGAGGACTACGCCCGCCAAAATGGCTGCCGATGTTTGCGGATGGACACCAACAGCCGCAATGCCCGGGCCAGAGCCATGTACCGGAAGCTGGGCTACCGGGAGGCAGGCATTGTGCCCTGCGTGTTCAACGGCATTGAGGGCGTGGGGCTGGTGCTGCTGGAGAAAATGCTGGAAAAATTGTAAAATAAATGTGTATTCTCCCGGTTTGCCTTGACAAACCGGGAGCCTTTTGTTATAATTCCCGCCAGAAGAGGGAGTAGTCGGCGCGGGAAAAACGCGGGACAGAATCGACATACTGGGTTCGCCCCGGTTCTGCCTGAAATGACGAGACTTGGTAGCCGGCTCAGTCTCTTGCGCAAGACCCTGCGTGCCGGTGTGAATCTGTACGGAGGCCTTTTTTTATGGGAATCGGAGAGTTATTGCTGCTGGCTGTGGGGCTGAGCATGGACGCGTTTGCGGTGTCGGTGTGCAAGGGGTTGGCCCTGCGGCGGGCAACATTCAAGGCGGAATTCACCTGCGGCGTGTGGTTCGGCGGCTTTCAGGCGCTGATGCCGCTGATCGGCTTTTTTCTGGGTACGCTGTTCGCCGCGGCCATTCAGGCGGTGGATCACTGGATCGCCTTCGGCCTGCTGGCCATCATCGGCGTGAATATGCTGAAGGAAGCCCTGTCCAAGGAGGAAGCATGCGACTGCGGCGGCAATGCGGACCTGTCGGTGAAAACCATGTTCATCATGGCGCTGGCTACCTCCATTGACGCGCTGGCAGTGGGCATTTCCCTTGCCATGATTGGAAATGTAAACATCTTCTTTGCTGTGACCCTCATCGGTATCTGCACCTGCCTGCTGTCCATGCTGGGCGTGAAGATCGGCAACGTGTTCGGCAGCCGGTTTGAAAGCAAGGCGGAGATTGCCGGAGGCATCATCCTGATTGCGCTGGGCGTGAAGATTCTGCTGGAGCATCTGGGGGTGCTGGCGTGATTCGAACAGAGAAAAGAATGCGCTTGTGCGTGACGCTGCTGATATGCTGCCTTGTGTTCATCTGGGGCAATTCTCTGCTGCCCGGGTGGATTTCCGGAGCCATCAGCGATTTTGCCAAGAAAATTTTGGAGCTCCTTTTTGCGCAGGGGGAGCCGGGGCCGGAAAACGGGGGCTTCCTGCTGCGGAAACTGGCCCATTTCACGGAGTTCACGGCGCTGGGAATGTGCCTGTGCTGGCTGTTCGGCATGCTGGGGAAGGGGCGGCTTCTGCCCCTTTTTTGCGGCGCTGCGGCAGCCTGTGTGGATGAAACCATCCAGATTTTTGTCCCGGGCAGGGTTTCCAGCCTGCGTGACGTCTGTATTGACTCCTGCGGCGTGCTGCTGGGAGTGATTTTGCTCACTTTTGGGCATTATTGTATGCGTAAGAAAAAACATTTGGAGGAAACCTGAAATGAAGAAACTGATTTGCGCCCTGCTGGCGCTGAGCCTTGCGCTTGCCATGACCGCCTGCGGCGGCAAGCA
>JAXEXE010000038.1:0-31062 GCA_034113565.1 Faecousia sp.
TGTCATTGCGAGCCAGTGCGCTTAAGTGGCGTGGCAATCCGTTCCCCTTAAAATGTCCCGATTTTGCACCTGTTACCAAGGAGAAAACGGATTGCCACGTCGCTTCGCTCCTCGCAATGACATCTAAATCAGCAATGTTCCTCTTTAACTCTCTAATGTCATTGCGAAGCTGTGTGCGGCGGCTCGCAATGACATTCTTTTTCTTTCCCCTTGCAATGCCGCAAGGACTTTGCTATACTGAAATCAGAAGCAAATCCACAAAACGACAGTAAAGGAGAATCATTATGGGTCTTATTCGTGCAGGTCTGAATGCCGCCGGCGGGGTGCTGGCGGATCAGTGGAAGGAATTTTTCAGTTGTGAGGCCATCCCCGAGAGAGTGCTGGCGCTGAAAGGGCGCAAGTCCGGCGGCCGCCGCAGCGTGAACAACAAGGGAAGCGACAATGTAATTACCACCGGCTCCGTGATTCTGGTGGCTGACGGTCAGTGCATGATGATCGTGGATCAGGGCAAGATCGTGGAATTTGCCGCTGAGCCCGGCGAATATACCTATGACGCCTCCACGGCGCCCACCATTTTCTGCGGCAACCTGGGAGAGGGCGTGGCAAAGTCCTTCGCGGAGTTTGGACGCCGGTTCACCTTCGGCGGGGAGCCGCCCAAGGATCAGCGGATTTACTACTTCAACACCAAGGAGCTGACCGGAAACAAATACGGCACCCCCAGCCCGGTGCCCTTCCGTGTAGTAGACAATAACATCGGCCTTGACATGGATGTGGGCATCCGCTGCTTCGGCGTGTTCTCCTACCGCATCTGTGACCCCCTGCTGTTCTACAAGAACGTCTGCGGCAACATCACCGACGCCTACACCCGGGACCGGCTTGACGACCAGCTGCGCTCCGAGCTGCTGGGGGCTCTCGGCATGGCCTTCGGGCGCATCTCCGAAATGGGCATCCGCTACAGCGCCCTGCAAATGCACACCATGGAGCTGGCGGACACCCTCAATGATGTGCTCAGCAAAAAATGGCGGGAGAAGCGGGGTCTGGAGATCGCGAGCATCGGCATTTCCAGCCTGACCCCCGTGGAAGAGGACGCCAAGCGGATTCAGCAGCTTCAGTCTGCCTCCGCCTTCCGTGACCCACGGAACGCCGCCGCGCAGCTCTTCAGCGCTCAGGCCGACGCCACCCGCACCGCAGCGGGCAACGCCGGCGGCGCCGCGCTGGGCTTCATGGGCATGAACATAGCCCAGCAGACCGGCGGCAACGCCGCCCAGCTGTACCAGATGGGCCAGCAGCAGCCTGCCGCTGCCCCCGCCGCGAACAGCTGGAAATGCGCCTGCGGGGCCACCGTCACCGGAAAGTTCTGCCCCGAGTGCGGGGCGAAAAAGCCCGAGCCGAAGGCTGCCGGCGGCTGGAAGTGCCCCAAGTGCGGCGCTCAGGCCACGGGAAAATTCTGCCCCGAATGCGGCACGAAAAAGCCGGAGGATGACGGGTGGAAGTGCGCCTGCGGCGCGGTAAACAAAGGCAAATTCTGCCCCGAGTGCGGGGCGAAGAAGCCCGCTGGGGTACCGCAGTACCGCTGCGATAAGTGCGGCTGGGAGCCGCCCAAGGGCACCAAGCCCCCCAAGTTCTGCCCCGAATGCGGCGACCCCTTCGACGACGGAGACATCGTTTGAGGAATTGACAATTCAGGCAGAAACAGGAGATCGTTATGGCATCTGAAATTACCAACTACCAATGTCCAGCCTGTACAGCGCCGCTGCGGTTTGACGGCGAATCCGGGAAGCTCCAGTGCGACTTCTGCGGCAGCAGCTATTCCGTAAAGGAAATCGAAGCCCTTTACGCAGAAAAGGACAAGGCCGCTGCCGAGGCCTCCAAGCAGGCGGAAGAAACGGCAAAAACGGAAACCACAGAAAAGGAAGCTGCCGGATGGGATACGGACGAAAATCTGCGGGCCTACCAGTGCCCCACCTGCGGCGCGGAGCTGATCTGTGAAAAAACCACCGCCGCCACCGCCTGCCCCTACTGCGGCAACCCCTCTGTGGTGCCGGGCAAGCTGTCCGGGGCGCTGAAGCCGGAATTTGTACTTCCCTTCAAGGTCGAGAAGGACGCGGTGGTGGAGGCCCTGCACAAGCACTACGGCAAGCACAACTACTACCTGCCCCGTCTGTTCCGCTCGGAAAACAACATTCAGAAGGTGCAGGGCGTTTACGTTCCCTTCTGGCTCTTCGACGCTCAGGTGTCCGGTCTCGGAAAATACGATGGGCAGGACAGCGTGACCCAGCGCAAGGGCGACTACAACGTAACCACCACCATGCACTACAACGTGGAGCGGGGCGGCACCGCTAAATTCGACAAGGTGCCGGTGGACGCTTCCAAAAAGATGCCCGACAACTATATGGACTCTCTGGAGCCCTTTGACTACACCCAGCTCAAGGATTTCTCCACCGCTTACCTGCCCGGCTTCCTCGCCGACCGCTTCGACGTATCCGCAGAGGAAGCGAGCCCCAGAATGGAGGCTCGGTGCAAGGACACACTGGAGCATCTTTTGCGTAGCGACATTGACCACGCGGTGGTGGTTCCGGAGAGCTTTCAGGCAAAAGTGGACAAAAAGGAAGCCCACTATGCCCTGCTTCCCGTGTGGATGCTCACCACCAAATGGCGGGACAAAACCTACCTCTTCGCCATGAACGGACAGACGGGAAAGTTTGTGGGTGAATTGCCCACGGACAACGGTCTGTTCTGGCGGAATCTGGGAATCCTGACCCTGATTCTGACGCTGGTTCTGCGGTTTTCCGGCATCACCCGGTTCCTGCTGGGCTTATTCTAAGGGGGTGGGGACATGAAGCGACTTATTTCCATTCTCACGGTTATTTTGCTGCTGACCCTTTTCATCGTCCCGGTCTCGGCGGTGGAGGAACCGGAATGCTGCATCTACGATCTGGCGGGCCTTCTGACCGACGAGGAATACTGGGTGCTGGAGGACTATGCACAGGAGATTTCGGAAGTACAGCAGTGCGCTGTGTATTTCCTGACGGTGGACGACTACCGGGACTATGGCGACGGTGTGATCTTTGATGTGGCCCGGCAGATTTTCCTTGTCAACGAGCTGGGCATGGGCGAAGACCAGGACGGCGTGCTGCTGATTCTGTCCATGGCCGAGCGGGACTACTGCCTGCTGGCCCACGGCTTCGGCGACACCGCTCTGACGGACTACGGCAAGGACTACATCAGCGAAGAATTTCTGGACAATTTTGCCGATAACGACTGGTATGGCGGCTGTATGGATTACCTCACCCATACCGACGAGCTGCTGGCCATGGCCCGGGACGGGGTTGTCTTCGACCGGGGCAGCTGGATCACCAGTGGACACCTGTGGATCTTCAGCCTGATTCTCGCTGCGGTACTGTCCGCCGTTATCTGCCTGATTCAGCGGGGCCTGATGAAAAAGAAGGTCCGCCAGCAAACCGATGCCATGGATTATTTGAAGGGCGGCGCTGTGAACATAACCCTCCGGCGGGATGTGTTCAGCCACGCCACCGAGGTAAGGCAAAAAATCGAGACCGACAGCGGTTCCTCCGGCAGTTCAGGAGGGTACTCCCACTCCTCTGACGGTTTTTCCGGTAAGAGCGGCAAGTTCTGACAGGGTAGTCAAAAAGCCTTCCCCACGAGGGCAATGTCAGCTTAACTTACTGACATTGCCCTCGCGGGGAGCTTTCATTACATATAACTCTTGATGGTGGAAATCAGGATATCGCCCGCGACGACCCGGTCTTCCGCGGCAAAGCCCTCGGCAAAGTTATCGGAATACAGCACCTGGGCGTTGGGCGGAAACTCGTCGTCTCCTTCCCACACCAGAATCCGCATCCGGTAGCCGCCGATCAGATCAAACTGGAATCCGGCGTCGCCGTTGGGCAGGGGCAGGCCTCCTATTTTTTCGGCGGCTGCCCGGAAAGCGGCAACGCGGGTACCGAAGGTGAAGGCAGCCCGGGTCAGCACCCGTCCGGTATAGGGTTTGATATACATTTCCCCCCAGGGCATTTCCCGGAAGGTCTTCCACTCGCCGCCCCAGCGGACATCCCTGCTTTCCAGCAGATAGCGCAGCAGGAAGGTCTGGGCAGGCAGGGGCGGGACTGTCCCGCCATCCAGCGCCCGGATGGCATAGTCCGGGTGGGCAACAGCAAAATCCCTGCCCAGAAGACGGACGGTGAATTCCGTCCCGTCCCAGCGGACATCGCTGAGCCGGGCGGTCACTTCGTCGGGACGCAGGGCGTGAAATTTTTCCTCGTAAAACGCAAAGGGTACTTCTTCCTTGTGATTTTCGATTTCCATAGATACCTCGTTACTCGTGTAATTCCAGCGGCAGGCCGTCCGGGTCCCGGAAAAAGGTCATCCGCCCGCCGTTCACGGGGTCCGTGCGAATAGGTTCCGTCTCCACGCCCCGGGCGTTGAGCCATGCCGCCGTCTCCTCCACATCCTCCACGTGGAAGGCAAGGTGCCGCAGGCCCAGCGCTTCCGGCTGGGTAGGCCGGGCGGGGGCGTTGAGCTTTGTAAACAGCTCCAGCGTCACGTCTCCGTTTTGCAGCATGGTCAGGTAGTCCTTCCGCTCCTCCCGCCAGACCTCCCGCACCACGGAAAAGCCCAGCTTTTCTACATAAAAATCCATGGAGCGGCGGTAATCGGAGCAGATGATGGCAATATGATGGATTCTATTCAGCATCTTACCGCTCCTGAACGCTGTGGGGGAACAGACTGCGGTCTGTGTGGGGCAGGAAGCAGGCGGCTACGAAAGCGTCCATGTACCCCGGATGGGTGCTCAGTTCCAGATAGGTCATGTTGGAAGCAACCTCCGCGCACTTGGCAGTCGCCTCGTCGCTCATAACCATGGCATAGGCGCCAGTCAGAGAGGAATTGCCGATATAATGGAACTTTTCAATGTCCACATCCGGGAACATACCGATATTCACGGCGTTTTTCATATTGATGCCGCTGCCAATGCCGCCGGCGACATACACCCGGTCGATCATCTCCACACTCATGTCCACGGATTTAAGCAAGGTGTCGATGGCGGAGAAAATCGCACCCTTGGCCCGGATGAAATTGTCGATGTCCACCTCGTTCAGGGACACCTCCCGCTCGGTTTCGGATTCCTCGGGGAAGGCCACCACATAGCGGCCCATGCCGTGAGAGTCCCGGCGCACCCGCTTGCCCTCCCGGACAAAAAGGCCCTTGGCGTTGATGATGCCGCAGCGGTACAGCTCGGAAATCAGGTCAATGATGCCGCTGCCGCAGATACCGACAACCTTCTGTCCCTTGTCGCCGATGATGGAGAGGGTAGGCTCCATGGTGTCCGCGTCGATGACGCAGGCTTCCACCGCGCCGTCGGTGGCCCGCATACCGCTGGAAATGTCGCCGCCCTCGAAAGCGGGGCCGGCAGAGCAGGCGCAGCTCATCAGGAAATCCCGGTTGCCGAAGACAATCTCACCGTTGGTGCCGAGGTCGATGAACAGGCTCATTTCATCCTTGTCCCAGATGCCGGAGGCCAGCGTGCCGGCGGTGATGTCACCGCCAACGTAGGAGCCGATATTGGGCGCGATCAGCACGGGCGCCAAGGGGTTCGCGGGCAGCTTCAGGTCCCCGGCCAGCAGCCCGTCCCAGTGGAAGAAGCTGGGCACATACGGCTCCATGCGGACGGAGGCGGCGTCCACCCCTACAAACAGGTGGTTCATGGTGGTGTTGGCGCCGACACTGAGCCGCAGAATGCTCCGGGCGCTGATTTTTGCGGTTTTACACAGGTTGGCAATAATGGGAATCAGGGTTTCCTTCAGAATGGCGTCCTGAAGCTTTTTCCGACCGCCGAGCTTTCCCTGCTCAATGATTCGGTTGATGACATCCGCGCCATAGCGAATCTGCCCGTTGCCGGAGGAACCTTTCGCCAGCAGCTTGCCGGTTTCCAGGTCGGTGAGCACCATGGTCACGGTGGTGGTGCCGATGTCGATGGCGCAGCCCACAATGGCGGTGTCCTCAGGGGCGCAGACCTCCATGCAATGGAAGGCGTTTTCTGTCAGTTCGCCCTTGACGCAGACGGAAAAATGGTTCTCCCGCAGAGTGTGGGCAAGACCAACCATGACAGAGAAGGGAATGTGGACATTCTCCACCCCGAAGGCGTCCTCAATGGCCCAGGTCAGGCGCTCATTGTCGGGCATGGTGTCCTCCAGAGACGGCTCTGCCATGGTGATGACTTTGGAGCGGAAGCGGTTGACGAAATGAATGCCGCTGCGTTTCAGATTCTCCTGGCACTCGTCAAAAATCGCCACTTCCTTGGGACTGCTCAGGTCGGCGGTTTTCATTCGGGACTGGTAGGCACTGGCAATATCCGGCACGAACACGGTGCAGTCGGAACACACCTTGGACGAACAGGAAAGGCGCCAGCCCTCCTTGTATTCCTCGTCGGAGATGTGGCGGCTCTGGGGAGATTCCAGTTCTCCCTCGATGAGCTTAATGCGGCATTTACCGCAGGAGCCGTTGCCGGAGCAGGGGGCGTCGATGGCCACATTGGCCCGGCGTGCCAGCTCCAGAAGATTCTCTCCGGCGTTGCATTCAATGATAACGGGGCTTGCGCCCTCGATTTGGAAGGTTACTTTCATGAGAGAGTTCCTTTCAGACAGCTGTTGTACAGGGGAGGGGCATTGCCCCTCCCGATATAGATGTATTTCTGTCGATTTTCCGCTTCGCGGACGGCGGGGTCATGACCCCGCCCTACGATCTAATGTGACGATACCGAGCAGTACCCGATGGTGTAACGACTATACACCAGCCGGGCACGCCCTATTTGCGGCATTGCCGCCTACATCAGGGGCTCCATGTTCAGAACGGGATGGCCCTTCTCGGTCAGCCAGTTCAGCAGCTCCTCGCAGTCGGTGGTAACAGTCTCGTCGGCGACCATGTCGGTGAAGTTGTCAATGCCGTACAGTTCCTTGGCGGTCTTGTTCAGCCGCTCGGAAACGTCGTCCTTCAGTTCCTTGGGCATCCAGACGATCCGCTCAATGCCGCCCTCGGCAGAGATGAACTTCTTGGAGGAGATGAAATGACGGCCATGGCCCATGTAGCCGGGGGTCTGAACGCCGCCGCCGGTGCAGGAGGCCAGCTCGCCGAAGGTCATGCCGGCAGGGGTCATGCCCTTGTATTCCCGGTTGACCACGATGAAGCCGTTGGACATGGGCTCAATGCCGCAAATGCACTCGAAGCAGCCGCAGGAGGTCATGGGGTCCTCCAGAATGGAGTACAGGGTGACGTTCTCCACAGCGCCGTGGGTGGCATCGGAAATGGCCTTGTTGACGGAATCAAAACGACCGGTGCGCTCGTCGGTGCAGCCTTCCTTGAAGATGGGCTGGCAGGGACCGTTGGTGTTCAGCTCGTAGGTAGCCTTGGCGTCCAGCCAGGACACGGCGCCGCACAGGCCCAGACGCTCGGGGGTGACCACGCAGCAGTGGGCGGGGGCGAAGGACTGGCACATGATGCAGGTGAAGTAGCGGTCGACGGACTCGTCGGTCATGGAAGCCAGACGGTCGTCACGCTGGTTGTAGCGGGGCATTGCAATCTCATCCCGGAACTGGGCGGCCTGCGCAGGCTCGGTGATCAGGGTGATCTGGCACTTGTCCACAACGGCGTCGAACTCGTCCATAATCATGACATACAGCACTTCTGCAAAGTCCTTCAGCCGCAGGCCGGCCTCGTAGGCGGCGTTGCTGATACGGATACGCACCTGATTGCGCTGACCGGTGTGCATAACGCCTTCCATGTAGTTGAACCAGGCGTGGAACTTCCGCTCGATAACGGACTCAAAGTCGGCCTGCATCTTCTTGCCGGCGACCTCAACGTAAGTAGCCAGAGCCAGCTCCTTGGCCTCGTCAAAGTCCGGGCCGATGATGCTGATCTTGTGATCCTCGACCTCGTTCAGCTCCCGCATGATTACCAGCTCAGCGGTGGGATTCTTGGCGGACCAGATCTCGTTGTGCATATCGGACTTGCGGATGATTTCGCCCTCGAAGGCGGCGGCGAAGGCAACGGGGATAGGCAGCTCCTTGACCTTGATCTTGATGTTCCGCAGTTCCAGAGATTTCTTCACGGTCTCGGCGTGGTCGCACACAGACTCCAGCGCGCCGGGCACCTGATTCTCGCCCAGATCGATGTCCACCACCACGGGGAAGCCCAGCGCGATGGCGCCGGCACCGGCGGAGACCACCACGGCGTCAATGGCACCGAAGGTGTTGACGAAGGCGGGCACACGGTTCTTGGTGTAATCCAGCAGGCCAGCCAGATTGCCGGGCTGGACGTTGCCGAAGATCAGAGCCGCACGGATCGCCACGGTGACAACATGGATGACGGAAGTCACGTCATGGCCCAGAGGAATGACCCGGAGTTCCAGACCCATCTTCACGCCGCCCTCGGCACACTGCTCGATAACGTCGCCTACCAGGAAGGTCATGAGGCCCTTGGACTGGTAATCCTTGACCACCTTCACCACGTCGGCGGGATTCTCGGCTTTGCCCAGAACCACGGCGACACCGGGGATATCGCCGGTAACCAGCGGCACGCCCAGAGAGCGGATGATGGGATCGGGCACGAAGCCGATACCGGAGTCATTCTCGTAGGGGTTGGCGCCGTCCACGTATTTCAAACCCTCAATGATCTCAGCACCCACGGCGGTGGCAAGACCCGCGTTCAGGGCCTGTCCCAAATCCTCCTGATTGGTAATCAGGCTCTTCAGCACGTCCACGCAGGCAGGCAGATCGCCCAAGGTCTTGACCTTCACGCCGGTAGCGGCGTAAATGGTGGGGAAGAAGTACGCGGTATCGGGGAATGCGATTTCCTTGTCCGCGCCGTACTTGGCGATGGCATTGCTGACCGCGTTTTCGGTCAGGCCCGCCACGGCATTGGAGCCGCCGTAGATCAGATCGGTTAATACACTCATTGAAATTCCTCCCAAATTTTGATGCAAAAATAGGATTTATATGGAGCCCAGAGGGCTGAATATACCGTTTTATGTTAGTGTGGAATGTGGAGAGTGGAGTGTGGAGTTATTTCCGGTTCTCCGCTTTTTTCTTTCTCTTTTTCTGCTGCGCTTGAAGAAGCTTTGCCAGTTCCGGAAACTGGTCGTCGGTATTTTGAATGGTGAAGTCCTTATCCGCTTTCACGGTAAGGCTGACCATATTAGCCGGGGAAGTGGTGCGGTTGCCGGCGGCGTTTTTGCCCTGAATCGACTTGATTTTGTCCAGAGGAACGGCGTGAAAGCCGCCTTTTTCCTCCAAAAGAAGCCGCTTATTGGTCAGAATCCACCGGCCCTTTTTCTGCGGGCAGATGACCTTCACGGTCTCCTTCGGCAGCAGGGCGGTTTCCAGTGTGCGGGCGAAATCCCGCGCTCTTCGCTCCCGGCGCTTGCGCGGGTTGGAGCGAATTGCCAGCAGCAGCACCAACGCGGCTGCTGCCAGAGTGCCCAGTTGGCTGGGGGTCATAGCATCTTCCTTTCGGATAAAATGCAAAGTGGCTGGGAGGGAGTTCCCTCCCAGCCACGGCTTGGGATGTTTTCAGTTACACGCTGCACGGGCCAGCGTTACCGAGCTGACCATCCAATGGTGTCTCGATTACAGACCAGCCGGACACGCATTCGCTGCCGGCCTTGCCGACCTGACTTAGAGATCCAGATAGGAGTCGGAGTACAGGACGTGGTTCTTGAAGATGTCGCAGGACTTGATGGTCTCCATCAGGCGCAGGTCGTTGGGGTTGACGATGGCGGAGGTCAGGCCCTGCATCATGCACATGGCGACCAGAGCGGAGTCCATGATGGGACGCACGTTCTTGGGCGCGCCGTTACTGTTGTTGGACAGACCGCCGGTGGACTTCAGACCCTCGTTGGAGAACAGCTTGATGGCTTCCAGAACCTCCATCTGCTTGTCCTGCATACCCTTGACAACCAGGAACAGGGGGTCGAACCACAGGTCGGTGGCTTCCATGCCCAGGCTCATGCCGCGCTCCAGCATGTTGTGGCAGTGTTTCATACGCTCCTCGTTGTCCTTGGCAATGCCGTCGGCAGAGCACAGGGCGATACAGATGGCGTCGTTGGCAGCAGCCAGGTCGATGTAGGAGATACGGGAGCCGGCGTCAGCGGAGTTGACGATGGGCTTGCCGTTGGCGCGGTTGTAGACCTTGATACCGGCTTCGATGGCCCGCTTGTTGGCGGTATCCAGAGCCAGAGGCACGTTGTTGAAGTTCTCCTGCAGCAGCTTGACAGCCCACATCATGCGCTCGGGGCCATCCTTCTCAGCAGGTCCGATGTTGACGTCCAGATAGGTGGCGCCGGCAGCGATCTGCTCAGCGGCACGCTTCAGGATGGGCTCGGGATCCCGCTCGTCCATAGCCTTCCGGACGGAAGGAGCGATGCAGTGGATACGCTCGCCGATGGTGACGAAGGTGGGGGACTCGGGGTTGTGGCCCTTGTACTTGACGCCCATATCGACGACCTTGATCTCGGGCACCTTGGTAGCCAGCAGCTCGTCGAAGGACAGCTCCTTGACCTCCACGGTGGTGGCAGCCTTGGCGGCGTTCTCGGCAGCGGCGGCCTTGGCGGCAGCCTCGTACTCCTTGTCCTTCATGTACTTGGGCAGCTGAACGGCCTCCAGAGGACCGACAACCACGTTCCAGCCGGGCAGCTTCTCCTGAATCTCACCCTTCATGACGGCAACCTTGCCGGGGATGATCAGGGTGCGGTTCTTGATCTTGTTCTCAATGTCCAGAGTCTCGAAGGTCTTCTTGACGGTGGAGGAGGAGAACTTGCCGGCGGCCCAGGCGGTCAGAACGGACATACCGGAGGCGTCGGTGATGATCAGGTTCACGGGCTGGTTGGAACGCTCCAGCTCGCCGGAAACCAGGAAGTAGGTCAGAGCGAAGTCGACAGTCAGAGCGCAGGGGCTGTTCTCGTCGGCGCCGTTCAGGGGGTAAATCTTGGACTCGACCTTCATGGGCTTCTGAGGATCGGTGAAGATGTTCTGACGCAGGCCGTACAGAGGCAGAGCCTGTGCGTAGGTCATGTGCTCCATAACCAGAATGGAGCCGTACTTCTCGGTGAACATGGAAGCGTAGGCGGTCTGCAGGTGGTCGTCACCCTTGGCAAGCCGGGCAATGTTCACGATGGAGGGGTAACCGAAGGAGCGGTCGCCGTCCTTGATGGCGGTGCGGCGAACCAGAACGGCATTGGCCAGCGTCTCCTTGGCGGTCTTGCCGGTGACGTCCAGAACCAGATTCTTGTTGCCCTTGCCTTCCAGCTTCTTCACGGTGTCGTACAGGTCGGACAGGGAGCCCGCAGAAACGCCCAGCACCACGCCGTTGGCGGTAGCCAGTTCGCTCATAGCCTCCCAGTTGTCGGGGGTAGCGCCGTCCAGAATCACGTTCTTGCCGGCGACAGCCAGAGCGGCCTTGGCGCACTCCACGTCCCAGCACTCCAGAATCAGGTCACGGCCGGTAGCGGCGGCCTTCTCGACCAGTGCGGCGTAGACGGCGGGATCGGACTGGGTGTTGGCGACGAACACAAACTCAACGTACATACGCTCGCCGATACGCTCGTAATCGACCTTCTGCAGGTCGGCCAGCTTCTTGTCGGCCTCCTCGGCGGACAGGCTGGTGCCCACGGCCACAGCGTACAGATTCTTGTTGACCAGAGTCTTCTCATGACGGTACAGGACAGTCTCGCCGCCCAGCTTGTGGCTGCCGACGGTGATGGTCTTCATGGGAGGCGCGGTCTGCTCGTTGAGCATCGCCTTCGCGTCGTCAGAGAAGTAGGGGCACTTGTCGATTGCAACAGCGCCCTGCGCCACCTTCATGCAGAATGCCATACAGGTGGGGCTGCCGCACTCCTTGCAGTTCTTCTTAGGAGACAGCTTAAAAATGTCAAGACCCTTCAAAGCCATTGTATGTATCCTCCTTCCGAATTAGACGAGTTCAGTGATGAACTTCTTGATGGTGGCAACAGCGGCGGGATGACGCATGATGACAGCGTCAGCGCCTCCGGTCAGATTGGCGGCGGCAGTGGAAACTTCCATGTCGATCGCGCGCTCTTCCCGGCTGCCCCATGCGGGCTCGTCTTCCTCAGTGGCAGTGGACTCCTTCACGCTCCATGCGTCGGGGGACACAGGGGACATGATGGGCATCTGCAGGTCGGCATCGGACTGGGCGAGAGCCGCCAGACGGACGCGGTCCAGGGTGGAGGCAACGTACTCGAAGCCATAGCCCACAGCGGCGGTGCCGATGTTCATGACAATGTTTTCGGGGTTGATGGACAGACCCTTCAGCATGATGTTCAGCTGCTTGGCCAGGTTGATGTCGTCAGCGGTCTCAGCGCCGACCTTCTGACCGTAAGCCAGAGCGACGGAAGCGCCGACGGTCTTGTAGTCTTCGTTACGGGCGGACAGAACCAGGATGTTCTTGCCCTGCAGGGCCTCGGCGATCTTGCTGAACAGCTCGCCGTCCTTCTCGATGTTCTTGCAGCCCATAATGACGATGGGCATGGTCACGGCGTCGGCAACAGCCTTGGCGTCAGCAACGCAGTCGGCAACGCTGCGGTTGGCACCGTTGGGATCGGCGGACTCGAAGTGCAGGCACAGGAAGTCGGCGCCGGGCATGGTCTCGGCGCGCTTGGCGTAATCGACCATGGTGGTGCAGCCCGCGTAGAATTCCTTCAGAGCGGGAGCGTCCCAGTTCGCTGCCAGATCGGAGATCTCAATGCCGATCTTGGGAGCGTTCTCAATGGGAGCGTCGAAGGTGTAGAACGGCATCACGTTCTGACCGCCGATGACGATTGCCTTGTCACCGGTGCCCAGCGTCACGGCATTGATCTTGCCGCTGAAGGGAGCCGTCTTGGGTGTGAAAGCCATAGTGTTTTTCCCCCTTGATTGATTTTGAGTGGTTTATATTAGGGCGTAGAACGTAGGAATCAACCACGTCCCGCGTCACTTACAGATTTTAGATGTCATTGCGAGCCGGTGCGCACACCGGCGTGGCAATCCGTACTCCCAAAGAAGCGCGGAATGACATTGCTTTATTACAGCCCGATGGACTGCATGATGCCCTTGAGGGCAACCTTCATGGGGTCATTCTCGGGCAGCTTGGCGGAAGGCTCACCGTCGCAGTCGCAGCGGTACACCGCTTCGTCCTGGGGCAGCACGCCGAAGAGTTTTAAGCCGTGCTTCTCGATTTCCGCCTTGACACCGGCGTCCAGCACGCCGCCGGGGGCACGGTTGATGATGAGGCCCATCTGACCGGGGTTCAGATTCATCTCCTGAACCATTTCCGCAACTCTTGCCACGGCCTGAACGCCCCGGCGGGAGCAGTCGGAAATCAGCAGCATGGTGTCCACATGGGGCAGGGTGCCCCGGGCGATGTGCTCAAGGCCAGCCTCGTTGTCCATGACCACGTAGGAATAGTTGGGCACATATTTCGCGACCTGGGACTGCAATACGCCGTTGACGTAGCAGTAGCAGCCCTTGCCCTGGGTACGGCCCATGACCAGCATATCGAAGTCGTCGTCCTCGATGAGGGCCTGACTGAATTTCATCTCGGCGTAATCCGCCTTGGTCATGCCGGTGGGGATGGTGCCCTTCAGCTCCGCCTGCGCCATTTCCTCCCGAATCTGGCCCAGAGAGGTCTCCACCTCCACGCCCAGAACCTCGTTCAGATTGGAGTTGGCGTCGGCGTCCACCACGAGGACGGGGCCGTTCTTTTTCTTGCATAGATAATCAATGAGCATGCCGCAGGTGGTGGTTTTACCCACACCGCCCTTACCGGCAACAGCAATGGTATGAGGCATAATGGATACTCCTTATGGTTAGTTGACAGTTGATAGTTGACAGTTGACAGTGAAGCCGGAGTTTTCAACTTCCAGTTTTCAACCCGTCCAGTAAGCCGGATTCCCTGACGATCAGGGCCGTGTCTTCATATCGGTTCCGGGTGAACAAGTGGATGCCGTTTACACCGCAGGCCTGATATTCGTGAATCTGATGGACGGTGTATTCCATCCCGGCCTTTCGGAAGTCCGCCTTTTTCTGCTCTGCCCGGGCATCAAAGGGGTCTTTTACGAAGGGGTTGGGGTAGATCCAGTTTTTAGAGATGATCTCGCGCAGAGACTGAGGAATGGCGCTGCCGCCGTGGGAGAAGGCCGTGCTGATGGTCTCGGCCTGATCCAGGACGGGCATGACGCTCGCTTCCACAGGCAGCCGGATTCCCGCCGCCCGGATGGCGTCCAGCCAGTAACGGAACGCATCCATATCCCAGCACAGCCGGGTGATGATATAGTCGGCGCCGCCGTCCTGCTTTTGCTTCAGAAGCGCGATCTCCGCTTCCAGAGAGCGGCTGCCCGGATGGCCCTCGGGCGCGCCTGCTACCGCGATGGTGAAAGCATCGCCGAATTCCTGACGGATGAGGGTGACCAGCTCGCCGGCGGATTGCAGCTCGCCGCCGGAACCGGCCCAGCCGGCAGGCGGATCGCCCCGCAGGGCCAGCACATGATGGATGCCGCCGTCCAGATAGGTCTGAAGCTGGGCTTTCGCGCTCTGCGCTGTATTGCCGATGCAGGTGAAGTGCGTGGCAGGCAGGCACCTGCCGTCTTTCGCCACCCGGCCCAGAATCTCCAGATTCTTTCCCACATCCGCGCCGCCGGCACTGTAGGTGCAGGAGACCGCATCAGGGCGCAGAGAATACAGCTGGGGAAGGACGCTGCCGCACAGCTTCTCCATACCCGCGTCAGTCCTGGGAGGAAACACCTCGAAGGAGAGGGCGTCATGCCTGCTCAGTGCGTCTATCACAGACATACGGGTTCCTCCTGAAACATTCTGCCCATCCGGCGTGAGAATCGTATCTGCACATGGGCACACTTCCCCCATATCGATACAACGATATCGTATCACATATCCCGCCTAAATTCAACCCATATTTTGATATTATTTACAAAAAAATGCGCCGTCAGAGGGATGCAGTCATTCAGTTGCCACATATGACGAGAAAACGCCTGCCGCGTGATCTGCGGCAGGCGTTTTGCAATCTTACACGTCCTTGCTCTTGGAGGCAATCTCCATGAGACACTTGGACATAAAGGCATCGGGGGTCATGGCACCCAGATCGTCGCCCTTGCGGGTGCGGACGGAAACGGTGCCGTTCTCCATATCCCGGTCGCCAACCACCAGCATATAGGGAATCTTCTGCATCTGGGCCTCCCGAATCTTGTAGCCCAGCTTTTCGGAGCGATAGTCGCCCTCGGCGTGGATGTTCACGTTGTTCAGATCCTCCACCAGCTTCTGTGCGTATTCGTGAGCCCGGTCGGTGATGGGCATGACCTTTACCTGCGTGGGCATCATCCACAGGGGCAGAGCGCCGGCGTACTTTTCAATCAGGTAGGCCAGCGTCCGCTCGTAGCAGCCGAGGGACGTGCGGTGGATGATATAGGGGCGCTTCTTCTGGCCGTCGGCGTCGGTGTACTCCATGCCGAAGCGCTCTGCCAGCAGCATATCGATCTGGATGGTGACGATGGTGTCCTCCTTGCCGAAGACGTTCTTATACTGAATGTCCAGCTTGGGGCCGTAGAAGGCGGCCTCATCGAAGCCAATGGTGTACTGAACACCCAGATCGTCCAGAATCTGCTTCATGACGGCCTGCGCGGTCTCCCACTGCTCTGCGGTGCCTTCATACTTATTCTTGGGGTTGGCGGGGTCCCACTGAGAGAAGCGGAAGGTGCAGTCGTCCAGCATACCCACGGTGTCCAGGCAGTACTTTGCCAGCTCCAGGCAGCCACGGAACTCGTCCTCCAGCTGGTCGGGGCGGAGAATCAGGTGGCCCTCGGAAATGGTGAACTGCCGGAGACGGATCAGGCCGTGCATCTCGCCGGAGTCCTCGTTGCGGAACAGGGTGGAGGTTTCGCCCAGACGCATGGGCAGGTCACGGTAGCTGCGGGCCCGGTTCAGGAACACCTGATACTGGAACGGGCAGGTCATGGGCCGCAGGGCGAAGCACTCCTTGCTCTCGTCATTGGGGTCGCCCAGCACGAACATGCCGTCCAGGTAATGATCCCAGTGACCGGAAATCTTGTACAGGTCGGACTTGGCCATCAGGGGGGTCTTGGTCAGAAGATAGCCCCGCTTCTGCTCCTCGTCCTCCACCCAGCGCTGGAGAGTCTGGATGACCCGGGCGCCCTTGGGCAGCAGGATCGGCAGACCCTGACCGATGACGTCCACGGTGGTGAAGTACTCCAGCTCCCGGCCCAGCTTGTTATGGTCCCGCTTCAGGGCTTCTTCCTGCTTTTTCAGGTACTCGTCCAGCTCGTCCTTGCTGGGGAAGGCGATGCCGTAGATTCTCTGGAGCATCTTGCGCTTACTGTCACCCCGCCAGTAGGCGCCGCAGGACTTGGTCAGCTTGAAGCCGTTGTGCTTGACCCGGCCGGTGTGGTCCAGATGGGGGCCGGCGCACAGGTCGGTGAACTCGCCCTGAGTATAGAAGGAAATTACGGCATCCTCCGGCAGATCGTTGATGAGTTCTACCTTATAAGGTTCGTTTTTGCCTTCCATATAGGCAATGGCCTCGGCACGGGGCTTCTCGCTGCGCTCGATGCGGATGCGCTCCTTGCAGATTTTCTTCATCTCCGCCTCGATCTGAGTCAGGTGCTCGGGGGTGAAGGAGAAGGGCGCGTCAAAGTCGTAGTACCAGCCCTCGTCGATGGCGGGGCCGATGGCCAGCTGCACCTCGGGCCACAAGCGCTTCACCGCCTGGGCCATGATGTGGGAGCAGGTGTGCCAGTAGGTCTTGCGGTACTCGGGGTTTTCAAAGGTGAATAAGGTTTCTTCGGACATGGTGTTTACCTCCTTTAATTTGGGGAAGGTATAAAAAATACCCATCCCCTGAAGAATCAGGGGTGGGATACAGTAAATAAGCAGTATTCCACGGTTCCACCCTGGTTGCCCTGCACAGCAGAGCCACTCATTGACGCCGTAACGGGCGCACCCGGCGGGCCATTTCCGACCCGCGGCTCGGAAGTGGTGACGCTTACGGCAGGGGAACGGGTGCCTTTCACCAAAGTGGCATCCTCTCTGGGAATCTTACCGAAGCGCGTGTCTTCGTCAAAGCCTTTCTAAACGAAAATTTAGCACACTTTTTTTAAAATGTCAATGTCTCCACCGGGAAAAAGCAGTGCCAAAATCACCAAAAAACGGGGCCGGGGCAGGGGCTGAGGTTACATAATCAACAAGCAACGAATTGTGACGGAAAGAAACACAGCTCGACATTCTGCGTAAACATTTGTTACTTTTCGACACCAGATATCGTGGCGCTTCGACAGAAGACGACCAGATATAGCATCTGGTTAACATAATTTAAAGAACTTTTTATTTGCAAAAATCGACGAATTAATGGAAAAACAATGAAATACTTGACAAAATAAGATTATTTGATATAATAGCACCATGCAGAACGCAACCGGAAACGAAATGTAATAATTTACGAAGCTAACGGTTACAAACTGCTTTCGAACCACTTTGACGGGAGGTGCCCTTATGGCAAAGACCAGATCCAAGATCCTCAGAAGAAAAATCCTGCTGATGCGTCTGTATGTGCTGACGCTGACGTTGATTCTGGTGCTTGCCATGACGGCGCTGCTGTCCCAGACGGCCCTTGCCCGAACCTACGTCATCACCGACGGGGATCGGGTGATGACCTACACCACCTTCGCCACGGACCCGGAGGAGGTTCTGGGACAGGCGGGGGTCACCCTCAGCAAAGACGATACCTTCACCACCGAAGCGGTGGAGGGCGCGGCATCCATCACCATCCGCCGCGCCCAGAATATTACGGTCCAATACCATGGGCAGACCACGGCGGCAACCACATTCGGCGAAACGGCAGGGGAGCTGCTGCATCGGCTGAATCTGGAGGTGTCCGGAGAGGACGTGGTCTCCCATGGTTTGGAGGAAGAAACCTACGACGGCATGGTTCTGCGCATTGACCGGGTGGAGACCCTGTGCCAGACCTACACCGCTACCATTCCCCACGAGGTGACCCGGTGCAGTGACACCAGCCTGCCTCTGGGCACCGAGGAGGTGCTCACCGAAGGGGAGGACGGGGAACTGCTGTGCACCGCCGAGGTCACCTACATAAACGGTGAGGAATCCTCCCGCCGGGTGCTGTCGGAAACCGTCACGAAAATGCCTACCACCGAGATTATCGGCGTAGGCGCGGGGCCTGTGGTCGAAAAAAGCGACGCCCCCATTATCAGCGACGGCTACATCACCCTGCCCACCGGCGAGGTGCTGACCTACACCCACAGCGACACCGTCCGGGCCACGGCTTATACCCACACCGATCAGGGCTGCGACACCGTGACCTCCACCGGCACCATCGTGCATTGGGGCACCGTGGCGGTGGACCCCCGGTACATTCCCTACGGCACCCGGATGTTCATTATGGCCAGCGACGGCTCCTATGTCTACGGCATCGCCACGGCGGAGGACTGCGGCGGCGACATCAAGGGCGACCGGATGGATTTGTATATGCCCACCTATGAGCAGTGCATGGAGTTCGGCAGACGGCGGTGTACTCTGTACTTCCTTGGGTGATATCGGCGGGAGCTTGCTCCCGCCAAAAGCTTTGCCCCTTGGAAAAGGTCCGATCGCTGCAGAACCCGGTTCAGAAAATTGTAATATAATCCAAAAATATCATTGACTTTTTGGCGAAATTGCGGCAAAGCAAGGAAAACGGCAAGGGTGTCGAGGAAACACCCTTGAAATTGTGAACGGCGGCAAGATCGCCGACGATGCCAAGGATGCCAAGTAGGCCATGAACGCCTACAAAAAGGTCATGGCTGACGGCCCCGAGGCGCTGGTGGGCAGCTTCTTCTCCTCCGTGACCCTGCCCATGGCAGAGCAGGCCGCCAAGGACGGCATGCTGCTGCTGGCTACCGGCGCCACCAACTCCGCCGTTACCCTGAAGGGCGACACGATTTTCCGTAACTGCTTCATCGACCCCTATCAGGGCAAGATGGCCGCCCTGTTCGTCAAGGGCAAAGGGCTGACCAAGGTTGCCGTGATTTACGCCAAGAGATGATGATTACTCCAACGGCCTGAAGGATGCCTTCGTTGAAAACTGTGAGTCCAGCGGCATCGAGGGTGCCTACGTTGGCGAGTGCATGACCACCGACACCGACTTCAGCTCCCAGACCGCTCAGGCTGTGGCCTCCGGTGCGGAGTTCCTGTACTATCCCTGCTTCCTGGATACGGTGCCTCTGTTTGTAGGCGCTGCCCGGAACGCCGGCTTCACCGGCATCATCATGGGCGGTGACGGCTGGGATGGCTCCGACACCACCGGTCTCGAGGACAAGTTCGAGGGCTGCTACTTCACCAACCACTACTCCAGCGAGGATACCGCGCCCGCGGTTGCGAACTTCGTGGAGAAGTTCACCGCCAAGTACGGCACCGAAAGCCTGAACGCCTGCGCGGCCCTGTACTATGACGCCATGTATATGCTGGTGGAAGCTGCCAAAAACGGCGGCGGCACGGATACCGCCAGTCTGATTGCCGGCATGAAGGGCATGAGCTTTACCGGCGTTGGCGGCGACATCACTCTGTACGGACTGCTGGCTTCCATGTTTTTTGCGCTGACCTTTATTCTGAACCGCAGCATGAATCTGGGCGGGGGCTACTGGCTGTGGAGCGCTTTCCTGCGTTACCTGTTTATGCTTCCGATGCTCTGGCTTCTGCTGCGAAGGCAAAAAGCGGACCGGGCAATTCTCCGGGAAATCCGCGCCCGGCCCGTAACCTGGCTGGTATGGAGCACGGTGGGCTTCGGCCTGTTCTACGCGCCGCTTTCCATGGCCTCCTGCTATGGAGAGTCCTGGTTCGTCTCCGCCACCTGGCAGATCACCATAGTGGCAGGCGTGCTGCTGACACCCCTGTTCGGCGGAAAAATCCCGGTGAAAAATCTGCTGTTTTCCGCTGTCATTCTGCTGGGCATCTTCCTGCTCCAACTGCCCCATCTGGAAAGCATGGAATCTGGCGGCTCCCTGAAAGCGCTGGCGCTGATCCTCATCGCCGGCATTTCCTATCCGCTGGGAAACCGGAAGATGATGGCGCACTGCCCCGCCGGTATTTCCACCACCCAGCGTGCCTTCGGAATGACGTTGTGCAGTATGCCTTTCTGGCTGCTGTGCTCCGCGTATGCGCTGCTCACCCATGGACTTCCTTCCTCCGGGCAGATTCTCCAGCCCCTGAGCGTTGCGCTGTTCTCCAGCGTGATTGCTACGTTGCTGTTCTTTGAAGCGACCAGCCTTGTCAGGCACAATCCGAAGCAGCTGGCGGTCGTGGAAGCAACCCAGGCGGGCGAGGTGCTGTTCACCCTGCTGGGGGGCATCCTGTTCCTCCACGACGCCCTGCCCACGCCCGCCGGGATGCTGGGAATCGGCGTTGTGGTGATTGGAATGGTCCTGAACAGTCTTTCCGGCTGACAGCATCCCGCATAATGCGTTAACGATGATCCCGCCGCTGGGAATTCCAGCGGCGGGATCTTGTCCATATGAAAGAGAACTGCGGAGGGGCTATCAGGATTCTTCGGGTTTCTGCTGCTTTGCGGCCTTTTTCGCGGCGCGGCGGCGACGGATACGCTTGACGATCAGCACCACGATCACTACAACGACTGCCAGCACTACCAGGTAGGGAATCGACACGATCAGCCACACCAGCACATCCAGCAGGTCATCACCAACGCCCTCCAGATTGTCCTTGAAGCCCTTGCTGATGCGCTCCCACAGGGTCGGCTCCTCCACGGGGGTGTACTCCTGCACTTCCTCGATGCTTAAGTAGACGGTGGCGTAGTCAATCTGGTTGTCGTAGAGCCGCTTCTGGGAAGCGTAATTCTCCAGCTCATAGCGCACCTCCGCCAGCCGCTGCTCGATTTCCAGCAGGTCGCTCATGGTCTCCGCCTGAGAAAGCAGCTCCAGCAGCCGGGCTTCCTCGGTTTGCAGGGCGTTCAGGCGGCTTTCCGTAGCGACATAGTTGAGGGTCACATCCTCGATGCTCTTATTTTGCCGGACGATATTGGCGATACCGCCCATGTCCTGCAAAAAGGCATCTACCTGCCCGGCGGGAATGCGGATGGTGAGGCTTGCGCTGCGGTAGCGGCGGCCGCTCTGGTAGGTGCTGCCGTTGTAGATGTTCTGATTTTCCACATAGCCGTTGGAAGCGGCGATTTTTGCGTCCAGCGCGGCGCGCAGGGCGTCCAGATCATCGGTCTCGGCGGTGAGATCCACGGTGACGATCCACTTGCGGCTTTCGGGCAAGGCAGCGGAGCCGGTGTCGGCGGTGTCGTTTTTCAGAGCCGCGCCTTCGGCGGGGGCCATGGCTACTTCATCGGACATGGCGTACTCCACCATGCCGCTGTCATAAGATGCGGTGCTGCCGGAGCTGCCGCAGCCGGCCAGCAGGGTAAGCAGCAGGGTCAGAGCCAGAATCAGGGACAGATGTTTCTTCATAGGGGGTTCCTCCTTTTTCTTGTTTCAATTCTATACTCGTTAAAATAACCGGCAGGTTTCAGGATTCTGAAAAAAAGCAGGGCAAAGTCTGGCGCTGCCTTACGATTATACCATTCCATGTGAACGCTGGCAAGCCTATCTTGTGAAAACCGCATAAAATAGGGGTTGCACCCGGGATGGGATTTCGGTATAATGAAGGGACGAACGGAGGTAGTGCAATGGCAAAGCTTTATTTCAAGTACGGCGCCATGGGCTCCAGCAAAACGGCTCAGGCGCTGATAACAAAATATAATTATGAGGAAAACGACCTGAAGGTCTGGCTGCTGAAACCCAGCGCGGACGTCCGGGACGGCGCGACCATTCTGCGCAGCCGCATCGGTCTGGAAGCTGAGGTGGAGGTCATTGCCCCGGACGCGGACATTTTTGAGCGGTTTTTGCGTAAAAAATCCGGGAATTGTGACGTGATTATTGTGGACGAGTGCCAGTTTTTATCGGAAGCGCAGATCGACCAGCTTCGAGCCATTGTGGACGAGCACAATATCCCTGTCATGTGCTTCGGCCTGCGGACGGACTTCCAGACAAAATTATTCCCCGGCAGCCGGCGGCTCATGGAGGTTGCGGACACCATTCAGGAGATCAAGACCATCTGCGACTGCGGGGCCAAGGCCACGGTCAACGCCCGAATCGACGGCGAAGGCCACATCGTCACCCACGGCGCGCAGGTGGTGCTGGGCGGCAACGACAGCTACATTGCCATGTGCCACAAGTGCTACGTCCGGGGTATCCGGGAGCACAAAAAAATCAAACTGCACGGACAGAACCATTAAAGGAGCGTCATAGTATGGAACTGCAAACAATTCTTTCAAAATGCGACCACACCCTGCTGGCCCAGACCGCTACCTGGGCGGAAATCAAAGCCGTCTGTGACGACGGAATCAAATATCATACCGCTTCCGTCTGCATCCCCGCTTCCTTCGTAAAGCAGGCAAAGGCGTATGTGGGTGAAAAGCTGCCCATCTGCACCGTCATTGGCTTTCCCAACGGCTACGACACCACCGCCGCCAAGTGCTTTATGGCCTCTGATGCGGTAGATAACGGCGCGGACGAGGTGGACATGGTCATCAACATCGGATGGGCCAAGGAGGGTAAGTGGGCAGAAATCACCGACGAAATTGCCGCCGTGAAGAAGGCCTGTAAGGGAAAGCTCCTGAAGGTCATTATCGAAACCTGCCTGCTCACCGACGAAGAAAAGATTGCCATGTGCAGGTGCGTGTCGGATTCCGGCGCAGACTATATCAAGACCTCCACGGGCTTTTCCAAGGCCGGGGCCACCTTTGCGGATGTGGCACTGTTTAAGAAGCACGTGGCCCCCCATGTGAAAATCAAGGCCGCCGGCGGCATCTCCTCACTGGAGGACGCTGAAAAATTCATCGAGCTGGGTGCCGACCGGCTGGGCACCTCCCGAATCGTTAAGATTGCAAAAGGACTGGAAAACGACGGCACTTATTGAGTTAGGAGTGAGGAGTGAGGGATATATTATCACTCCACACTCCAAACGCCACACTCCACACTTCATCATAAGGAGGACTATGTTATGTTTACAACCCCCACCCCTCATATTTCCGCGAAGCCCGGGGATTTCGCCAAAACCGTGCTGATGCCCGGCGACCCTCTTCGCTCCAAATTCATCGCGGAAAATTTCCTCGAAAACCCTGTTCTGGTCAACAACGTCCGGGGCGTTCAGGGCTACACCGGCACCTATAAAGGCGTAAAGGTCTCCGTCATGGCCTCCGGTATGGGGATGCCCGCCATCGGCATCTACTCCCATGAGCTGTTTAACGGCTATGGCGTGGAGAATATCATTCGCGTCGGTTCCGCCGGGGCCATTCAGGATGACATCAACCTCTACGACCTGGTGATCGCCCAGGGCGCCTGCACCGATTCCAATTTTGGCGCCCAGTTCCATCTGCCCGGCACCTTTGCCCCCATTGCCAGTTGGGAACTGCTCACCGAAGCGGTGAAGGCCGCCGAAGCCCACGGGGCTACCTACCATGTGGGCAATGTCAATTCCTCCGACGTGTTCTACGGAGACCATGTGGGCGTGCCCGAGGGCCTCGACAGCGTGTACGGCCTGAAAAAAATGGGCGTCATGGCCCTGGAAATGGAAGCCGCCGCCCTGTACATGAACGCCGCCCGGTACGGTAAGCGTGCCTTGTGCATCTGCACCATTTCCGACCATGTGCTCAAGGGCGTGGAAACCACCTCGCAGGAGCGGCAGACTGCCTTCACCACCATGATGGAAGTGGCGCTGGACGTGGCTGTGGCGATGGAAGAAAAGTAAAGGAGAATTTATAAGAGTTGACAGTTGATAGTTGACAGTTGCGGTATCCCTTCGGGATGAATTAAAATTTCTCTACAAATTCTGAATACGGTGCATTCTACATGAGGACATCCGGTATTCAATTCAAAATGATTTAAATTGTCCCGAAGGGACTCCTTAACTTTCAACTGTCAATTGTCAACTAAAGAACAATTTTCACTAACGACCATGAATCAGGTGATTTTATGAAACGTGTTTTCTTAATCGTTCTGGACTCCTTCGGCATCGGGGCCATGCCGGACAGTGAGAGATTTGGCGATGTGGGGGTCAATACCCTGCGCTCCTGCGCTGGTTCCGATAAACTACACATTCCCAACATGATTTCCGCCGGTTTGGGCAATATTGACGGCGTGGACTGCCTTCCCAAAACTGACGCCCCCATGGGAGCCTATGCCCGGCTGACGGAGAAGTCCATGGGCAAGGATACCACCATCGGTCACTGGGAGATTTCCGGTATCATCTCCCCCAAGCCCTTGCCCACCTATCCTGATGGCTTTCCGAGAGAGGTACTGGATGCTTTTGAACAGGCCACGGGCCGGGGGGTGCTGTGCAACAAGCCCTATTCCGGCACGGATGTAATCCGGGACTATGGAAAAGAGCACATGGAAACCGGCAAGTGGATCGTATACACCTCTGCCGACTCTGTGTTTCAGGTGGCGGCCCATGAGGCTGTGGTTCCTCTTGAGGAGTTGTATGACGCCTGCCGCAAGGCCCGCCGGATTTTGCGGGGCAAGCATGGCGTGGGCCGGGTGATTGCAAGGCCCTTTGTGGGCAGTCCCGCCGAGGGCTTCCGCCGCACGCCCAACCGCCACGATTTTTCTCTGGAGCCCCCTGCCGAAACCATGCTGGACGCCGTCAAGGCAGCAGGGCTCGACTGCCTTGCCGTGGGCAAAATCCACGACATTTTTGCGGGGCACGGGGATACGGAGTACGTCTTCAACAAGAGCAATGCCGATGGCATGGCCCATACGGACGACTTTGCCGCCCGGGATTTTCACGGCCTGTGCTTCGTGAATCTGGTGGATTTCGACATGGTCTACGGACACCGCCGGGATATTGACGGCTACGCGGGCGCCCTGTCGGAATTTGACGCCTGGCTGGGGGAGTTCCTGCCCAAATTGGGGCCGGAGGATATTCTGATGATTACCGCCGACCACGGCTGTGACCCATCCTATACCGCCACCACCGACCACACAAGAGAATATGTGCCTCTGCTGGTGCTGGGCAAGGGCGTGAAGCCAGTGAATCTGGGCACCAGGGCTACCTTTGCCGATATCGCCGCCACCGTCACGGAGCTACTGGGCGTGAAGTATACGACACCTGGCAGAAGCTTTGCCAAGGAAATTATGAAATAACAGTGTCATTGCGAGCCAGTGCGCACACTGGCGTGGCAATCCGTATCCAATCAGGTCATGCAACCTGCACATCAAGGAGAACGGATTGCCACGTCGCTGCGCTCCTCGCAATGACATACGACATTTGGGGGGTAGATTATGTATCCGGAAGAATTATGTAAACTTGCAATCGAGGCCATGGGCCACGCCTACGCACCCTACTCCGGCTTTCAGGTGGGCGCGGCTCTGCTGTGCGCCGACGGAAGCGTCTATCAGGGCTGCAACATCGAAAACGCTGCCTACAGCCCCACCAACTGCGCCGAGCGGACGGCATTTTTCAAGGCCGTCTATGACGGACACCGGGACTTTACCGCCATCGCCGTCTGCGGCGGAAAGGGCGGCGTCATCACCGGTGCCTTCCCACCCTGCGGCGTCTGCCGTCAGGTCATGCGGGAGTTCTGCGGAGACGATTTCCGCATCTATCTGGTAAACGACAAGGGCTTTGAGACGGTCACACTGGCCCAGCTTTTGCCCTACGGCTTCACTGCTGGGGAGCATATGTCCGCTAACAAGTGACATTTGCTTTTACTTGGCGGAAATTCCCGGAAAAATCACGTTTGGGTGTTGATTTTTTGTGGGAAATGTGCGACAATAAAAAAGGTATGTTCCGATACCGAATCCTAAAATTTTGGAGGAATACATCATGAAAAAGATTCTGGCTGTGCTGCTGGTTCTGGCTATGACGCTGGCGCTGGCTGCCTGCGGCGGCTCCTCTGCCCCCGCCGCCACCGAGGCCCCTGCGGCTCCCGCTGCTACCGAGGCTCCCGCGGCTGCTCCCGCTGAGACTGAGGCTGCCGCTACCGAGGCTCCCGCCGCTGCGGCTTCCGCAGACGACGTGCCCGACGAAATGACCTCTGCCGACGGCAAGTATCAGATCGCCTTCGTCACCGACGTGGGCCAGCTGAAGGATAAGTCCTTCAACCAGGGCACCTTCGACGGCGTGAAGCTGTACGCTGCGCAGAACGGCAAGTCCTACAAGTACTATCAGCCCGCCGGCGGCGATCAGGCTACCGACGACGACCGTTACGACGCCATGAAGCTGGCTGCCGACAACGGCGCTGAGGTCATTGTCTGCGCCGGCTTTATGCAGGGCAACGCTCTGGCAAAGGCTGCCGCTGAGTTCACCGACGTCAAGTTCGTCTTCATCGACGGCTGGGCAATGGGCATGAACAATGTTGCCGGCATCTGCTTCCGTGAGGAGCAGTGCGGCTACCTGGCCGGCTACGCTGCCGTTATGGACGGCTACACCAAGCTGGGCTTCTGCGGCGGCGGCGGCGGTACCAACGCTGCCTGTGACCGCTACGGCTATGGCTTCGTGCAGGGCGCTGACGCTGCCGCTGCCGAGCTGGGCGTGCAGGTCGAGATGAACTACTCCTGGCTGTACGGTTCTTCCTTCCAGGCTTCCAACGAGCTGCAGACCATGGCTGCCGGCTGGTACACCAACGGCACTGAGGTTATCTTCGCCTGCGGCGGCTCCATGTTCCAGTCCATCGCCGCTGCCGCTTCCGCTGAGGATGCCAATGTCATCGGCGTTGACGTTGACCAGTCCTTCGAGTCTCCCACCGTTATCACCTCCGCTATGAAGGGCATCGGCGAGGCCGCTCAGCAGGCTCTGAAGGCTGCTGAGTCCGAGGACAGCTGGAACGCCTTCATCGGCGACGGCAACACCTCCATCACTCTGGGCGCTGCCGAGGGCGCTGTGGGCCTGCCCACTGCTACCTGGTCTCTGGAGGGCTGGACCGTTGCTGACTACGAGGCCAAGCTGGCTGACATCGTCTCCGGCAAGGTTGTCGTCGACAACGCGGACGTTCCCGAACCCGCCAGCACCGCCAATGTGACCATGAACATTGTCAAGTAATTTTTGACGGTACAAAACTGCCCCCGGCATCGAAAGATGCCGGGGGTTTTGCGGCGAGTCGCCGCTGACAATGCGTGCTCGGCTGGTGCGTGTTTGCTACACCATTGGGTACAGCTCGGTATCGTTTCCGCTGTGCGGCAAAGAAGAAGGCTCCCTTATTGAGGGAGCCATTGTTCATTCCTTCACGCTGACCAGTGTTTCCAAATCCTTACGCTGTTTGGAGCGTAGTTTGTCCCCCTCGGCGGCATAGCCAAGCGTGATAACCAGCCGGGCGGGGGAGTCGATGCCGGTGATCTCCCGCAGCTTTTTGTCGTCAATCCATCCGAGAATGCAGCTGGACAGCCCCTGAGCTGTGGCTTCCGCCGTCAGGTATGCGGCGGTGATGCCGATGTCAATGGAGCGGTAGTCGATACCCTTGACTTTTGCACCCATGGCGGCCGATTTGCTATAGGGCTGCTCGGAAATGACAATCAGCACCGGGGCCTGGGACGCGAATTTGTTCATTCCCAGCCCACTACAGGCTTTCGCCGCTGCCTTTGCTGCTTCCCCACGGCAGACGGTGAGATGGTAGGGCTGGGCGTTGCAGGCGGAGGGGGCCAGTCGGGCCGCTTCCAGTACAGCGTCCAGCCTCTCCTGTTCTACGGGGCGATGCTCGTCGTATGCACGGCAGGACTGCCGGGTTTGGGCGATTTCGAGAAAATTCATAATGGTTCCTCCTGATTTTTACTGCTTCGCCAGCAGCCCGTCAATGAACTGGGTAGCGGCTCTTGCTGAGCGGCCGCCACGGCCTAAGGCAAAGCGCTCTGCCAGCATATCCAGTTCATCGGCGTCCATTTTTACGCCCTTTTCCTCTGCCAGATGCCGGACAATGCCCAGATAGATTTCCTTATTGGGCTTCTGGAAGGTGACTTGAATGCCGAACCGCTCGGACAGGGAGATGATCTCCTGCATGGTGTCGTTGCGGTGGATATCGTCGCCGTCCCGGCCGGAGAAGCTTTCCTTCACCAGATGGCGGCGGTTGGAGGTGGCGTAGATTACCACGTTTCGGCTCTTGGCGGAGACGCTGCCCTCCAAAATGGCCTTGAGAGCGCTGAAATTGTCGTCATCCTTCTGGAAGCTCAGGTCGTCGATGAACAGGATGAATTTCAGCGGGTTGGTGTTCAGTTCGTCTAAGATAGCGGGAATGGCGTGGAGCTGCTCCTTACGCACCTCCAGAATCCGCAGGCCCCGGTCGTGCAGCTCGTTGACCACCGCCTTGACGGTGGAGGACTTGCCGGTGCCCGCGTCGCCGGTGAGGAGAATGTTGGCGGCGGGCTTGCCCTCGAGAAGGGCCATGGTGTTGTCGAGGATAATCTGCTGCTCCCGCTTGTAGTCGACGAGGGAGGACAGCCGAATCTGATCAGGGTTGATGACGGGGACGATGCGGTTTCCCTCGCCGATGTAGAACATGATGTGCTTTGCGTAAAGCCCAAAGCCGAACCGGTGGATATTGGTGCATCTTTGATGATAGCTTTCCACGATGTTCAGGCTTTTCGTGGCAAAAATGGGAAGATATCCGTCCCAGTCAAGACCCTCCCGTAGGGTTTCCGGGGTCAGGTCGGCTACGGCCTGCAAAATCTCCAGCTCCCGTTCCACTTGGGCTTCCATCTCGGGCCAGGGCTGTTTTCCTTGTCCGATCATGCGGATATAGGCATTCTCATCGTTGTTGACGATGTGCTGGATGTAGCCCGCCAGCGTCCGCTTCTCCGTGCCATAAAGGGCTGACACGAAGGCGGCGTACTGGGAGACGGCGACTGCGGTGCTGCTTTCCCGGCTGCTCAAGTACCCAGCAAGGGCGGACACCACGGGATCACGGAGCAGCGCCCGGAAGATCGCCAGTGAGTTAAGACGAATCTGTAGTTCGGTCAGCTTCATACGTTCAGAATCGCACCCTTCGCGCCGCTGGACACCAGTGCGGCGTAGCGTTTCAGGTAGCCGGACAGCTCCTTCCTCTTGGGAGCGAAGTTTGCCAGACGTGCCGCCATTTCTTCTTCGGAGATTTTCAGCTCCAACTTGTTGTTGGGAATATCGATGGAGATGATGTCGCCCTCCCGAACGATGCCGATGGGTCCGCCGGAAGCGGCTTCCGGGGACACGTGCCCGATGCAGGCACCCCGGGTGGCACCGGAGAACCGGCCGTCGGTAATCAGGGCCACGGAGCCCCCCAGACCCATGCCCATGATGGCGGAGGTGGGGTTCAGCATTTCCCGCATACCGGGGCCGCCCTTGGGGCCTTCGTAGCGGATGACCACCACGTCGCCGGGGTGGATGTCCCCCGCGTTGATGGCGGCCTGAGCCTCTTCCTCGGATTCGAAGACCCGGGCGGGGCCTTCGTGTACCAGCATTTCCGGCAGTACCGCGCTGCGCTTGACTACGCTGCCCTCGGGGGCCAGATTGCCGTGGAGCACGGCAATGCCGCCGGTGGGGGAATAGGGGTTCTCCACCGTGCGGATAACGGAGGCGTCGTTGTTGACAGCGTCCGCGATGTTCTCACCCAGCGTCTTGCCGGTGACCGTCATGACGGAGGTGTCCAGCAGATTCTTCTTGGTCAGCTCTTTCAGCACCGCGTACACGCCGCCGGCGGCGTTCAGGTCCTCCATATAGGTGGGGCCGGCGGGGGCCAGATGGCACAGGTTCGGGGTCACTGCGCTGATTTCGTTAGCCATGTCCAGATTGAAGTCCACGCCGCATTCATTGGCAATGGCGGGCAGGTGGAGCATGGAGTTGGTGGAGCAGCCCAGGGCCATGTCGGCAGTCAGGGCGTTGCGGATGGCGGCAGCGGTCATAATGTCCCGGGGACGGATGTTCCGGCGCACCAGTTCCATGATCTGCATACCGGCGTGCTTGGCAAGTTCGATTCTGGCGGAGTACACGGCGGGGATGGTGCCGTTGCCCTTCAGGCCCATGCCCAGCACTTCCGTCAGGCAGTTCATGGAGTTGGCAGTGTACATGCCGGAGCAGGAACCGCAAGTGGGGCAGGTGTTCTTTTCGCAGTAGGTAAGCCGGGCTTCATCGATCTTGCCGGCGGTGTAAGCGCCAACGGCTTCAAACATACTGCTCAAACTGGTTTTCTTGCCGTCTACCCGGCCTGCCAGCATGGGACCGCCGCTGACGAAAATGGCGGGGATGTTCACCCGGGCGGCTGCCATGAGGAGACCCGGCACGTTCTTGTCGCAGTTGGGCACCATGACCACGCCGTCAAAGCCGTGGGCTTTCAGCATGGCTTCGGTGGAGTCGGCGATCAAGTCACGGGTGACCAGAGAATACTTCATGCCTTCATGGCCCATGGCGATGCCGTCACAGACGGCGATGGCGGGGAAAACGATGGGGGTGCCGCCGGCCATGGCAACGCCCAGCTTCACCGCGTCCACAATCTTATCCAGGTTCATATGACCGGGGACGATCTCGTTGTAGGAGCTGACCACGGCAATCAGAGGCCGCTGCTGCTCCTCTTCCGTCAGGCCCAGAGCGTGATAGAGGCTGCGGTGGGTGGCGTTCTGTGGGCCGTTGACAACCTTGTCTTTCATCATAGGTTTTTCCTGCTTTCTGTAAAATGTAAAAAATCATTGGGAACCGGTGTGCACCGGCTCCCAATGACACCGTAGGGTACTTAGTTGTTGATCAGCTTATCCTCGTCGCTCCAGCTGTAGAGCTTGCGGATCTCGGCGCCGACAACCTCGCTCTGGTGCTCGGCGTGCAGCTTGCGCATAGCGTTGAAGTGCACCTGGCCGCCAGCCTCGGACATGTCGAGGAGGAACTCCTTGGCGAAGGTGCCGTCCTGGATGTCGGACAGGACCTTCTTCATGGCCTTCTTGGTGTCCTCGGTGATGATCTTGGGGCCGGTGAC
>JAXEXE010000039.1:0-6019 GCA_034113565.1 Faecousia sp.
TTTTTTTGGTGTCGTGGTATCTTATCGGGCAGCTATAATTTTTATTTTGGGGGGTCAGTGGGTGGGGGGGGGACACCCCCCCCCCCTACGGTACTGGGTAACGAAACCGAGCGGTACCCAATAGCGTTTCGATTATACTCCACCCGTGCACGCATTGCCCGCGGGGGCACCCCGCCAGAACAGCCCACCGGATTTCCGGTGGGCTGTTGTGATGCTTACGGCTTCTTATAGCCGCAATAATTTCTTATCTTTATTGATATTATATATTAATAAGGATTAATTATCAATAGTGAATTGAAAAGAAGCTGCCTCTTCCGAGGCAGCTTTGCTATTTCTGCTTGACGCTGGTGCCCATGACGTCGGAGATTTCCGTGACGGTGATGAAGGCGGCAGGGTCGATGGTGGTGACCAGGTGCTTGACCTTGGGAATCTGGAAGCGGTTCACCACAAAATAGATGACGCACTTCTCGGCGCCGGAAAAATAGCCCCGGGCGCTGATCTGGGTAATGCCCCGGCCGAATTCCTCCGACAGGGCCTGACAGATTTCCTCCTCCCGCACGGTCACAATCATCACGGATTTGGCCTTGTCCAGACCTTCCACAATGAAGTCGATGGTTTTGTTGCCCACAAAGTAGGTGAGGATGGAGTACAGCGGCAGAATCCAGCTCTGGAAAATCACGCCGATAAAGAGATACAGAACCACGTTGTAGATCATCACGAAGGAGCCGACGGTCAGGCCCAGTCTCTTTGCGAAGGTCACGCCCAGCACCTCCATGCCGTCGATGGCGCCGCCTAACCGGATGGTCAGGCCGCTGCCGGCTCCGGACACCAGTCCGCCGAAAATGGCGCACAGCAGCAGATCCTGCCCGGCAAAGGGGGAAGCTGCGGATAAATCCACCGGCAGAATGTTCGTGATGACAAAGGACGCGGCGGAGTACACCAGCACCGCCCAGATGGAGTACACCGTAAAGCACCAGCCCTGCTTTTTCAGGCCGAACAGGAACAGGGGCACGTTGAGAATCACAAGAAACACAGACAGGGTGTACTGGGGCGGCGTGGCCTGCCAAAGCAGCATGGCGGTGCCGGACATACCGCTGTCGTACAGGTTCACCGGGGCTAAGAACATGGTGACACCTACGGCGTTGATGCAGCCCGCGCAGATGAGCAGCAGAAAATTCTGCCAGCGGAGCATTTTCAGTTCATCCAGTCCCATCCGCCTGCACAGATGGCCCAGTTTTGAGAAAAGCTCCCGGATGGGCGGGAGCTTTTTTGCGTTGGTTTTCTTCACAATTACAACCAGCCGGGGTTCTCAGACTCAGATTTGCGCTGACGGGTCAGCAGGGCCTGCACGGCCTGACGGACATCCGCACCCTCGTAGAGAACCTTGTAGGCTGCCTCGGTGATGGGCATGTCGATGCCCTTGGCCTTGCCCAGCTCGTAGGCGGACTTGGCGGCGTAGTAGCCCTCTACCACCGCGCCCACTTCCTCCATGGCGGTCTGCACATCCTTGCCCTGACCGATCAGGATACCCGCCCGGCGGTTCCGGGAGTGCATGGAGGTGCAGGTGACGATCAGGTCGCCCACGCCCGCAAGACCGGTGAAGGTCTCCTTTTTCGCGCCCATGGCAACGCCCAGCCGGGCGGTTTCGGTGAGGCCCCGGGTCATCAGCATGGCCTTGGTATTGTCGCCAAAGCCTAACCCGTCGGTGATGCCGGCGCACAGGGCGATGACATTTTTCAAAGCAGCGCCCAGCTCCGCACCCACAGGGTCCGCGCTGGTGTACACCCGGAGGGTGTCGGACATGAAGGCGTCCTGCACAAATTCCGCCTTTTCCTGATCGGCGGAGGCGGACAGCAGGCCGGTGGGCACGTCGATGGACACTTCCTCGGCGTGGCTGGGGCCGGTGAGCACCACCACGTCCTTGCCGGTCTCCTGAGAGACGACCTCGCTCATGCGCAGATGGGTGCCGGCTTCCAGACCCTTGGTGACGGACACCACCACGGCGTCGTCATCGATATAGGGAGCCACGCCCTTACTGACGCTTCTCAAAGGGGAGGAGGGGCTGGCGATGACCACCAGCTTCGCGCCCGCGGCACAGGCGTAATCACCACTGAGCTTTAGTTCCTCCGGAAGTAGGGCGTTGGGAAGTCTGGGGTTTCGGCGCGTGGCTTCCATTTCGGGAATCAGATGTTTGCTGTGGGTCCACATGACCACATCGTGACCATTTTTGCACAGGCGGATCGCCAGAGCCGTGCCCCACGCGCCGCTTCCAATGACAGCTGCTTTCATGAATTTGTACCCATCCCGAACAGATTGGTTTTGCGCTCCTGTCCTTTCACCAGGCGAACGATGTTGGTCCGGTGCATCCACACAATCAGCGCGCTCAGGCCAAAGCCCACGCAGATGGGGAAGACGGCCTCGCCCCAGTGGACGAAGGCGTAGATGGGGCCGAAAGCGCCGGAGGACAGGATGCTGCCCAGAGAAACGTATTTGGTCAGCGCGTAGGCCACAAGGAAAATGCCGAACACAAACAGACCGATGCGCCAGTCCATCATCAGCGCCACAGTGACGCCGCTTAAGACGCCCTTGCCGCCTTTAAAGCCCAGCAGGGCAGGAAAGTCGTGGCCTAAAATTACGAACAGGCCGCCCAGGGCCACGCCGTCGGCGTAATGTCCGAAGCGTTTCAGCAGCAGGCCGCCAAGCAGGCAGGCCGCCACGGCCTTGCCCACGTCGATGAGAATGACGAATACGGAGGTATGGGCGCCGTAATTACGGGTGAAGTTGGTCAGCCCCGCGTTGCCGCTGCCCTTGGTGCGCACGTCCTCATGGGCGACAATGCGGCTGATGACCACCGCGCCGTTGAGGTTGCCCAGCAGGTAGGCAGCCACGGCAGTCATTACAATGGAAAGTATCATTTACTGCTCCTCCTTGTCGCCCTTTTGCCGGATGGTGATGCGGATGGGAGTGCCCTGCAGGCCGAAGACCTCCCGAATCTGATTCTCCAGATACCGCTGGTAGGAGAAGTGGAACAGCCGCGCGTCATTGCAGAAAATGACGAAGTGGGGCGGCTTGGAGCTGGCCTGCGTCATATAGTAGATTTTCAGCCGGCGGCCCTTGTCCGTAGGCGGCTGTACCCGGGCGGTGGCATCAGCCAGCACGCTGTTCAGCGCGCCGGTGGTGATACGCATGGTGTTCTGGGCGTAGACATCCTGAATCAGCTGGAACAGCTTGTCTACCCTTGCGCCGGTGAGGGCGGAGATGAACAGCACCGGGGCGTAGAGCATATAGCTTAAACCTTGACGAACCTTGGCTTCCATGTCCCGCATGGTGTTGGTTTCCTTGTCCGCCACCGCGTCCCACTTATTCACCACGATGATGGCGGCTTTCCCGGCTTCGTGAACCAGTCCGGCGATCTTGGTGTCCTGCTCCGTGACGCCGTCATTGGCATCAATGAGAATCAGGCATACGTCCGCCCGGTCAATGGCGCTGATGGAGCGCATATTGGAATATTTTTCGATGGCGTCGTCCACCTTGCTTTTCCGGCGCATACCGGCGGTGTCGATGAAGCAGTATTTCCCGGTTTCGTTCTCAAAGTAAGAATCGATGGCGTCCCGGGTGGTGCCTGCCACGTTGGAGACAATGACCCGCTCCTCGCCCAGAATCCGGTTGAGCAGGCTGGACTTGCCCACATTGGGTTTGCCCACGATGGCGACTTTAATCACGTCGCTGTCTTCCTCTTCTTCGTCGGCTTCGGGTATATTTTCCAGCACCCAGTCAAGTAAATCGCCGGTGCCGTGACCGTGGATGGCGGAGGTCTCGAACAAATCGCCGATGCCGAGGGAATAGAACTCAAAGGCGTCGGCATTGACCGGTCCGATGGAGTCACACTTGTTGACTGCCAGTGCCACGGGCTTGCCGGATTTGCGCAGCATGGTGGCAACGTCCTGATCGGCGGCGGTGACGCCGCTGCGAACATCGGCGACCATAATGATGGCGTCCGCCAGCTCGATGCCGATTTCCGCCTGACGGCGCATGAATTTCAGCATATCGCTGTCGGTATCCGGCTCAATGCCGCCGGTGTCCACCAGCGAAAAGCGCCGTCCGCACCATTCGCAGTCGCCGTAAATCCGGTCACGGGTGACGCCGGGGGTGTCCTCCACGATGGAGGTACGCTGCCCGGTGAGCTTATTAAACAGCATGGACTTTCCCACATTGGGCCGTCCGACGATGGCTACCAGTGGTTTTGCCATGACAACACTTCCTTTCTAAAAGGGGTCAATTTATTATGGCACAGTTTGGCGGTAAAAGCAACGGGTATTTTTGAGTGTGGAGAGTGAAGAGTGGAGAGCGAGGAGTGAGGAGTGTGGAGTGGCGGTGTCGCCTTCGGTGATTAAATCATCCGCGAAGCGGATACCATCACTCAACTCTCAACTCTCCACCCTTCACACTCAAAAAAGGAAAAAGAGGAAGACGAAACCGCCTTCCTCTGCATTTCCGCGTGTCTTACTCAGCCTCGACAGCCAGAACCTGACGGCCGTTGTAGGTACCGCAAGCCTTACAGGCTCTGTGGGGCATTACGGGCTCACCGCACTTGGGGCAAACCGCAACGCTGGGAGCGGACAGCTTCCAGTTGGAGCCACGGCGCTTATCGCGGCGGGCCTTGGACACTTTACACTTAGGGACAGCCATGGTGACACCTCCTTGGTCAAACTGCTTGTCACAGCATAATTGGACTTACTTCTCAAGAAGCTGCTTCAAAGCAGCAAATCGGGGATCGAGCTCCTTCTGGCAATTGCAGGGACCGTCGTTGAGGTTTTTACCGCATCGGTGGCACAGCCCACGGCAGTCCTCCTTGCACAGCAGCTTGGAATCCAGATTCAGGACAAAAACCGTCCGCACAATGTCATCCAGATCGGCGCTGTCTCCCTCCAGAGGGAATACCCATTCGTCTTCGTTCTCTTCGTCTGCCAGCTCCGTCACCAGCACCACGTTGATGGGAAAGCGGATTTCCCGGTCAAAGGGACTGGCGCAGCGGTCGCAGGTACCGTGGATGGTGGTGGTGAGTTCCCCCTCCATCATGAGGACGCCTGCGGTGTTGCGCACCGTGCCGGAAGCCACAACCGGCTCCGTCACGGGGTAGCTGACACCATAGCAAAGATCACTCAGATCAACGCTGACGGAAAAAGGGAGGGACGCCCCGGGGCAGTCAATGATCTTCGAAAGCCCTAACAGCATACTTTTCCCCCTTCTCATGGTCATGCCTAGATATTATATAGGCTTTGTCTTCATTTGTCAAATGTTATTTTCAGAAAAATGGGGAAAACATGTCATGGTTCGTTCATTCACTATATTGTTCTTTAGCTTACTAAGAAAGCATGTCATTGCGAGCCAGCGCGCACGCTGGCATGGCAATCCGTTTTCCCTAGGGCAGTATGGTATCGTACAACTCTACCCAAGAGGGATTTTTGCTTTCTACCAGTTTATTCTTTCTCTTACGGTTCCAGCCTTTGATTTGTTTTTCTCTTTCAATTGCCGTTTTAACATCTGATGTACTTTCATAGTACACCAATTTATTAACATCATATTTCGCCGTAAAAGAATTAGGGTCTAAATGATGCTTGTGCTCATACACATGGCAAACCAAATTCCTGGTCACGCCTGTATAAATCACTGTATTCAGACGATTGGATAAAATATAGACATAAATTCCATACAATTTATCCTCTCCCATGTCATTGCGAGGAGGGCAAAGCCCGACGTGGAAATCCGTTCTCCTATTGCAGTTGATTCGTCATAGAAACATGGTAAGGGAAAACGGATTGCCACGCCAGTGTGCACACTGGATCGCAATGACATCGTATATCAAATATCGATATTGACGGCGTACTTCGCGTTCCGCTCGATCCACTCTTTCCGCGGCTCCACCTGCTCGCCCATGAGGACGGTGAAGATTTCATCCGCCCGGCGGGCATCCTCCAGCGTAATCCGCCGCAGGGTGCGCTTTTCCGGGTCCATGGTG
>JAXEXE010000040.1:0-5678 GCA_034113565.1 Faecousia sp.
TTAGCTCACTACGGATAAAGAAGCAAGGAGAGGTTAAAAATTTTTGCCGTTCCCATCCGGCGGGGCCTCGCCGGATAGGTCTGGCTCAATCGTCGGGCAAGTCCACCTTGCCTACAAAAGAATAATAAATCTCGATGTCCTGGTGGCGCGTTCCCTGCTCGTCCTTCCAGCACTCATGCACCACGATCTTCTCCACGAACTCCCGCAGGAGGGTGGGGGTCAGCTCCTCAAAGCTGGTGTACTTCCGCACAACGGCCATGAACTTCTCCACGTTCACAGCGGCCTCCTGCGCCTGCCCCAGCTCCGCCTGTAACTCGGCGGCACGGGCCTTCAGCGTGGCCTGCTCCTGCTCATAATCGGTGGACAACTCCATGAAACGCTCGTCCGTAATGCGCCCGCTCACGCTGTCCTCATACAGACGCTTGAAGATGCCGTTCAACTCTCCGATACGCTTCTGCGCCGCCTCCAGCTCGCGGCGGCGGGCGGCGTTCTTCCGCTTACCGCCGTCCTCGTTCTGTGCCATCAGCAGCTTCATAAACCGGGCCTCATGCTTGGCGGCGTAGCTGGTGACTTTCCGCAGATTTTCCGTCACGCCCGCCGTCAGAAGGTCGGTGCGGATGAAATGTGCCGTACAATCGGCGGTGCGCTTCTTGTAGCTGCCGCAGATGTAGCAGTCCTGCCGCCGCTTGTTCGTTTCATACCTCTGCTGGTACATGACGCTGCCGCAGTCGGCGCAGAACAACAGACCGGAGAACAGGCCAACCTCGCCGTAGCGGTTGGGCCGCTTTCGCTGTTTGCGAAGCTCCTGCACTCGCTCCCAGGTGGCCTCGTCAATGATGGCCTCGTGGGTATGCTCAAAGACCATTATCTTGTCCTCTGGGTTGGCAACGCTGGTCTTGACCTTGTAGGACACCTTCTCCGTCTTGAAGTTGACGGTATGCCCCAGGTACTCCCGGCGCTCCAGGATGTGCGCCACGGTGTTGCTCGACCACTTACAGGGGTAGTCCGGGTAGTAACGGCGGGTGCTGCCGGTGCGCCGGTACTCCATCGTCCCCGGCGTGGGGATGTTCTGCTCGGTCAGCATCCGGGCAATCTTGGTGGGGCCGTTCCCGGCAAGGCACAGACTGAATATCTGCTTTACAACAGGTGCGGCCTCCGGGTCAACAACGAAGTGTCCGTCCGGGCCTTTCAGATAGCCATAGACCGGCTGGCTGGTGATGGGTTTTCCGCTCATGCCTTTAGCCCGGAAAACCGCTTTGATTTTCTTGCTCGTGTCCCTCACCATCCATTCATTAAATAAATTCCGCAAGGCGCTCATGTCGTTGTCGCCCTGGGCGCTGTCCACGCCGTCATTGATGGCGATAAAGCGGACGCCTTTCTTTGGGAAGGTAATTTCTGTAAATAGGCCCACTTGCAGATAATTCCGTCCCAGGCGTGAGAGGTCTTTCGTCACGACCGTCTTGACCGCGCCGCTCTCCACAGCGTCCATCATCTCGGTGAAGCCGGGCCGCTGGAAGTTGGCTCCGCTCCATCCGTCATCCACGAAAAACTGATAGGGCATCAGGCTATGCTCACGGGCGTAGCTTTCGAGGATGCGCTTTTGATTGGAAATCGAGTTGCTCTCGCCCTGCAATTCATCGTCGCGGCTGAGGCGGCAGTACAAGGCGGTGATGGGGGCTTGCATGGGTTGCTGTCTTAACATCGTTTCCTCCAATCCGACAGCCCCGGCCCCGCTATTCCGATGGCAACAGTATAGCACAGGCCGGGGCGGTTGTATAGTGCTTTTTACTTCCTTACAAGAAAAAGTTTTAAGCTGAGGATTATCGCGGAACTACCGGCAGGAGGTCACGGGCCGGGGCTGATCTGGCAGCGGCTTTCGGCCTCCAGGACTTTCGCCATTTTGTCGGCGGCGGTGTCGGTGGTGTCCTGCTTGAAGTAGCCGGAAACGGTGAGGACGGTGTTGCCCATGCGGATTTCAGTCACGCAGTCCGGGCGGCGGGTGGTGGTCTTGCTGGGGGTGTCGGTCATAGGCGGCTCCTTTCAAATTTTTGTTGTGGACATTTAGAGGGCCATTTTCGAGGCCCGGAATGGTAGTACACAGCTCCCCTATTGAGGACGGCCCAAAAGCCCCGTGATACCGGGCTTTTCAAGGGCCTAAACCGTTACATGGCGGCCCGGTGGCGGCGCACCCGCTCACGGGTCTTGCGGCGTTCTTCCTCCTTGGCGCACTCCGGGCAGTATTTGGCCCGGTTGGATTTTGGGATGTACCAGCCACCGCACAGGACGCACTTTTTTCTTTCCCGGCGGTGGAGCAGGGCGGCGCACAGGCTTTCGTCCAGAGGCAGCACAGCCGCCCGAAACCAGCGGCAGATCAGCGAATAGGAAATGCTCTGCGGGCAGACACATTCCTCCCCATCGTCCAGCAGAAGGCAGTTCCCGCCGTCATAGTTGCAGCAGTCATGCACCAATCGCCGGACGGCCCGGTACTGCGGATAGGTCAGCCGGACGGCGTTATCGGTCATGCTCGTCCCTCCGCTGGCTGGGCGCACCGTGAAGCACCTGGTCGATGTTCCGCTTGACGGTCAGCAGCTCGTCCGCCTCCCGCTTACGCTCCTGATACTCATTGTACCCGGCGTTCTTCTCGGACATCAGGGCCTCGATCTCCGCCGTCAGCTCCTTGACGGTGGGCAGCTTGGTGATGCCGTTGGCCTTGAAGAAACGAATGGTGGCCTCGGAGAGGAGAAGATCACCTTCATGCTCCTGCCGGTAGGCGGCGCGGGCCTTGGGCGTTTTCTGTGCGGCGAGGCCATCCCGGACTGCTTTGGTGTTCCGGTAGATGATGATCTGCCGCCGCAGCTCCTTTTTTTCTTTCAAGGCCAATTCCTTCGGCTTCAAGCTGGCGGCGCTGTCACGCACAGCGGCAAAGGCGGCGGACACGGCGGCGTCCAACTCCTCCGGCGAGGAAAAGCCATACTCGGTATAGACGTTGACCGAGTTTGCTATCTGCTTCAGGTTGAACACGGACGCCCATTGCTGGTAGCCGATGCCCTTGCCCTCGGCTTTCTTGGCCTCAATGTCCACCATGCGCTGGACGCCCTGGGGCTGGCGAAGCTGCTCCCGGATGCTGGGCTTGGCTCCCAGGCTGGGACGGGCGGCGTTGCGTTCCAGAGCGGCACCGACGGCGGCGCGGTCGAAATCGTCCCCCAGCTTCCGGGCGGTGATGGGCTTGGCCCGGTCGGGGGTGAGGTAGGACAACCGGCCCCGGCTCTCCTTGACGGTGATGCCCCGCTGTAACAGCCGCTGGGCAAAGTCCTCGAAGCTGACGGCCAGGTTGAGGACGGCCCGGATCTCCCGGCGCAGCTTCTCCTTGTCCGTTTCAAACTTGGTGGGCGGCTTACCCTGGGCGGCGGCTTCGGTGTCCAGAGCAAGCTGCCCTTTCTTCTGCGCCCAATACTCCCGTTCGGTGACACGGTTTTTGCTCCCGCCCAGCAAGTCGATTTGGTACAGCCCCGCCCCCTGGCACAGCTCCATGACCTCGGCCCGGAAGTGGCGCATGGCTGCGGCGGTGCAGCGGTGCTTGGCTCCGGCCTGGGTGTCGCTGGCTCTGTCCATGTACGGTTTGCGCTCCACCTCGGCCACCCGCAGGGAGTTGATAACGATATGGACATGGATGTTGCCGCTGTGGTTGTGACCGTCCGGGTGGGTGCAGACCAGGGCCTGGTGTCCGGGGAACTGCTCGGCACAGAACCGCTCCCCCAGCGCCTGGGCCTTGTCCATTGTCAGGCCGTGGTCGGGGCCGTCCCTGGGGTCAAAGGACAGGATGTAGTGATGGCTTTTCACGTCCTCCCTCTGCTGGTTTTTTCCATAGCGGAGATTGGCCCGCATACAGGCTACGGCGAAGTCCTCCTCGCCGCAATTCAAAGAAGAAATGCGGTAGTCCTGACGGGGGACAAGCCGCCCGTTCTCGTCCAGGATGGGCTTGCCGGTGAACTCGTCATGCTCAAAGGTGAGGTACTGCTCCGCCACGCCGTAGTCGGCATTTTTAGAGCTTAAATGTTTCAGTGTTGCCAATGGCTTCACCTACCTCTCGAAGCACCTGGAACTTGAGGGCAGCGAGGTCGGACAGCTCCGCCCGAACCTCGGCGGCGAGGGTGTTGTACGGTGCTCCGTACTCGTTCAGATACCGGGCAATCTGATTGAGGTTGCCGCCGATTTTCCCATACTCCCCGGTCAGCCTGCCCACGGCGGCAAGCAGCTCGTCATTGACGGGGGACACGATGATGATGGGCTTGACGGTCGCGCCGGTGATGGCCTGCCGGATAAATTCGGACTGGCTCATGCCGTAGGCGGTCAGGCGCTCCATGAAGTCGGCGTGTTCTTCTTCGGTCACACGGGTCTTGATGATGTGGGTGCGGTGGGGCGTGTTGTAGCGTTTGGACAATAAACTTTTACCTCCTGTTTTGAAATTCCCTTTAGGGTATAGTTCGCCCATTATACACCTTTCAAGTTTTCCATATTCAGTTGTCATGGGCGATGTGTTACGCGATGGAAAAGGGAACATCAGGCTTTGGAAAAACACAATGCACCCAGGTGGTCAAGACCATCTGGGTGCAGAGAATTTTACTGATATTCACTTTTTATATCGCTCATCGTTAAGACTATTATAGAGCGAATGTAAAGTATTGTCAATGCGTTTTGAGGTCTAGTTTTGTCGAATTGGCCCGATGGAACAGTACAGACGCAAAGCGGGTGTACTATTCCGGCGGGTGCGCCGCTCTGCGGCGATTGCGGAAACGGCTTCCGATTTCCGCCTGGTCAGGCGAGAACGCAACAGGCGGGGCTGACGGATTTTTGTGGCGCGGCTGCGCCACAACACCGGCGCGGAGCGCCGGTCAGCAGGGTTTGGGGAAGGCACTCCCCAACAAGTAGCAGACCAGGGGAACAAATGAGCGGAGCGAAATTTGGGCCACGGGTCGATACTTGCTCTCGCTCTCGCTCTCGCTTCTCTTTACATTGACAACACAAAGCCCATTTTAAGAAAATGCGAAGGTCATTTTTCCATGTGAAAGACGATCTTCGCATTTTTCATTTTGAACCTATCACCAAAATTAGCCAGCTAATGCCATTAGCAGAATTTTCAGTTCCAGCTAATAAAATCAGGCTTCCAGCTAATGAAGCCCCATAAAGCACCTTTTGAACTCTGTTTTCCGGCTCTCTGCTAAAACTGGTAGCCGCTTTCCTGTAAATCCATGCTGATTCGCTCCCGTCTGCCTGACCCGGTAGGCGGTTTAATTTTATCCTGACCAGAGAGGTACACCAGCAAGCTCACTCTCGCCGCAGTTCGCGGCTTCAATATACAGCTTCAGGCGTGTACGGACGGTCTACAATTTTTTCAAAACAAAGGAGATTTTTCTATGGAATTCTTTAACTCTGCTATCGAAGTTCTTCAGACTCTGGTTGTGGCTCTGGGTGCCGGTCTCGGCGTGTGGGGTGCTGTCAACCTGCTGGAAGGTTACGGCGGCGATAACCCCTCCGCCAATGCTCATGTACGGTAAAGTATCACAAGAAAATTATGTCGAATTGACAGCCGCCTCCGCTATACCGAATAAGGAAATAAAGAGTCCTCAAATTTTGCGCTACTAAATGAAGACGAGCGGAAGTAATCTCCCGCTCGTCAG
>JAXEXE010000041.1:0-2100 GCA_034113565.1 Faecousia sp.
GCGGTGGAGGTGTCCGGCTTCCAGAAGCCGTGAGAGAGGAATGAGGCGATGTAGTCTCCCATCTCGGCGTCGCTTTTTGCCCCGCCCTGCTCCAGAAAGCCATCGAAGCCATAGTCTCCCTTATATTCCATACTCCACAGATGATCATCCAGCTTCTCGATGGTCATGGCCGCCGTGAGCTGGGTGCCGAACATGGTCCACGCTCCCGCAAGGGCTGCAATCAGCACAGCCGCAATAACAAGAAGCGCGATTATCGCCTTTCCAAGTCTTTCCGAGGAAGACGAGTCCGCTTCGTTCGATTTACAAAGCTCTTTTTCCGAAACGATCATTTTCATATACTCCTTCCTTGCCCATCGGGGCGCATTTATCATTTTATTCTGTACCTGCTTATATCGTAAGTCATTGTCGTGTAAACGAGAATTTATCTTACCCTTGCCATATAGTAATCCAATTGGTTCATCAAACTCCAGAATTGTTCTGCTTCATCCACGGATAGTGTTCTATACTCCATTTTCATATCCTCGCAAATTTTGATTCTCCGGTGAGCCACTCGTCTCTTGAAATTGCAAACACACCGGCTTTTCATTGCCCTCATCCGAAAACGCATCGACATCCCAATTTTTCTATCCATAAGCCGCTTTCCGCCCTCATGCACTTTCACTCCTCAGAGCCGTATTTTTCAAACCGGCACTGCTCTATTACCTCGTCCCCGAGCAGCGTGATGGCCTTTTGGGGGCAGCGGCTGATACAGCGGTAACACATGGTACACCGGTCTTCCGCGGTGGCTTTCCCGTCTCGCAGGGAGAGATTTTTCGTGGGGCATAAAGAGACGCACAGCCCGCAGCCCACGCATTTTTCGCTGATTTTCAGCTTGTCTGTGTATCCCGCCGTCTTGCCGTAAAACCACAGCCGCTGTCCAAAAAGTCCCTTCAGGTGGGAAAAGAAGGACAGCCCGTCCTGGGGGTAGTTTCCTTGCTTGATCTGCCGTGCGGCAGCTTCTATCTTTTGGTCGGCCTGACGGACGATCTCCCGGTTTTCCTCTGGCGTTTTCTTCAGCAGTTTGCTGTCGCAGACGGAATCTGGCATTTTGATCTGCAAACCGCCGAGTATTGTCGCCCCGCGTTTTCTTAAAATTCGAGCCGTACATCCTGTTCCATCACCGCTGAAAAGCCCCATCGTATTGACGCAAAAGACCTTTTTCCCATTCCATAGAGAAGAATGATTTTTAATAAAATCACGCACTATGATAGGGGCATTGGAAAACTGCGTCGGGTAGCCCAGCACAATGATGTCATGCTTTGTCAATATTTGAATCATCTCTGTATGTTCTAACGGAAAACTCTGAGCAGACGCGTCCAACAGTTTGACTAACTTTTCGACACAATGTTTTGTATTTCCAGTTCCGCTAAAATAGATTCCAATCATGAACGCATCTCCTTCCTTAAATGGGAATTTGCTTTTTTACAGTGCGGTTACCCAAAAACATACTGCTGAAATTGCATAAAGCGGTGTCATAATAAACATTTCCTTTCTACTCCACAGCTTATTCGCAATCATTTTTCCTTTGATTTTGACAATCTATTTCTTCTGTTTTCCATCATTTTCTGACTGTTTTCGATTTTCGTTTTTCTTTTTTCTTTTAGCTTTTCCTTTGCCTTAAAAATGGCTTCAATTAACATCCGATTTGCTATCTGTCCCATATTGTCACCTCCCGTACAAAACATCAAAGCTATTTCTCCAATCTCATCCGACAAACAGAAAGCCCTGTTCGTTCTCTATCCCAGCACCGCCACAATCAGGGCGCACAGCAAGCAGGGAACGAGACCAAGCGCCATGCCGATCACCGAGCGCACTACATGATACTTCTTCCGGTGATACGCCTTGTCCATGTGCTCCGTTCCCGGCAAACGGATGCGCTTGACGTTGGCAAACAGCACCCAGTCCAGGAAAAAGCAGTCGTACCAGTCCACCAGCAGCCATAGACCGTATGCGTACAGGAAGCCGGTCTTGAAATCCGTCGCTCCTGCCGCAAGCGCCAATGCCGTCAGAATGGATAAAGCCAGCAACACTGCAAAGCCCTTTTTCAAGAACACCGGGGCA
>JAXEXE010000042.1:0-12402 GCA_034113565.1 Faecousia sp.
TCCCAGTCGTCGTAGTCCGGGGCCCGTCCGTCGTGGGGCTTGCCGGAGCGGAGTTTCCGGCCAATCTGCATGATGCAGGCGGTTTTGTGCTCTTTCACATAGGCGTTCTCCCGCTGGGAGCCGGTGGGAAGCGCGGGATACAGATCTTCCAATTCCTGAGCGGTGATGAAGCTGACCTCCCGGCCCAGCTCCGTGCGCAGCTGGGGATAGCGGACGTGGAGCCGGTCGTTCGTGTCGCAAATAGCGTTCACGATTGCCTTGACAATGAGCTTCAGGAAATCCAGATTCCGGTTTTCCCGGGTAATGATCTTCTCCCAGTCCCACTGGTCTACATAAATGGAATGAACATTGTCCAGCTCCTCGTCACGGCGGATGGCGTTCATGTCGGTGTACAGGCCGTTGCCCACGGTGAAATGATACCGTTTCAGGGCCAGCCGCTTCCATTTTGCGAGGGAATGCACCACCTGGGCATCCGCGCCCACCGCGGGAATATCAAACGCCACAGGCCGCTCGTAGCCGTTCAGGTTGTCGTTGAGGCCGGAGCTTTCGGTGACGAACAGGGGTGCGGAAACGCGCTTTAAGTTCAGCGCTTTGGAAAACTCCTCCTGGAAGGTATCCTTGATGTAGGCAATGGCGCGCTGGGTGTCGTAGGCATCCAATTTGGGGCGGTAGCCCTCGGGAATCACGATTTTATTCATAGCTGCTTCAACCTTTCCGTGAAATATGCTTTCTATTGTATTCGATTTCGGCATAAAATCAAGGGCGGTTTGAAAAATTTTCTGCCAACGGTGATTATCTGCTCCGATTTTGCCGGTATACTTGAAAATGCCGAAGGAATCCTGTATAATACGGCGGTAACGGTATATAAGAGTGAATATCCATTTTGTGAGGTAATTATGTTTGAACTGAAGAAAACGGAAGGAAAAGCCAGGCGGGGCGTGTTTACCTGCGCCCACGGCACCGTCCAGACCCCGGTATTTATGAATGTGGGTACGCAGGGGGCCATCAAGGGTGCGCTGAGCGCGGAGGATTTGAAAAACATCGGTTGTCAGGTGGAACTGTCCAATACCTACCACCTGCACCTGCGGCCTACGGACAAGGTCGTCCGGGAAATGGGAGGGCTGCATAAATTCATGACCTGGGACGGCCCCATTCTGACGGATTCCGGCGGTTTTCAGGTGTTCAGCCTTTCTTCCCTGCGAAAGATCAAGGAAGAGGGGGTCTATTTTGCCTCCCACATCGATGGACATAAGATTTTCATGGGGCCGGAGGAGAGTATGCAGATTCAGTCCAATCTGGGCAGCGATATCTGCATGGCCTTTGACGAGTGCATTGAGAATCCCTCTCCCCGGGACTATGTGCAGCAGAGCGTGGACAGAACCTACCGCTGGCTGGTTCGCTGCAAGGCCGAGAACGCCCGGCTGAACAGCCTGCCGGACACGGTGAACCCGCAGCAGATGCTGTGGGGCATCAATCAGGGCGGCACCTACCCAGATATCCGGGTGGAGCACATGAAGCGTATCGCTGATTTGGATTTGCCCGGCTATGCCATCGGCGGCCTTGCGGTGGGGGAGACGGCTCAGGAGATGTACGACATCATCGAGGCAGTGGAACCCTATATGCCCGCCGACAAGACCCGCTACCTTATGGGTGTGGGAACGCCCACCAACATTATTGAAGCCGTTGCCCGGGGCGTGGACTTCTTCGACTGTGTCATGCCTGCCCGCAATGCCCGGCACGCCCGCCTGAATACGTGGGAAGGGGCCATCAATCTGAAAAATGCCAAATACATGACAGATGAGCGGCCCATCGATCCCCAGTGTGACTGCCCGGTGTGCCGCCGGTTCAGCCGTGCCTATATCCGCCATCTCTTTGTCGCGGAGGAGATGCTTGCCATGCGACTTGCGGTCATGCACAACCTGTATTTTTACAATAAGCTCATGGAGCGGATCCGTCAGGCACTGGACGAGGGGACCTTTGCACAGTTCCGGGCGGAGTATTCCGAGAAATTGGCGAGAAGAATCTAAAGTTGCCCTTGCTTTTTATGGGAACGATGGTATAATAGAGTCTATATTAAAAACGGAGGAGTTTTTTTAATGAATTTTCTGACTTCAACCAGTGCAGGCGCCGGCATGGGCAGCACCCTGATTATGATGGTGCTGATGATCGCCATCTTCTACTTTATGCTGATTCGTCCTGAGAACAAGCGCAAGAAGGAAGCGGAGCAGATGCGTTCCGCTGTCAAGAAGGGCGATAAGATCACCACCATCGGCGGCATCACCGGTACGGTTGTGGATGTTAAGGAGTCCCGGATTGTTCTGGAGACCGGTGCGGATCAGGTTCGCATTGAGTTCGAGAAGTGGGCGATTTCCTCCAACGAAACCGCCGCTGAGCACGCGAAAGAGGAAGCAAAGAAGGCTCAGGAAGCCAAAGCTAAGGCCAAGGCTGCCAAGAAGGCTGAAAAAAAGCAGTAATAGTAGAAGCCGCCAAGTAATTTGGCGGCTTCTAATTATTTGTATTTTCGGACTAAGCGGGGCTTTTCTTTTGAAAAGCCCCGCTTAGTCATTTAATCCAGAGTAACGTAATCCATGCAGATCCAGCCGGTACTGATTTCGCCCCAGGTGGTGCCGTCCACGGTCTTCCGAGAGAGGATCGTGACCTTGGTACCGTATTTCAGAGAACCCACCACGTCATAGCTCGTACCCGCACCGCTGCGCACACGCAGGCCGCTTTCGGTGGAAACGGTTGCCTTCTGACCATCCGAAGAGCCAGAACTGCTGCTGCCGGAGGAACCGGTATCCACATAGGCCATGCTGATCCAGCCCTTGTTGGTGCAGCCCCAGGTGACGCCGTCATAGGTGAACTGCTCCAGAATGGTTACGCTGTCGCCCTCGGCGTAGGAACCCACGGAATTGTAGCCCTTACCGGGACCGCTGCGGATATTCAGACCGCCGCCTGCGGTGACGGTGCCCTTGGCGGTGTTGGAGCCGGTGGTGCCGTCCTGATAGACGTAATTCAGACTGATCCAGCCCTTGCTGGTGCGGCCCCAATCGCCGCTCTTTTCCAGAATCTCCACCCGCGCGCCGTAGGAATAGCTGCCAACGCTGTCGCTGTCCTTGGTGGCGCTGGCGCGGATGTTCAGCTGCTTGGCGGTGACGATGCCCCGGAACTGGACGGTGGTGCTGCCGTTGCCGGTGCTGGCAGTGGTGTTATTGTTGGTGGTATTATTGCTGGCGGTGTCAGTGGGGGTCTGGGTGGTGGTGCCGCTGGTGTTTACGTACTCCATCTTAATCCAGCCCTTATTGGTGCGGCCCCAGCCATTCTTGGTCTCCAGAATGGTCACCACATCGCCCTTGTTGTAGGAGCCCTGCACCTTGCCGTCGGAACTGCCTTCGCTGCGGATATTCAGGTTGTTGACCGTGACGACGCCCTTGATGCTGGTGGTGTCATTGCTGCCGGCAGTGGGTTCTGTTGCGGGATTCTCACCGGCGGGGGTATTGACGTCGCCGCCTGTGGGCATCTGGCTGGGAATGTCCATTTCTACATAGTCCATGACAATCCAGCCCGCCTCGGGGGAGATGATGTAGGCCCAGTTGATGCCGGTGACTTCCTCCCGGCGGCTGATTTCCACTTTATCGCCGGCGTCCAGCGTACCGACCACGGTGGCTTCCGTGCTGGGTGAGCTGCGGATATTCAGCTGGCTGGTGACAGTCGCGGTATTCTCGTTGACAGGCTCCGTTGCTTCAGTGGTGGGCGCCTCGGTTTCAGTAGGAGCGGAGGTATCCGACAGGCTGATGCCGGGGTTTTGAGGGGTTGTATCCGCAGGCTCCTGTATATCTTTCTTCATACAGCCGGTAAACAGCGTTGCGGTGAGAGCCGTTGCAAGAATCAGGCTCAATGGCTTCCTGAGGTTGTACTGATTGGAGAAATTCATGGGGTTGCCTCACTTTCGTCTCATTTCTCGACACTATTATAGCGAACAAGGTAGGCTCTTGTCAATAGCGTAAGAATATCTTAAATATTTTCCAAGGAAGATTATGGAATAGCGACAGACAATACTTGACAATAATATGGTATCGGTGGTACAATAACCCGGAATTAAATACCGCTGTGAACGGAAAGAGTACCGTTTTCTGCCCTTCAGAGAGTCCGGGTCATCGGCTGTAAGCCTGGGTACGCGCGGGAAACGGGAAGGTGCGTCCGGGAGCGGAGAGCGACCCAAAAGTGAGAAATAAGAGTGGAACCGCGGCTCAGACCGCCTCTTGTACATAGGTACAGGGGGCGTTTTTTATTTGGTCATTCTCATTTTTCACGCACGATTCTGCTTAGGAGGAAGGACAATGTATCTATACAACTCTCTGACCCACAAGAAGGAACTGTTTGTTCCCAACCATCCCGATATTGTAAAAATGTACACTTGCGGCCCGACGGTATACCACTATGCCCACATCGGCAATCTGCGTACCTACATCATGGAGGACGTGCTGGAAAAGGCACTGCGCTACAATGGCTACAACGTCAAACGGGTCATGAACATCACCGACGTGGGCCACCTGGCCTCCGACGCGGACACCGGCGAGGACAAAATGCTTAAGGGTGCCCGCCGGGAGCACAAAACCGTCATGGAAATTGCCAAATACTACACCGACGCTTTCTTTTCCGACTGCGACAAGCTGAACATCAAGCGCCCGGATGTGGTGGAGCCTGCTACCAACTGCATCGACGAGTATATCCATATGGTGCAGACTCTGCTGGATAAGGGCAGTGCCTACCTCGCCGGCGGCAACGTATACTTCGACACCTCCACGCTGGAGAAATACTATGTCTTCAACGACCATGACGAGGAAGATCTGGCTGTCGGCGTTCGGGAAGGCGTAGAAGAGGATGTAAACAAGCGGAACAAAAATGACTTTGTCCTTTGGTTTACCAAGTCCAAGTTTGAGGATCAGGCCCTCAAGTGGGATTCTCCCTGGGGCGTGGGCTATCCCGGCTGGCACATCGAGTGCTCCTGCATTTCCATGAAGCACCTTGGCGAGGATCTGGATATTCACTGCGGCGGCATCGACAACGCGTTCCCCCACCATACCAATGAAATTGCCCAGTCCGAGAGCTATCTGGGCCACAAGTGGTGCAACTACTGGTTCCATGTCCACCACTTGAATACCGATAACGGCAAAATGTCCAAGTCCAAGGGCGAATTCCTGACGGTATCCCTGCTGGAGCAGAAGGGCTATGACCCCATGGCCTACCGGCTGTTCTGCCTGCAGAGCCACTACCGCCGGAATCTGGTGTTCTCCTGGGAGAATCTGGACAACGCCGTGGCGGCCTACGACAAGCTGGTTGCGAAGATTGCCGCGCTGAAAAATGACGGCGATGTGGATCAGGAAGCCTTCGGCAAGCTGAAGGAGCGGTTCGTAAACGCCCTGAACGGCGATCTGAATACTTCTGTTGCTGTAACGGCCCTGTATGATGTGCTGAAAGCCAAGTGCAATGACGCCACCAAGCTGGCGCTGATCGCGGACTTTGACCAGGTGCTGTCTCTGAATCTGCTGTCCGCGGCGGAGAAGCTGAACAAGGCGAAAGCGGAGGAAGAAGCGGCTAACGCCGATCCTGAAATCGACGCATTGGTTGCCGCCCGTACGGAGGCCAAGAAGGCGAAGAATTTTGCGGAAGCCGATCGGATTCGGGACGAACTGAAAGCCCGCGGCATTGAAATCATCGATACCCCGCAGGGGACCAAGTGGAGAAAAGTATGAAGCTGCTGATTTTAGACGGCAACAGTGTGATTAACCGGGCCTATTTCGGTGTTCGTCCCCTGACGACCCGGGACGGCCTGTACACCCACGCCATTTACGGCTTCTTGAATATTTTGGACCGGATGGAAAAGGAGGAGCAGCCGGAGGCCATTGCGGTGGCCTTCGACCTCCACGGCCCGACCTTCCGCCATCTGAAATACGAGGGCTATAAAGCCAACCGCCACGGCATGCCCGAGGAGCTTGCTCAGCAAATGCCCATTATGAAAGATGTGCTCCGTGCAATGAACATCCCCATTTATGAATGTCAGGGCTGGGAGGCCGATGATGTCATCGGTACGGCGGCGAAAATCTGCTCAAATCAGGGATGGGAGTGCGTTATCGTCACCGGCGACCGGGATTCTTTGCAGCTGATTGACGAAAATGTCCACGTCAAGCTGGTAATTTCCAAGCCGGGCCAGACCACGGCGACCCTGTATACCGAGGAAGTGTTCCGGGAGGAATACGGTTTTGAGCCGAAGAAGCTGATTGACTTGAAAGCCCTGATGGGGGATTCCTCCGACAATATTCCCGGCGTCGGCGGCGTCGGACCCAAGACCGCCAAGGAGCTGCTGGCGAAATTCGGCAGTCTGGATGGAGTGTATGCCCATTTGGACGATCCTTCCATCCGACCAAAGCTGCGGGAAAAGCTGGAAAAGGATAGGGAGCAGGCCTATTTGTCCTACGATCTGGCAACGATTCGCCCGGAAGCACCTGTGGAATTTGCCCCGCGGGATGCCATTGTCCAGCCCTATAACCGCCCGGAGTTATATAAACTGTTCCAGAAACTGGAATTTGTGCGCCTGATTGACAAATACGGCCTTCGCGGTGCGGCGGAGGAAGCGCCGAAGCAGGAGACTGCTGTCAAGGCCCTGCCCAGGGTGGATACCCTGCCCGCAGACGTATTGGAGTGCGCCCTGTACCTGACTGAGGACGGAAGTCTGGGCATCGCGTGGGAGGGTGGCGTATGCGCATTTACCCCCATGGAGCTGACAATGCAGGGCCTTGCCCTTGCGGATAAAAAGCTGATTCTCCACGACAGCAAAACCACCTTCCACCGATTGGACGGGCTGGGAATCGGCGGCGGAATCTGCGTTTTTGACACAGCTCTTGCCGCCTATGACCTGAATCCTTCCCAGTCTGACTATCCTGTCTCCAAGCTGGCGACGAATTTCCTCGGAACCTCCGTGGAGGATGGAGATGCGGCCGCCTGTGCCGAGGCCCTGTGGCAGCTGCGTCCCATTCTGGCAGCGGAACTGGAAAAGAGCGGCATGACGGCCCTGTACCGGGATATGGAGCTGCCGCTGTGCGAGGTGCTTTTCCGCATGGAAGACCGGGGCATCCGGATTGACCGTAACCAGCTTGAGCAGTTCGGTCAGATGCTGTCCCAACGGATTGCAGCCTGTGAGGAATTGATTTTCTCCTATTCAGGTGGAACCTTTAATATCAATTCCCCAAAACAATTGGGGGAAGTCCTCTTTGAGAAGCTGGGCCTGCCGCCTTCCAAGAAGACCCAGAAGGGCTACTCCACCAATGCCGAGGTGCTGGAAAAGCTGAAGGATAAGCACCCCATCATCCCCGCCATCATGGATTACCGGATGCTGACCAAGCTGAAATCCACCTACGCCGACGGCCTGCTGAAGGAAATCGGCGAAGACGGGCGGGTGCACACCACCTTCCAGAATCTGGTGACTGCCACCGGGCGGCTGTCCTCCACGGAGCCAAACCTGCAAAATATCCCGGTTCGCACGGATTTGGGTGCGGAAATCCGGAAAATGTTTGTGCCGGAGCCGGGCTGTGTACTGGTGGACGCGGATTACAGTCAAATCGAACTGCGGGTGCTGGCCCATATTGCCGATGATAAGGCGATGCAGAAGGCTTTCTGCGACAGGGTGGACATTCACACCGCCACGGCCTCCCAGGTCTTTGGTGTGCCGGTGGAGGAGGTAACGCCCCTGCAGCGCCGCCATGCCAAGGCGGTGAACTTCGGCATTGTCTACGGCATCAGCGAATTTTCCCTTGCTGAGGATATCGGCGTATCCCGCTATGAGGCCCGGGAGTATATCGACAACTATCTGGCGAACTATTCCGGTGTCCGCGCTTATATGAAACAGGTGGTGGCGGATGCCCGTGAGACCGGATACACCCAGACCCTCTACGGACGGCGCCGGTATGTACCGGAGTTGAAAAGCAGCAACTTCAACGTCCGCAGCGGCGCGGAGCGCATCACGCTGAACACCCCAATTCAGGGCACGGCGGCGGATATCATCAAGCTGGCCATGATTCGGGTGGAGAACGCGCTGAAAGAGAACTACCCGGAAGCAAAGCTTCTGCTTCAGGTCCATGACGAATTGATCGTGGAATGTCCGGAGGAACAGGCCGAAGCGGTTGCCGCGCTGGTCAGCCGGGAAATGGAAGGGGTTGCCCAACTGAAAGTACCACTGACGGCGGAGGCCCACTTCGGAAAGAGCTGGTATGATGCAAAATGAAGATCATACCCATGAACGAAAGCCATGTAGCCCAGGTCGCGGCGCTGGAAAAGCAGTGCTTTTCCGCCCCGTGGAGCGAAAACAGCGTTGCTTCTGAACTGGAAAACCCTTTGTCCCTGTGGCTCATCGCCGAGGAGGATGGAGCCGTCTGCGGCTATGTTGGCTCCCAGACGGTGCTGGACGAGACGGATATGATGAACATTGCCGTCCACCCGGACTGCCGCCGGAAAGGCATTGCCGCCGCCCTGATTACAGAGCTGGTCAGCCGGCTGAAGGCACGGGGAAGCCGCGTTCTGCGGCTGGAAGTCCGGGAGTCCAACTTCTCCGCCATAGCGCTGTATGAGGCATTGGGCTTCACACAACTGGGCCTTCGGAAAAACTATTACAGAAATCCCAAAGAGAACGCCCTGATTCTGGGAAAGGAGTGGGAAATTTGAACATTCTTGCGGTAGAATCCTCCTGCGATGAAACCGCCGTCGCCATCGTCAGGGATGGGCGGCAGGTGCTGACGGACTGCATCGCCTCCCAAGTGGACCTGCACCGGATTTACGGCGGCGTAGTGCCGGAGATCGCCTCCCGGAAGCACATTGAAGCGATTTACGGTCTGGCTGAGCAAGCGCTGCGCGAAACCGGCCTGACCCGGCGGGACATTGACGCAGTTGCCGTGACCTATGCCCCCGGCCTCATCGGCGCGGTGCTGGTGGGTGTGAACTTTGCCAAGGCGGCGGCGCTGGCCATGGGCAAGCCTCTGATTCCGGTGCACCATATCCGGGGCCACATCGCCGCCAATTATCTTGCCTACCCGGAATTGGAACCGCCTTTTCTGTGTCTGGTGGTGTCCGGCGGACACACCATGTTCGTGGAGGTCAAGGACTATACAGATATGCGGATTCTGGGTACGACTCTGGATGACGCGGCAGGGGAGAGCTTTGACAAGGTGGCGCGGGTGCTGGGAATGCCCTATCCCGGCGGAGCGGCTCTTGACAAGGCGGCAAAGCTGGGCGATGAAACAAAATACGTTCTTCCCCGCAGCAAGCCCGGCGAAAATCCCTACAACATGAGTTTTTCCGGTCTGAAGACCGCCGCCCTGAACCTGATTCACCACGCGGAGCAGGTGGGAGAGGAACTGGACGTGCCCAGCCTGTGCGCGACCTTTTCCGCCGCCGTGTCCGACACGCTGGTTCCCCGGGCAGTGATGGCCATGAAGGAAACCGGCTACCGGAAAATCGCGGTTGCCGGCGGTGTGGCGGCCAATTCCCGTATTCGTGCTAACCTGTTGGCGGCGGCGAAAGAATTGGGCGCGGAGGTCTATATGCCCCCCTTAAGTCTCTGCGGCGACAACGGGGCTATGATCGGGGCACAGGCATATTATGAATACCGTGCCGGGAATACGGCGGATATGCGCCTGAACGCCTATGCGACCAAGTCCATACTGGGGGAAGCGCTGTAAACTGGTGTGGATAAATATAAGCGCGTCTGCGTGGTGATTATGGCGTAATTGTTACAAAATTGTGACAAAAGCGCGGATATTATCAACATTTGCGCTGCATTTTTGTGGATAGGTCTGTGGAAACTGTGCATAACACAACACAAAAGAGAGGGCAACTCGCCCTCTCTTTTCCGCTACATATTTACAACGTTCTGCGGCTTTCCCGCGAGGAATGCCCGGATGTTCTCCACCACGGTGTCCAGCAGCCGCTGGCGGCTCTCCACTGGAGCCCAGGCCATGTGGGGCGTGATGAGACAGTTCTTGCAGGAAAGCAGGGGACAGTCCGCGTCCATAGGCTCATGGCACACGACATCCACGGCGGCAGAGCGGAGCTTGCCGGAATTCAGAGCGTCGGCAAGGGCCTGTTCGTCTACCAGCGGCCCGCGGGAGGTGTTGATGAGCATGGCCCCGTCCTTCATTTTGGCAATGGATTCTGCGTTGATGATCTTTTCCGTCTCCGGGAACAGGGGACAGTGCAGGGACACAATGTCGGACTGGGTCAGCAGCGTGTCCAAGTCCACATATTCACCAATCTGGCGGCCCTCCTCGCTCTGGGAACGGTTGAAGGCGATGACCTTCATACCGAAAGCCTTTGCCAGCCTGCCCACGGCTTTCCCAATGCTGCCGAAGCCGATAATGCCCAGTGTTTTGCCCACCAGTTCCGTCTGCGGTGTCAGCCAGTAGGTAAAGCAGTTTGCGTTGACCCAGCCCCCGGTGTGAACATCGTGGTTATGCAGCCCTACCCGGTGGCAAAGCTCCAGAATCAGAGCCATGGTGAACTGGGCCACGGCCGCCGTGCCATAGGTGGGAACATTGGTTACGGGGATACCAAGCTTGGCGCAGGCGGCGCAGTCCACGACGTTGTAGCCCGTTGCCTGCACGCAGATCAGGCGGATATTGGGGCAGTGGGCCAGCAGATTTTCGGTGATGTGCACCTTGTTCACCAGAACAATCTCGCTGTCGCCGATGCGTTCGATGGCTTCTTCTTCGGAATCCGTCCGGTCATAGATGGACAGCTCACCGAACTGGCGCAGGCAGTCGTAGGACAGGTCGCCGGGGTTCAGCGCGTGTCCGTCAAGAATCACAATTTTCATGGTTGACCTCCTTGAAATAGGGTGCATTTTTTGATAGGATAAGGCAAAGGAGAGATTTGCATGGAACTACTGTATGTGGACGAGGCTGTGGTGGTGTGCGTGAAACCCGCCCGGGTGCTGTCCACGGATGAGCCGGGGGGACTGCCGGAGCTGGTGCGTCAGGCACTGGGGAACCCGAGGGCGGATGTACGCACGGTACACCGGCTGGACCGGGTGGTCAGCGGGGTTATGGTGCTGGCGAGGTCCACTGAGGCCGCGTCGGAACTGTCCCGGCAGGTGCGGGAGGACGAATTTTCCAAGGAATACCTTGCGGTTCTCCACGGCGTTCCAAAGTCCCCGGAGGGTACACTTACGGACCTGCTGTACCGGGACAAGGCCCGCCGTATGACCATGGTGGCCCGGGAGCCGGGGAAGGGCGTGCAGGAAGCGGTGCTTGACTACCGGGTGCTGGGGACGGCTGAGGGTCTGAGCAAGGTAGCCGTGCTTCTTCACACTGGCAGAACCCACCAGATTCGGGTGCAGTTTGCCAGCCGGGGACTGCCGCTGGTGGGGGAGCGGAAGTATTCGGAACTGGGTGACCCCTGTGAAATCGCCTTGTGGTCCCATAAAATCGGCTTTACCCACCCGCTGACAGGAAAACCAATGGAGTTCTCTCAGGAGCCGCCAAAGGAGAATCCCTGGACGCTATTTGAATGAAGTCCCGACTTGCTGTGCAATAAACGGAGTATATCATATTTTTTCCATTCTTGCAAACATCAGGAGGATAGATAATGCCGCATTATGACTTTTTCCAGCACAAGCAGTGCGAATATTTCCCATGCCATGCTGGGGCCGACCAGGAGACCTTCAGCTGCCTGTTCTGTTACTGTCCGCTGTATTGCCTTGGCGAGAACTGCGGTGGAAACTTCCGATATACCGCCTCCGGCATCAAGGACTGCCAGCACTGTCTGCGGCCCCATAGACGGGAGAATTATGACGCCATCTGCAAACAGATGAAACAGGTGCTGGAGCTGGTGAAAAAGCCTTGATTTTTTGCCGCTAAGCTGGTATAATGGCACCCAATGGAGATGTACCCAAGTGGCCGAAGGGTGCGGATTCGAAATCCGCTAGGCGCCGCAAGGCGTGCGGGGGTTCAAATCCCTCCATCTCCGCCAGTATGTTAAATCCCGGTATTGTTTTTCAATACCGGGATTTATTGCTTTTTGAATTCATTTTGCCTTTGGATTGTTTTGAAAATTGAAAATGAATATTTCGTAAAATCGTTTTTACCCTTATTTTGACCTTTATGCCTTCACGGATTTGATAAACTGCTTAATTCACAGCAACCTTTTGCATTTTGATGATTCTGAACCATAGTGAATCAAGCCCTTGGAAAACTGGGAATTTACCAATATTAAACAAAGAACTGGAACAGGCAGAAGGCGGCGTAGATGCACAGAAGCAGGATACCCTGCCAGCGCTCCAGCTTTTTCCGGGTCAGGGCGGGGACGCACAGCAGCAGCATGACAATCAGCATCAGAGGAATGTCCAGCACCAAG
>JAXEXE010000043.1:0-13014 GCA_034113565.1 Faecousia sp.
ATCTTGGTGGGGTCGATGGCGTAGCGCATATCGTGGCCCTTGCGGTCGGTGACAAAGGTGATGAGGCTTTCCGGCTTGCCCAGGGCCTTGCAGATGATCTTCACGATGTCGATGTTGCGCATTTCGTTGTGACCGCCGATGTTGTAGACCTCGCCAACTCTGCCGTTATGGATAATCAGGTCGATGGCCTTGCAGTGGTCCTCCACATACAGCCAGTCCCGGACGTTTTCACCGGTGCCGTAGACGGGCAGGGGCTTGTCGTTCAGGGCATTGGCGATCATCAGGGGGATCAGCTTCTCCGGGAAGTGGTAGGGGCCGTAGTTGTTGGAGCACCGGGAGATGGTGACGGGCAATCCATATGTACGATGATAGGCCAGCACCAGCAGATCGGCGCTGGCTTTGGAGGCGGAGTAGGGAGAGCTGGTGTGGATGGGGGTTTCCTCGGTGAAGAACAGGTCGGGCCGGTCAAGGGGCAGGTCGCCGTAGACCTCGTCTGTAGACACCTGATGGTAGCGCGTGATGCCGTACTTCCGGCAGGCGTCCATCAGCACCTGGGTGCCCAGAATGTTGGTTTGCAGGAACACCTCGGGGTTTTCAATGGAGCGGTCTACGTGGCTCTCGGCGGCGAAGTTCACCACCATGTCCGGGTGTTCTTCTTCAAACAGCCGGTATACTCCAGCCCGGTCGCAGATGTCCAGCTTTACGAACCGGAAGTTGGGCTTATCCATGACGGAGGCCAGCGTGGACAGGTTGCCCGCGTAGGTCAGCTTGTCCAGACACACAATCCGGTAGTCCGGGTGTGACGAGCGCATATGGAAAATGAAATTGGAACCGATAAATCCGGCGCCGCCGGTGACAATAATGGTCATATTGGCCTCCTTTATTTCTGCTGCCTTACCTTAAAGCTTACAAATTTCTCCTCAGCCACCTGCCGCAGGTGGTGCCCGTAGGGGGATTTTCCGTAGAGGTCGGCGGACTCCAGCAGCTCCTGCGTGGAAATCCAGCCGAACCGGAAGGCAATTTCCTCCGGGGCGGAGATTTTCATACCCTGCCGCTTTTCCACCATGTGGACGAACTCCGCCGCTTCCAGCAGGCTCTCCATGGTGCCGGTGTCCAGCCAGGCAAATCCCCGGCCGAAAATTTTGGCGTCCAGAATGCCCCGCTGTAAGTACAGATCGTTGAGGGTGGTGATCTCCAGTTCTCCCCGCTTGGAGGGCTTGACCTGCTTTGCCAGTTGGGAGACGCCGGCAGGGTAGAAGTACAGGCCGGTGATGGCGTAATTGCTCTTGGGCTGGGCGGGCTTTTCCTCCACGGAAAGCACCTTCTCGTTTTCATCAAATTCAACGATGCCAAAGCGTTCCGGGTCGGGGACGTAGTAGCCGAAGACGGTGGCCCGTCCGTTTTCCGCGCCCCGCCGGGCCTTTTCCAGAATGGAGGAAAAATCGTTGCCATAGAAAATATTGTCGCCCAGAATCATGGCGCAGGGCTCGTCGCCGATGAATTCCTCGCCGATGAGGAAGGCCTGGGCCAGCCCGTCGGGGGAGGGCTGCACGGCGTAGCTTAGATGGATGCCGAAGTGGCTGCCGTCGCCCAGCAGGTCCTGAAACCGGGGGGTGTCGGTGGGGGTGGAGATAATCAGAATGTCCCGAATACCCGCCAGCATCAGGGTGGACAGGGGATAGTAGATCATGGGCTTGTCATAAACGGGGAGCAGCTGCTTGGAGGTGACCTTGGTCAGGGGGTAAAGCCGTGTGCCGGAGCCGCCGGCCAGAATGATTCCCTTCATAACAATACTCCTTTCCTGGTTGGGAGCGCACACTCTCCCTTTTATTCCATGATTTTACCACAGGATGCACAAAAAGTAAACCGCTTTTCGCCAAAAAACCCGCCGCGGCAGTGCGGCGGGGCTGGGGTCAGTCTGTGGGCGGCGTGCGGGTGAGGATACGCCAGAGCTTGCGAACCGCCCGGATGGACAAATCCTTCAGTTCCAGATAGTAGTAGCGCAGCTTCCAACGGTACAGAAGGGTTTCCATGGGATTCAGCCGGACACCGGACTTGCCGGGCCGCAGCCCCTTTTTCAGCATGAGATTCATCTTTTCAATCTCGAACAGGTAAGGGGGCTTTGCGCAGTAGCGGGTGCCGAAGTGGACAAGATGGCCCTGCTCCACCATGGGGTGCCATTCGGTACTGTAGCGGCACAGGCCGGTGAAGATGTCGTGCTCCATGAAGTCTGCCTCCCAGGGGTGACCGTAATTGGCAGGGTCGGCGACCATGGCGTGCATCCCGTGGACTGCCATGGCAAGGCAGAGCACGGTTTCGTCGGCATAGGGCGCGCAGAAATCGGGCCAGACGTATTCGTCATAGTGCTTCGCAATGTTCTGGCATTCGTCGTAGAGGGCATTACAGGCCGGGCCTTTTCGGATGAAGTACAGTCCGCCGCAGATATCCGGCTTCCAGTGGACCCGGCCGTTGTACTGCCCGATTTTCCCATCCTGAAACAGGCCCTTCTCGGAATCGATGGGGTAGTTGGTGCCGCAGCCGGAGAAATCGTCGGAGCTGGAAAAATAGTCCCAGAAGTCGTTCAGATCGGCGTAGGCAAGACAGTCCGCGTCAATGAAAATGGTTTCATCAAAGGGTGAACGCTTCAAAAGCTCAAATTTATTAAAAAAGGGCCGGGGGCCGGGCTGGAAGAGAATGACCTGATCGAAGGCATCGGTGTATTCGTTTTCCCTGTCGCACAAAATGGCGAAGGGGCAGGGATTGTCGCAGAACAGGCGGTAGGACAGTACCAGATTTTTTGCCATTTCATAGTATTTATCCCGTCCGGTGGCGATGGTGATAAAGCCTCTTGTCATAATCTCGGCCCTCCAGTGCATTTTTGTCTTCATTATAAGGAAGGGGGTTTTGTTTGTCAATGGGAACTCCCCGCTCCCCAAGCCCATACTGCCCCCGGACGCAAAGAAAAGAAACCCGAATTTGTGCTCCACATCTTGCGCGGACCTTTCGCCCGTGCTAGAATATTATCAACACCATTTTCCCCAAAGGAGTACGTTTATGAGTCCCACCGTCAGTATTATCGTCCCGGTCTATAACGCGGAGCATACCATCGGCAGATGCATTGAAAGTATTCTGAACCAGGAATATACCGATTTTGAGCTGCTGCTGGTCGATGACGGCAGCACGGATACTTCCGGCGCCGTTTGCGATGGATATGCAGCCGTGGACAGCCGCGTTCAGGTCATCCATAAAGAGAACACCGGCGTTTCCGCAAGCCGGAACCTTGCTCTGGACCGGGCCAGGGGCACCTATCTCCAGTTTCTGGACAGCGACGACTGGATTACTTCCGACGCCACCAGCTCTCTGGTGCGGGCCATGGAAAGCGGCCCCTGCGATCTGGTGATTTCCGACTTTTACCGGGTCGTGGGGGAGCGGGTCTCTCAAAAAGGCGATATCGATGAAGACGGCATCATGACCCGTGAGGAGTTCGCCGCCCACATGATGGAAGATCCCGCCGACTTCTACTACGGCGTTCTGTGGAACAAGCTCTACCGCCGCGCCATCGTTGAGGCGCACCATCTGCGGATGGACCCTGAAATCAGCTGGTGCGAGGACTTCATGTTCAATCTGGAGTACATCCGTTACGCGGAGGTCTTCCGTGCCATTCAGATTCCCATTTATTACTACGTCAAGACCAAGGGCTCTCTGGCTTCCCAGAGCCTGACCATCAGCCAGACCGTGAAAATGAAGCTGACGGTCTTTGAATGCTATCATCGGTTTTTCAAAACGGTTCTGGACGAGGACGAATACGAAAAGTGCCGGCTGAAGGTCTACCGGTTCCTGCTGGATGCCGCCGGTGACGGCTCTGTGCCGCCGGCGGTGCTTCCCAATTCCCAGAAGCTGGGAAATGAGCGAATGCAGGTCTGCCCCCATGTTCTGGACGGGGAGGGCGTGCTGTACGATGCCTTCCGGGAGCGAAAGCTGCTGGACCGTTATCTGGAAACAGCTGCACTGAAAAATGATCTGGCGCTTCCCGACGCCAAGCTCCTACTGGCGCTCTGGGAGCTGAATTTTCAGCCGACCCGCCGGGAGGCGGCGGATTTCGCCAACCTGCCCCGGAGTACGTTTTCCCTTTCCCTGCAAAAGCTGACAGGCCGGGGACTGGTGAAGATCACGGATATCCGGCGGGAAAAAGAGCAGGTCAAGCGGATGGATATCTCCTTCCCCGAAGCGGCGAAGCCCGTTCTGGCGGATTTGGAGCTTGCCCGGCAGGACTATGAAGCGGCCCGGCTGGCCGCTCTGCTGCCCGAGGAATTGGAGCAGCATAACCGGCTGGCTGATAAAATACAGGCCCATATTCGGGATATCCTGCAATAATCGTATCTCTGGGGGGCGGAACGATGTACTATGCGCATCTTCGTGAGGATGGAGCCGTTCAAACGGTTGAAGAACACTTAGCCGGAACAGCCCGGCGGTGCGGTGATTTTGCCGCCGCGTTTGGGGAGGAAGCCCGTGGGCGGTTCCTCGGATATGCCCACGACATCGGAAAATGCTCTGAGGAATTTCAAAGGCGTCTGCGCGGCGGCCCCAAAGTGGATCACGCCACAGCGGGAGCACTGGAATGCGCAAAGCGCGGGGAGAATGCCATGGCCTGCTGCGTGGCGGGCCATCACGGCGGACTGCCGGATTTTGGCAATCCCAGAACAGACTGCCCCGGCGCGCCCACCTGTGTCGGGCGGATTAAAAAGGGCGCGGCAGGGGGCATCCCGGCCTGCCACTGGGCGGGAGCGCTGCCTGACCCGGGGAAAATGCCGGCCATCACCGACCCGTATGCCCTGTCCATGTGGGTGCGGATGCTGTATTCCTGTCTGGTGGACGCGGATTATCTGGACACGGAGGCCTTCATGGCGGAGCAAACACCCCGGCGGGGCGGGTATGATTCCCTGCCGGTGCTGCTGGATCGGCTGAACGCCTATATCCGCCCCTGGTTCCCCGGGAATACGGAGCTGAATCGGAAACGCTGCGCCATTTTGTCCCAATGTCTGGAAAAGGCATCCCGGCCCCGGGGGATTTACTCCCTGACTGTCCCCACCGGCGGTGGAAAAACTGTGTCCTCGCTGGCTTTTGCACTGAAGCACGCTGTGGAAAACGGGTTGGATCGGGTCATTTATGTGATTCCCTATACCTCCATCATCGAGCAGAACGCGGCGGTGTTCCGGGAAATTCTGGGAGAAAACAATGTGGTGGAGCACCACAGCGGCGTCCGTTACGATGATGACGACGAAACGAATGAAACCAACCGCTTCCAGCGGCTGGCGGCGGAGAACTGGGATGCCCCGGTGGTTGTGACCACGGCGGTGCAGTTCTTTGAATCGCTCTATTCCAGCCGCTCCTCCCAGTGCCGCAAGCTGCATAATATTGCCAACAGCGTGGTGATTTTTGACGAGGCCCAGATGATTCCCACCTGCCATCTGCTGCCCTGCGTGGGCGCCATGGCGAGTCTCGTGTCTCAATTCCGCGCCACGGTTTTGCTCTGCACCGCCACGCAGCCGGTACTGGGGGATTTGCTCCGCCGGTTCTGCCCGGGACAGCAGATCGAGGAACTGTGCCCGGCGGTGGCGGAGAATTTTCGGAATTTCCGCCGGGTAACTTATCGGGATGGGGGCGAGCTGTCCGATGAAGCGCTCGCCGGGGAACTGTGCCGGGAAAAGCAGGTACTGTGCATCGTGAATACCCGCAAAGCGGCGCGGAAGCTTTATGACCTGCTGCCGGAGGAGGGGCGGTTCCACCTGTCGACCCTATTGTACCCGGCCCACCGGAAAGAGGTTCTCCGAACCATCCGCCGGCGTTTAAAGGATGGCCTGCCCTGCCGGGTGGTGTCCACCTCGCTGATTGAAGCGGGCGTGGACGTGGATTTCCCGGCAGTCTACCGGGAAACCGCCGGATTGGATTCCATCGCGCAGGCAGCGGGGCGCTGCAACCGGGAGGGAAAGCGCGGGGCAGAGGAAAGCGTCGTTACCTATTTCCGGAGTGAAAATCCCGTTCCGATTTTGCAGAGAATCAACGTGGAAGCGGCGCGGGAAGCGCTGAAGGGCGGAAGAAGCCCCGGTGACCCGGAAACGATGGACCGGTATTTTGCCTGCCTGCATTCGCTGATTGGCGAAAATATTGACAAATCCGGTGCGGTGAAAACCCTGCGGGAGCAGTTGCTTCCCTTTGAAACCGTATCCAAGGGCTTTCACCTCATTGATCAGGAGACGTTTACGGTATATATTCCCCTTGGCGAAGGGGAGGCGGCCTGCCGGCCCCTGCTGGAAGGCCGGGCCAGCCGGGAGGATTGCCGCCGGGCGGGGCAGTACAGCGTCAGTATTTATGAGAAGCATTTTCGTGACCTGCTGAACGCCGGAGATATCCAGGCATTATCGGGCGACAGCGCCGTGCTGACCAACCTCAGCCTGTACGACCCGGAAATGGGCCTGTCCCTGACATCCGACGCCGGAAAGGCGGAATTTATCTAATCGCACCCGCTTTATTGGACATAGTTTGCGCTATTATGGCAGCAAGCAGACAAGAGCATCCGCTCTATCCCGCTTGCTGCCAAATTATTTCAGTTCTCGAGAAAACTCGACGGAATTGGTATGCCGCATGGAGTGATTTTTCAGGAACAATGTGCTATATTGGCAGTGAAACAGATGTTGGCTGACTGGGCTGAAATCAATGCGAGAGCCGCCCGGTCGATTCAGCAATCCATACAAAAGAGAAAGGAGAATGCCTATGTCGATTTCCGTCGAGGTCTGGGGTGACTACGCTTGCTACAGCAGGCCGGAGATGAAAGTGGAACGGGTCAGCTATGACGTAATGACGCCTTCCGCCGCCCGGGGACTGCTGGAAGCCGTCTACTGGCACCCCGGCATGAAGTGGGTCATTGACCGCATCCATGTCTGCGCCCCCATCCGCTTTACCAACATCCGGCGCAACGAGGTCAAGGATACCGTCAGCGCCCGGAAGGCCCAGGCCGTCATGGAAAAGGGAGGCGAACTGTACCTTGCTGCCCCGGACAGCATCCAGCAGCGGGCCGCCATGGTGCTGCGGGATGTGCGCTACGTCATCGATGCCCACTTTGAAATGACGGCCCGGGCCACCCCCACGGACAACCCCGGCAAATTTCAGGACATCATGCGCAGGCGTCTGGAAAAGGGCCAGTTCTACCACCAGCCCTGCTTCGGCGTCCGGGAATTTCCGGCCCATTTCCGGCCCTGCACCCAGCTGCCGCCCTGCCCGGAGGAGCTGAAAGGGGAGAAGGATCTGGGGTGGATGCTGCTGGATCTGGACTATTCCGACCCGGAGAACATCACGCCCCATTTCTTCCGGGCGGTGCTTCATGACGGTGTTCTGGAGGTGCCGCCCATGTACAGCGAGGAGGTGCGGACATGATTTTGCAGGCCTTGACCCGTCTGTTCGAGGACCTGGCCCGGCAGGGGAAAATCGCCCGCCCCGGCTGGAGCCCGGCAAAAATCAGCTATGCCCTGTGTCTGGATGAAAACGGCAGACTGGAAAATGTCGTCCCCCTGCTTTCAGAAGTGTTGGTGGGAAAGAAAACCCAGCTGCGTCCCACCCCCATGGAGCTTCCCTCTCCCGTCACCCGGACAGTGGGAATCCTCCCCAACTTCCTGTGGGACAATTCCAGCTACCTGCTGGGCGTAGATGAAAAGGGCAAGCCGGAACGCAGCCTTTCCTGTTTCCGGGCCTGTGGGGAACTTCATCACAGACTTCTGGATTGTGTGGATTCCCCCACCGCAAAGGCGATTCTGGCCTACTTTGATACTTGGCAGCCGGAAAACGCCCAGTCCCATCCCGCCCTGGCGGACTGCTGGCAGGAACTCATGAAGGGCGGCAACCTGATCTTCCGGGTGGACGGCGTCTTTGCTCAGGATGACCCGGCGATCCGTTTCGCATGGAATGCCAGCTATGCCGATGTGCAGGGGGAAAAGCAGCAGTGCCTTGTCACCGGCAATCCGGATGTGGCGGAGCCGGTGCATCCGGCGGTGAAGGGCGTTGCCGGCGCCCAGTCCAGCGGCGCGGCGCTGGTTTCCTTCAATGCTCCCGCCTTCTGCTCCTACGGAAAGGAGCAGAGCCTGAACGCTCCCGTGGGCAAGTATGCAGCCTTTGCCTACACCGCCGCCCTGAATTACCTGCTGGCGGACAAGCCCAATGTCCACCGCATCGGCGACACCACCATTGTCTGCTGGGCTGAGGGGGCCGAGCCCCAATACAGCCTGTTCGCGGGCCTGTCCCTGTTCGGGGATGCCCTGCCGGAGGGGCTGAGCGACAGAGACCTCCATTCCGCGCTGAAGAATCTGGCCCAGGGCCTGCCCAGCGAGGAGCTGAAGCTGGACCCCTGCCGCCCCTTCTACATTTTGGGCCTTGCCCCCAACGCCGCCCGGCTGTCCGTCCGGTTCTTCTGCCGCAATTCCTTCGGCACTCTGATGAAAAACGTCAACGACCACCACCAGCGCATGGAGATCGTGGGGAATCGGTACGCCATTGTGCCCCTGTGGGCCATGCTCCGGGAGACGGTGAACCTGAACACCACGGACAAGTCTCCCTCTCCGGTGATGGCGGGCGCGACGGCAAGAGCCATCTTCACGGGCTCCGCCTATCCCGCCGCCCTGCTGGAGGCGACTATGCTGCGCATCCGGGCGGAACGGGAGATCACGCCCGGACGGGCGGCAATTCTGAAAGCCTACTATCTGAAAAATCCCAATGCTCTGTGCCCAAAGGAGGTATTGACCGTGAGCCTGAATGAAAACAGCACCAACATTCCCTATACGCTGGGACGCCTGTTCGCGGTTTACGAGGCCCTGCAGGAAAGCGCCAATCCCGGCATCAACGCCACCATCAAGGATAGGTATTTCAATTCCGCTTCCGCCACCCCGGCGACAATCTTCCCGATTCTCGACAATCTGTGCCAGAAGCATCTGCGCAAGCTGGACACCGGACTTCGCATTTCCTATGACCGGCAGATCGGTAAATTAAAGGACGTGCTGGGGGAGAGCTATCCCGTCCGCCTGTCCCTGCCGGAACAGGGCTCCTTTAACCTGGGCTACTATCATCAGAAACAGTTCCGCTACACAAAAAAGGAGGAGAAATAATATGAGCGCCATTTCCAACCGCTATGAATTCGTGATCTTTTTCGATGTGGAAAACGGCAACCCCAACGGCGACCCCGACGCGGGCAATATGCCCCGCATCGACCCGGAGACGGGCTATGGCCTTGTCACCGACGTGTGCCTGAAGCGGAAAATCCGCAACTATGTGGAAACCGTGAAGGAGGGCGTGTCCGGCTACCGCATCTACGTCAAGGACGGCGTGCCCTTGAACCGCAGCGATGCGGAGGCCTGTGCTTATGTGGGCGTGGACCCCGGCAAGCTGAAGGAGGCCAAGAAGAAAGACGCCGATCTGGATGTCAAAATCCGGGATTTCATGTGCAACAACTTCTTTGATATCCGTACCTTCGGCGCGGTAATGACCACCTTTGTCAAGGGCGCGCTGAACTGCGGTCAGGTTCGGGGCCCCGTCCAGCTGGGCTTTGCCCGGAGTGTGGATCCCATTGTGCCCCAGGAAGTGACCATCACCCGGGTCGCCATTACCACCGAGGCAGACGCGGAAAAGAAGGGCACGGAAATGGGCCGGAAGTACATTGTTCCCTACGGCCTGTACCGGGCGGAGGGCTTTGTGTCCGCCAATCTGGCCCGGAAGACCACCGGCTTTTCCGAGGAGGATTTGCAGCTGCTGTGGCAGGCCATTCTCAATATGTTCGAGCTGGATCACTCCGCCGCCCGGGGCAAGATGGCCGTCCGGGAGCTGATTGTGTTCCGTCACGATTCCGAACTGGGCAATGCCCCGGCTTACAAGCTGTTTGATCTGGTGAAGGCGGAGCGGAAGCCCGGCGTGGTGGTGCCCAGAGCCTATTGTGATTATACGGTCAGCGTGAACGAAGAAGGCCTGCCTGAGGGCGTCACCTGCACGCGCATGGGGTGATCTATTCTGAGGAGGATTTCCTCCAATTGTCAGGGCTGCAGCACTTTGCCTTCTGCCGCCGCCAGTGGGCGCTGATTCACATCGAGCACCAGTGGGCGGAAAACTACCGCACGGTGGACGGCGCGCTGATGCATGAAAACGCCCACGACCGGGCGTTTACGGAAAGCAGGGGAGATCTGCAGATTCAGCGGGGCGTCAGCGTCTATTCCGCGGAATTGGGTATCTCCGGCCAGTGTGATGTGCTGGAATACCACCGGGGCAGCACCGGCATCCCCCTTGCCGGAAAGGATGGGCTGTGGCAGCCCTATCCGGTGGAGTACAAGCGGGGAAAACCCCGGGAGGACACAGGCGACGCCCTCCAGCTGTGCGGGCAGGCTATGTGTCTGGAAGCCATGCTGTGCTGTGACATCCCGGAAGGAGCCCTGTACTACGGCGAAATCCGCCGGCGGCAGCAGGTGATCTTCACCCCGGAACTGCGCGCACAGGTCAGACAGATGCTCGAACAGATGCACGATCTCTATCAGCGGGGTTACACGCCCAGAGTCAAGCCCACGAAATCCTGCAATGCCTGTTCCCTGAAGGAGCTGTGCCTGCCGAAGCTGATGAAAAACCGCTCCGTGTCCGCCTATCTCAAAGCCGCGATGGAGGAAATGCCATGAAGCAGCTGCTGAACACCCTGTTCGTCACCTCCGAGGACATCTACCTGTCTTTAGAGGGTGAGAACGTTCTGGCCAACCGGGAAAAAGAGGTCATTGCCCGGTATCCCCTGCATACCCTGCAAACCATCGTCAGTTTCTCCTATTCCGGGGCTTCTCCCGCGCTGATGGGAGCCTGTGCCCAAAGGGGAATCGGTCTGGCCTTCTGCACCCCGCGAGGCCGCTTTCTTGCCCGGGTCTGCGGGGAAAGCAGCGGAAATGTGCTGCTCCGCCGGGAACAATACCGAATTGCTGATGATTCTCAGCGCAGCTGTGAAATTGCCCGGAATATGATTTTCGGGAAACTCAGCAACGGTGCGTCCAGTATCCAGCGAACCCTGCGGGACCATGCTCCGCGGGTGGCTGACTGTGGGCTGGAGGACGCCGCCCGGAAAGTCAAAGAACTGCTGCCGCTGGTGTTGGAGGTATCCGACCTGGAAGCCCTGCGGGGGCTGGAGGGCGTGGGCGCGGCAGCGTATTTTGGCGTATTTGACCACCTGCTGCTGAACCGGAAAGAGGATTTCTTCTTCCACGGGCGCAACCGCCGCCCACCCCTTGACCGGGTCAACGCCATGCTGTCCTTCGCCTACAGCCTGCTGGCCCACGACTGCGCCAGCGCCCTGGAAAGCGTGGGGCTGGATGCCTATGTGGGCTTTCTCCACCGGGACCGTCCGGGGCGGGAATCTCTGGCGCTGGACCTGATGGAAGAGCTTCGCCCCTGCATGGCAGACCGCTTTGTGCTGACGCTGGTCAACAACCGGGTGGTAAAGCCGGAAGACTTTCAGGTGCAGGACAGCGGCGCGGTGCTGCTTACCGATGAGGGTCGGAAAAAGTTTTTGAAAGCCTGGCAGGAGCGGAAGCGGGACATCCTGACCCATCCCTATCTGAACGAAAAAATGAGCTGGGGCCTGATTCCCTATGTACAGGCTCTGCTGCTGGCCCGGTACATCCGGGGCGATCTGGATGCCTACCCGCCTTTTTTATGGAAGTGACACTATGCTGGTTCTGATTACTTATGATGTGAACACAGAGAATGCCGCCGGGCGGAAGCGTCTGCGGCAGATCGCGAAAAAATGTGTGGATTACGGCCAGCGGGTACAGAATTCCGTGTTTGAGTGCCTTCTGGACGCGGGACAATGCCGGAGCCTGCAAGCCAAGCTGGTGTCCATTATGGACCCGGAGAAGGACAGTCTCCGATTCTATTATCTGGGAAATCAATATGAAAAAAAGGTGGAGCACTTCGGCTGTAAGAACACCTATCTTCCGGAGGACACCCTGATTCTGTAGCTGCGAAGTCCCAGTAAACAGGAATTGCCCGGGAGGTTCGCGCCGGTTTTCCGTCTCAAGGCGTGGATTATCCCCGTTCCTGAAACGGTTCTGCACTGCTCTCCCGTGGCTTTATCTCCCAAATACTACATTCTCGCCAAAGATGCCGACGTGAGTTTGTGCATCTTTGCTGTCGCTCCCCCCACGGGGAGCGTGGATTGAAATAGCAGCCCGCCCAGAACGAGGCACAGGCCGAAGGTCGCTCCCCCCACGGGGAGCGTGGATTGAAATATGAAGCGTTTGCGTAAAGCTTTTAAGTCTCGGAAGTCGCTCCCCCCACGGGGAGCGTGGATTGAAATGTTGAATGAGAAGAAACCGTCTCGGATTTCATCTGTCGCTCCCCCCACGGGGAGCGTGGATTGAAATAGCTCCGCGCAGCGGAGCATGAACAGAGCGCCGGGTCGCTCCCCCCACGGGGAGCGTGGATTGAAATTCCATCCCAGAGACCATAGGCGATATAACAACCAGTCGCTCCCCCCACGGGGAGCGTGGATTGAAATCTTGGTAGCATCTGACAGGTCAAACAGAGCGGAAGTCGCTCCCCCCACGGGGAGCGTGGATTGAAATCAGATCGCTTGCCTTTGTTCCGGATATGCGCTGTGTCGCTCCCCCCACGGGGAGCGTGGATTGAAATATTTGCGTTCAGCGTTCCTGCGTAAATTGCAAACGGTCGCTCCCCCCACGGGGAGCGTGGATTGAAATAAGCATCAACCTCCATATCCGTCAAAATCTCTTTGTCGCTCCCCCCACGGGGAGCGTGGATTGAAATAATGGTGTTTTCCAAGAAAGTCCGGTTTGTTCCAGTCGCTCCCCCCACGGGGAGCGTGGATTGAAATCCGGAGGGCAAGGTCTGTTGTGATCTATGCCCTCGTCGCTCCCCCCACGGGGAGCGTGGATTGAAATAGATATAACGGAGGACATTGTATGCCAAACAGAGTCGCTCCCCCCACGGGGA
>JAXEXE010000044.1:0-5135 GCA_034113565.1 Faecousia sp.
CCGGCAGCTTTTTCTTCTCCTCGGGCGGAACGCCCGCGCTCAGCTCCTTTTCGATCAGGTCCAGGGCAATTCTGAACGCCGCAATGCGCCGGGTCATCAGGGTATGCTCATATTTCTCCCCCTCACCGCTTGCTCTCCGCAAACTCCCAGGCCTCCCGCAGCCACCCCAGCAGCTCATCGTCGATCTGCGCTTCCTCACTGGCCAATACATGGTGCGTCCAGCGGCCCGGATACGGTTCCACAGCCACCGCCACCCGGGGTGATTCCAGTTGATTGGAAAGGCCGATGGTCACCACGATGCAGTGCTCCGGCCAGGACTTCTTCCTCCGCACCGGCAGCGATACGGCTCCAAAGAGGTGCCTGCCGTAAAAACTGATCTGGCTCTTCTGCACCTTGACAGAGGCATCGGGAAATTCCGCTTCCATGCGGCGGAACAGCGTTTCATACAGCGACAGCTCCAGCGGCTTGCCGTCAAAGAAAAACAGGACGTCGGCTTCATAATACTCCGGTTTTTTCATGGCGTTCACCCCTCTCAATGGTGCTTCCATCATACCACAATTCTTTCTTCAGAATACGCTCCAGGGTGGGAATGTCTATCTGATTCACGGTCTGGAAGCGGCCCCGGTAAAATACCGCCCAGTTGTTGAAGGGACAGGGCAGCGCTTTCGCCTTTTCCAGGCTGTCCGCTTGAACGAAGCGCGCGGGAATACCCTTTTCCGCGCAATAGGCCCGCAGCGTTTCGATCCGCTGCGGAATATAGGGGCATTGCAGGTCGTAATAGACCGTCAGTTCCTGGTTCTCAATGGTTTCCCGCTTGGCTCCGGGCGTGAAAGCAGGCTTGCTTCCGTCAAAAGACAGCGCCAGCAGCTCGTAGCCGCCGGGAGTGGTATCCACTGTCTCAAAGCCGAACTTCCTGGCAAAGCTCTGGTCGGAGAGCCACGCCTTCTGTTTCTGCGCGCCCAGCATACAGATGCCGGAGCTTCCTCGTGCTTTCGCATCAGCGATACAGGATTCCATCAGCGCCCTGCCGTAGCCGCAGCCTTTGGGTCCACCTGTGACCCAAAGGCAATAAATGTACAGGTAATTCTCTCCCACGACAGGCACCCAGGCCGTTTCCAAGGGCGCATATTCGATGAACACGCAGCCCCTCACATTCAGTTTCCGGAACACATGGCCTTCCTTCAGCCGGTCCGCAAGCCACTGCCGCTTGGCCTCGACCCCGGGATGGGGCTTTTTCGTGCGGATGATGCAGCAAAGGTGCTCTCCGGCCAGGTTTTCCGGGGTCAAATCCACAAAGTCGATCTCCATATGTGCCCTCGTTTCCTTGGTAATTGCGTTCTCCGTGAAGGAGAATCTTGGATTCATTTTGTTTCCGCCATCTCCAGGAAGTCCCGTCTGTACTGGGACGGCGTGATGCCTTCGGACTTCTTGAACACCTTGGTGAACACCCGGTAATCCCCATAGCCCGCCTGCTCCGCCACCTCCGCCACCGAGAGGGAGCCGGAAAGCAAGAGTTTTTTCGCCTTCTCCATGCGGATATTGGTCAGATAGGCCAGAAAGCCCACACCGATCTCATTTTTAAAGAGCTGGCTGATATACTGGGGATTCAGGTGAAATTCCTCCGACAGGACCGAAAGGCTCACCTCCTCCGCCAGATGCTCCTGCAGATACCTGGTAATACCGGTGATGGTCCTCTCCTGTTCCGGTTCCTCCGCGGCCGCTACGCGCTGCTCAAACAGGGAGATTTTCAGGTTGTCGATACAGGTGCCGAACTCCTCATAGTTCACGGGCTTGAGGATATAGTCCGTGATCTGCAGCCGCAGGGCCTGCTGGCAGTAAGAGAAATCATCATAACCCGATACGATCACATAGGCGATTCGGGGATGCTTGATGCGGCTGAGCTGGATTTGTTGCGTCTGCACTGCATTCGGATAGATGCGGAACTTATATGCATACTCCATCTGCTTTCACCACCTATTAGTAGCAATGGAGAAATCGACCGCTACTTATCGTCGTCTGCACCGATGCGGGCTTAATATCCGAAGTGACAAGAATTGTCCATCTATTCCACTGCTCGTGTGTTTGATTTATAGTGATCTTCCTATGCCGTTTACGGCGTTAGATTTTCGAAATCTGTTTGTGTTCAATCACAGAAGAATCTCTTAAATGCTTATTTCGCAGGATCTATCGTGACATAGACAGTCAACTTATTCTGCCCCACATCGATCCAATCCATGGGCTGGGTACAATCATAATCGTAGTACAGCTGATAGCCCTCCATGGCGTCAAATTCCACCTCCGTGGACTTATCCACCTGGAAAGCCTGTTCCTCGGAATTCTCTTTTCCGGGATTGATGATCACGTTCAGATAGCAGGCGTCCTCCGGGAACAGAATATTCATAGCCGCCTGCTCCTCCATGAGCCGGGGTTCATCGTAGAGAATATTGCTGCGGGTCACGGAGACTACGCTGCCGTCCTCTGCACTATGCTCCGTCACCTCCATGCCGGTGATGAGGCCGGTCGCATCGTCGATAAAGTAAATGACCTCGCTGTTGATCCCTGTCAGACCATTCTGCCTGGCGGCGGTCAGGGTGGTGGTTCCATACTCCGTGCTGTCAGCCTTGTCCGCCACGGTCTCATAGTCATATAGCTGACGCGCCAGCCAGCGGTCAGACACCATGGCTTCATACTCAGACGCCGGGCACAGCGTCATCGTTTTCAGACCGTCTTTTTCGCAGGTATACAGGGCACCGGGAACGTCATCGTTGATGTATCCCGCCTCGCAGTATACGACCTGGTCAGCATCATCGTACTGTTCGTAGTCATACCACAGACGGCCATCGGAACTGACGAATTGCCGGACAGTCTTATTCTGCCAGTTGTTTTCTCCGTCCCAGGTCTCGGAGACGCAGGTCACCGCGCTGTGTTCCTTCATAATCATGGGGATGCTGTTGCTGTTTCGAAGGTCTGTGATCTCCGGATCATCCTGCCCACTAATGGGCATAACGGAAGCGTTGGAGACGTCGGCTACTTTTCCATCCTTGCAGGTAACATTCAGCGCCCGGATTTCCTCCAGCACATCATCCCTGGCATAGGAGAAAGACACAACTGTCTCGCCGTCTTCCAGCGCCCGGAAGCTGGCAACAAAGGTGCCGTCATTGTCCTCCAGCGTGACCAGCTCCAACAGGGTGGTGTCGTCGATGGTAAAGTTCCAAATGAATCCTTCCTTTTCGGCGGGAAGGCGGACGGTCAGAATGCCTGCTTCCTGATCAATTTCATACCAGGTGTCGGATGTTTGTTCTTCCAAGGAGCTTCCGTCAGCTTTTCCTTCACTGGTGTTCTGTCGGCCGCACCCGGCCAGCAGCCCTGTCACGCAGGCGAGAGACAGGATCAGGGCAAGTATCTTTTTTGCGTTGTATTTTTCTTTCTGAATCATATCATGTTACCTCGATTCTATATGTCGATCCATCAGGGAATCCAATAGCGGATGATCTGCACCACCTGCTCCTGCCGGACAGTGATGACCGTGTTGTAGCAGTTGAAGGGCGTTTCGCTGGCCTGAATAGCCGCAGGGACGTCCTCGTACTCATAAACCAGGCCATCAGGTTCCTGTTCCAGGTCGGCGTGGTCCTCAAAGGTGCAGTCAGTGGATACGGGCAGGGTGATCGTTCCCAGATCATAGTAGATCGGATGGTCATCCATTGCGTAGGTGCGGTACAGACCGTCATCCTCAATCAGCTCTACGCCGCCGCTTTCGATGCCGCCGTTGATGATGACGGTGCCGTTATCCCGCCGGATGTGCTCAACGGTCACCGGCTTCCGACAGACCTGGATCTGGTCGCCTTCTTTCAAACCCTGAATATCTTCCAGTTCATAGCGGTCATAGTCATGGATCTCCGCGGTCAGGGAATACCCATCCCCGGTTTTGACAAGGTCCGCTGCCGTGAAGTCCGCAGAGTATCCGCCGTCGGCAAAGGCGTCCTCCACACTTTCCATCGGATACAGCGGCATGACGTACCCCAGCTTCTCCACAATGGTTTGGGCGGTGTCCAGCAGCACCTGGGCATCGCTGCCGCCGGCAACACACCACTGCACCTCGGCCTCCGGAGCATACCAGCCCACCCAGGCCGCATCCTCGGACTTGCGCAGCTGGATGGAAACATCTTCGCCGCTCCGGTCCAGGCTCTCCGTCCAGTCAGCATAAATACCGGAGATGTCCTGGGGCTGCTCTGCCTTTAAGGCACGACAGTAGTACGACTGTCCGCCCTGTTCAAAATTGACTTCGGCCATTTGCTTGTCGCTTGCCCCTGTATCAATCAGGTAGTAAGAGGTGCCAGAGGCACTTTCCGGCAGGGGGATGGAGTACCCCAGCCGCTGAAACTCAGCTGCGCTGGATTCGTGCATGGGGTTTGTGATCATGGTGGGCTGGTCAGTGCCTCGGTGGGTCATGGTGACGGCAGTTACAGCCACGGCAAGACAGGCGGCAATCGCCCCGGCGCTGTATAGCCAGGAACGCTTCTTTTTCATAGGCTGCTGCGCTTCCTCCAGCAGGTCATCATCCACGGAGTTCATCCATTTCTGAAAACGAGTTTCGTTCATAGTGTAATCCTTTCCTGTTCCAGTTCCGCGCGCAGACGTTCCCTTGTGCGGAACAGCGATGTTTTAACCTTTCCTTCGCTGGCATGGCATTCTTCCGCGATCTCCCGGATGCTCTCTCCATACCAGTAGCGGCGCAAAAAGAACACGCGGACCTCAGCGCTCTGACGGCGCAGGAAGCCGTTCAGCACCCGGCGCAGCTCTGATGCATCCAGTTCTGTGTCCGGATCACCCTGTCCGGCAACGATCCAGGGTTCCAATTCCTCAAAAGCGTCGGTGAGGGCGGTGCTGCGCTGGGTGGCAGTATTGTAATTATAGCGGTCCAATGCCAGATTCCGGGTGATGCGGGCCAGATAGGCCCGCAGAGAGCGGGGGCGTTCCGGCGGGATGGCATTCCAGGCACGAAGGTAGGTGTCACTGACACACTCCTCCGTGTCTCTGGGGTCTGCCAGGAGCCGCTGGGCCACACTACGGCACAGCGCACCATATTTCTTCTGGGTCTGGGTAATGGCTTCCTCGCACCTCTGAAAGAACAGTTG
>JAXEXE010000045.1:0-66460 GCA_034113565.1 Faecousia sp.
TTCCTTGACATTGTTTGCGCAGCCTAAGCGGCTGCGGAAGCCCCAATTTTGGTTGAATCTGACGCTTCAACCAAAACTGTGGCTAAGATGGAACCCGTTTTTTCTACCGCTGGGTGTCCAACTTGAACTTGCAATTTACGCAAAAATAAACTTTTTTGGTAAGCTTTAAATGTAAATCTATACGCTTTTGCAACACCGATTTGTCTGGAATGGCGTGATACTATGCTGCGCTTCTATTCGGAATTGTGTGTTTGCCGGAAAATGGAATACAGAAGGTAAGGTGATGTGAATGCCAGATTCTGAAGGGCCTGCGAATCAGCCAATTCAGCCGATTCAGCAGGTCAGGAAGAAGCCTCCCGGAAAATTGTGGAAGCGGATTCTTGCGGGGTGCATGGCATTTCTGCTTATCGCAAGCATGGCTATGGGCTGGGCAGTCCAGATCCGTTTCGAGCAGATGGAATATCTGGGAACGGTACTGGAGCACGCTGCTGCCGTAACAGAGGAGAATACAGAGTATCTCAGTGAAAGCAGTCTGAAAAGAGCCTGGAATATTCTGAGATATGCTGTAGGAAAGCCCAAATCGTTTGATGATTATGAAATGTATGCCTCTCTGGCAATTGCGAGAAAAGAATACGGTGAAGCAATCCAGTATATGCAGGGCTGTATTGACCTGTACTCGGGGGAATCCCAAAATGCACTTGGCGTTTTATACCTTCGGCTGGGAAGCCTGTACGCTCTGACAGAGGATTCACAATCGGCCATTACCAGCTTTGACAAGGCGCTGGAACTGGTTCCTGGTTTGGCAGATGCGTATCTCCTTCGGGCGCAGATGTATGCGGTTCTGGATGACATGGATCAGGCGGTTGCGGACATACGGCACTATGAAGAGCTTGCCGGAGATGACCCTACGATCCGGGCTTCCATTGGAACGCTGTACGAAAGCGCGGGGGAATATGAAAATGCAGTTGCCTGTTATACGGTGGGCATTGAGCAAGCGACATCTGTGGATCCGGAATTGCTGGCATCCCGGGCGCGCTGCTATCTTCTGTTGGGTAAGACGGCCGAGGCCAAAAAGGATTTGGACCGCTTCTTTGCAGAAGGAGGAACGGACCCCACCGGAGAACGAAACGCCATGCTGGGTACCTGCTGCATGGAAGCAGAGGAATATGAACGGGCAATCCGATCTTTCCACAACGCCCTGACGGCGGGGTACACCCAGAAGGCGTTGCTGTATAGCCAATGTGTGCTGTGTGCATACATTACGGGAGATTACGAAACCGTCATCACCGATGGTGAAAAGGCGCTGACAGCGATGAATAAGACTGACTCGCAATCCACGTTGCCGGACGGCGACACAGAAGGACTGATGAGTGAAGCAGAGCTTCACCAATGGATTGGGCTTGCTAAAATGGCGAAGGAGGATTTCTCCGGAGCCAGAGAGCAGTTCCTTGCGATCGAGGAGCTTGGGGAAGCGCCGGAAGGTGTGCTGTATTATATGGGCCTTTGCAGTGCGTCTCTTGGAGACAATGAAGAGGCAGTGGCGTGTTACTCACAGTCCATAGAACGAGATGAATTGACTTCCCTGTGCTACTACAACAGGGGTGTCAGCTATTTGCAGATGGAGAAGCTGGAGGAGGGTTTGACCGACCTGATTACCGTGATGCAGCGTAATGACGATGCAGACGCGACGGCAGCAGCTGAACAGCTTCTCAGCGAGTTGGGAATAAAGGTGGTTGTTGAAAATGAACAATCCGGTGAAAGTAAACAATCCAAATAAAAATTTATGCAGAAAGTGAGGTGAGCAGCATGATAGTGTCTCGAACAGGCGAACCGATTCGGCGGAGAACGTCTTTAGCACTTTCTCTTGCAATACTGTATCTGGTACTTGCGCTTTGCGTTCCGATAACAGCATTTGCAGAGGAAACAGAAGGCGGCAATACGTCCACTGAGATTACAGAAATTTCAGCTCCGGACTTGGACGTCGGTGCGGATGATGTGGACATCTCCAAAGCAATGACACCGCCGGCAGGCAGTGCGACCATTGTGGAGGTTGTAGAATCCGGGAAGGAAGGCAATCAGGTAGACAAAGTTTTTAAGGACAGCGATACCGAGTTTACCAATGACGCGCCTTCCATTACCCTTACGGAAACCTACAAGGTATCCGGCACGGGCGAACAGATTCCCGATGACCTGGAGCCCGAGGAATCGTCAGCCTACATAACCGACACCATGCAGCCAATTACCGTACCCAAGGAAGGCCTGGTGCTGGACGAAGCCGAAAGCACGGTCGTAAGAAATGGAGAAACCCTGATCAAAACCACGGTTACAGAATCGGACAACGCCATTCAGAAAGCGGTTTCTGAAGCCTTGAGCAAGATTCAGGAGAATACCTCCTCTGTCACCATCCGTGTTGCCTCCGGTGAGTATAACGGAGATATCAACATAGGGGCCAGCGAAACCAGTAGCTATACTGTTCCCGAGAACTTCGTTCTGTATGTTCTGGCGGATGACTCCTATTCCGAGCCTGAGGCTGAGGACGGTATTATTGACAAGTCCACAGTAAACAATACCAATTCCAAGGGTAATGCCATTATCAACGGCAATATCCTCATCGCTCACATCAATGTGATCATGACCGGCCTGTACCTGTCTCAGGGAAAGACCATCACGGTCGATGATGCGGAGCTTACCTACAACGGCACCGTTAAGGATGACAACGTAGCTGTGGATATCGCCAACAGCGCCAATGCGGATACATCCACCGTTACCATCAATACCGGCGGAGGAAGGGATTTCGTATCCCTGACCGGCTCTGGGAAAGAGACTACGGATAAGAGCACGGCAACCGTGAACACCGGCTCCGGTGACGATGTCCTGCAGGTTCACACGGATGTAGCCAAGACCGTTGACACCGTTGCGTATAACGGCGGCGATGGCAATGACCGGCTCCATCTTACCGGCAGCCTCCAGAAGGGTGCTAAGCATGAAGTCAGCAAAGACAGCCTGACTTTGGTGACTGACAGCGGCAATTCCCTGCAAATCAATCCTGCCCAAGTGGAAAACTTTACCGATAATCTCTCCGGTAAGGCCACGACGGAGGTTACGGAAGATGACCTGATTACCTCGGATGAAGGTCAAACCTACCAGTACGAAGCCAGCGATGCGTTCCGTGACTACATCCTTAAGAACATTGATCTGGCTAAGACGCATCTGACTGTTACCGGCGTGGATGGGAAGGAACTGTTCCTGTCCAATCTGAAGGTGGTTGCGGATGAAATCACCATCAAGTATCTGAATGCTTCTTCCATGAATGTTCTGCTCCAGGGCAAGAAGATTATCGTTCTGGAAGACGGTCATCTGTTCGGCAAAAACATCACCATGACCGCAGCAGATTCCGATTCCAACCTTACCCCCGTAATCGATGCGATTACCGAAAATGTGGGTCTGGACGTGGATGTGGCTCTGGGGCTTGCAGACGTTATCACCGGAACAGAAATCCGCATCCATCCCAACGCAAAGGTAAACGCCAATGGTTCTGTGATTCTTTCAGCAACCAGCACCCAGAACCAGGCACTTCTCGTTGTTGGTGCCCTCAGCCCTCTCGGCGTCAAGGTAGGCAGCAGCCACATTTTTGTGGATGGCATTATCAATGCCGCCGGCAGCGTATCTGCTGAGGCAATCAACACCTTCCGACAGGATGCAAGCAATTCTGCTCTATCCGCCGCTTTTGTCCCCCTGGCCGTTATGGTGCTTGTATCCGACACCGAAGTCAACGTCGGCAAGACCGGTACGATCCTGGCAAATGGGGCCGTATCCCTGAAAGCGGCGACCGATATCCAGACAACCTGCATGTCCTATACAGGCGCGCTGCCGATCACACTGGCAGTCACAGTTGTTGTTGGTGATACAAGCGTTCTTGTCGATGGCGATGTAACTTCTCATAATGGTGACATTACCCTCGACGCCAGCACGAAGTCCAATATCCAAACCGGCGCATATGAAAAAGCGCCTCTGACCCAGGGAGAAGGAACTACCGTTTCTACAAGCAATGTTACCTTCGGTGGCTTCTTTGCAGTCGCGGTCGTATTGGAGAATGTGAAAGCAGCCCTCCGGGGCACCGGTTCTCTGATTGCTTCCAAAGGCAATGTCAGCATTCTCAGTAACTCTGAGCAAGTGGTCATTACCAAAGCCGACGCTTCTTTGGATCCTGCTGCTGCTCCCAAGAGCCAGACCATGGGTCAGGTTCTCAACATCGTCTCCACCGTTGTTGGTACTGCCAAGAAATTCCTGCTGGGCGAGAGTGGCCCGGTGGGCATTATCAAGAATAAGATTGTTGGCTTTTTCAGCTCAGTGGATGACAACATCTCCGGCGGCTCCTACAACCTTAAAGTTGAGCCTACTACCAACGGAACCGTCACCGCTCCCCAGAAGGGCAAGGGCGATGGCACTACATTAATTAAAGTCAATCCCAATCCCGGTTATACGATTAAGACCCTGACTATCACATATACCGATCCCGATACCAAGGAAGTCAAAACAATTGACATTCTCCCCCGCAATCTGACAACCACCGATGTTACCTTCCAGATGCCCAAAACCGATGCCACCATCGTGGCCATCTTCCGGAAGCTCAACGCAGGGGAAGCCGCTCTCAAGGAAGGCACCGGCACCGTCAGCAACGGTCCTCTGACCGATAAGCTGGATGCGGCAGCCGCCAACAGCAGCAGCTTTGTGGCACCCGAATACGGAACCACTTACAACGTCGGTGAAACAACCTATATCGGAACAGGCAGCGGTTATATCTCCACCGATACCAAAACCGCAGACGCCGGACAGGAAGTTCTTGTCCGTGTTACCCCCGGCGTAAATCATACCCTGAAAAATCTGTACCTGATTGCCACTCTGGAAGGCCGTAAAGTGACTACCCAGATTAAGGCAAACAGTGAGGGCGATTACATCTTCACGATGCCTGAGGGCGATGTGAGATTTGAAGCTGAGTTCACCCCTGGCGCATCCACCGGCAGCGGTTCCGGCAGCAGTTCCGGTTCCGTAGGCGGACGGCTGGTCGGTGCCGTCGCAGTGGCAGTTGTTGACAACGACAACGAGGCCTACTCCGACTCCACCGGCTCCATCACAGCTCTGGGCACGGTGACCATTGATGCCACTGCATTGACCCAGTCCACCACACTGGCCGATGCAAGCTCTGTCAAGCAGACCCAGGCCATGGACCCCAATATTCCTCCCGTAGATACGGCCGATGGCCTGGACACCGATAAGACTGTCAGCGCCTCCACCCAGCACCTGGGAGCGGAAAGCAACGAAGTGAAGCTTGTCATCTCCAACATGGTCAACGGTGAAGTAAAACTGGAGAGTTCGGCTGCTGATGTCGTTCTCGGACAGGAGAATACGCTGACCTTCAAAGTGACCCCCCGGGTCGGCTACCTTCTCAAAACCAACGGTCTGAAAGTGAGCTATCTGGACGCAAACGGCAAGAGCTATACCGTCACGGTGACTCCCAGAACAGACAACACCTATCAGGCGACACTTCCGATTTTCCAGAATATGCTCATTACCGTGGAAGCCGGGTTTGTGGCTGACCGGTATCGCATCACAGGTTCTATTACAAATGCAAGCTATCAAGAAGAAAGACTGGCAGTCGCGGAAAAAGCCAATGCCGGCGATACCGTGACCATTGCCACCAAACCCATGGATGGGCAGAAGGCAGTGATTGCTTTTACAGGTCCCACCACCATTACCGCAACTCCCATTGGCGATAACAAGTTCACCTTTGTCATGCCCGAAGCAGACGTTACCTTCACGGTTACTTTCGAGGCAAAGGATATTGCGGTGAAGACTGACAGCTGTCTGACGGCTTCCAATGACGCCCCCGTTGCCGGTGAAACCGTTGTCCTGAGCAAGACGTCGTACGCGGATGCCGATAAGCAACTGAACATCACAGTAAAGGCCGGTACCGAGACCATTACGGTTACCGAGAATAATGACGGCACGTATTCCTTTAAGGTGCCCGACGGCTTTAGAGGCGAAATCGAGGTAACCGCTACTGAGGGCGAAGCACTCACCGGTACCCACGCAGTAACGGTGGAACCCGATCTCCACGGTGTCGTCACCACCAGACAGAAAGTGAATCTGGGGGAGACCCTCAGCTTTGTGGTCACTCCCGACTCCGGCTATATGCTGAAGGAAAACTCTCTGAAGATTCACATCACTTCCGGCAGCGCGGAACTGGTTGAGATTATCACCAAGGATGCCAATGGAAATTATTCCTACAATCTGGCAAATACCTATGGCGATGATGTAAGCACCATCAAGATTACGGCTGACTTTGTCAGCGACAAGATGGGCTTCGCCGCACCCGGCAACAAGACCTTCTCCGCTGGCGTTGGCGTGGATGTGGCAGTTACCAACCATTCCAACAGTGCCTACATTAAGAATACCAACGTACATTCCGGCGGCCTGGTTGTAAACGCAGCCTCCGGCAGCGACAGCAGTAAGCTGATCTCCAGCGCCACCTCCAAGGCAGGCTACTCTCAGGGGAATTTCGGCGTGGCCGGTGCCATCACCGTTCATGTCCTCACCGCCAAGACCCAGGCCTACCTGGAAGCAGGTACTACACAGATTACGCTTACCGGTGGTGACCTGAAGGTTACTGCTTCCAGCGTAGAAGACATTCTCACTGCAGCGGAAGGTTCCGGCACCAGCGGTACCACTTCCATCGCCGTTATGGGTGTCGGCGCAGGCATCGCCCTGGCCATCACCGGCGTGGATATTATCGCCCGTGTGGATGATAACCTGAACCTGACCCGCAAGACTGAGGCTACCAAGCTCAATGCCGTTGCAGTTACCGCAGCCCACTCCGGCACCGAAACCCTGGAGGCCAAAGCGGGTTCCGCCGGCGGCATCTCCGTGACTCCCGTTTTGGGACTCATCGTTGGCGGTGTCCTGACGGAAGCAACCCTTGGTAAGCTGCCCGACACACTGGACGTTCAGGGAGATCTGGAAGTTTCTGCCCAGAACGCGATGTTCCGCGAAATGACTGCCAACGCTGCCGCCGCAGGCGGACAGGTGGGCATGGGCGGTTCCTTCGCACTGTCCGTGCTGAACGACAGTGCCAAGGCAAGTCTTCGCAGCAACGCCAAAGCAAGAAATGTCAAAGTGCGTGCCGTCGGCCGCAGCACCATGAAGTCCACCTCCCGTGCCGGTGCCAACGGTGCAACCTCCACTTCCGAATCCACCACTCCCTCGACCTCCGGCAATTCAGGTTCCGGCAGCTCCGGCTCCGGTTCTGAAGGCTCGGGGTCAGGAGACTCACCCTCGCAAGGGGAGGGAGACTCGACTGCATCTACATCTGAATCGAAATCCGAAGCAGACAAACAGGCCGACCGTGCCATTAAAAATGGTATCGGTTTGGCAGGTTCCACCGGATCCGGTAACCTTTCCGAGGAAGCACTGAGCACCATGGTTGCAGGCCGTCAGATGGCACAGACCACTGAGGGCAGCATCCAGGTTGCGGCAGCATTCGTTCTGAATGTGCACAAGAATGCCTCCGTGGCTACCATCGAAGACGGTGTGACCATCGTGACCCCCCATTCCGGCAAGGTTGCGGTTAACACCGAGAACAACACCATTTCCGCAATCTACGCAAATGCCAGCGCAACCAATTCCAAGATTGGCGTGGGCGTTGCCGTAGCCATCAATGTGGTTACCTATGATAACCTGGCGATTGTTGGCGATGCTGCCATCACCACCGGCGATCTGGAAGTAACCGCTCTGATGTACAAAGAACTGGTCAAGACGGTTGAAACCCGCCAGAACACTCAGGATACTACCATCATTGAAAAGCTTCTGCGCCAGGCCTTCACCGAACTCTTTGACGAGCTGACCGAAGAACTGGATCTGAAGGGAACCTTAGGGGAACTGTGGGACGCTTTCCACAAAAGATTCTTCGGCGAGAACGGTGCAGTTGCCAAGATGATTGGCGACGCCGTGAATACGCTTCTCAGCGGCACCGGCCTGGAGAGCCTGATTGCCACCGATATCGTGCAGAGAATTGAAAACCGGCTTGCCAACCTTGGCACGACTGCTACGGAAGCAGTCAAGACTGAGGTAATCAACGCCGTCCTGAACATGGTGCTTTCCAAGGTTCAGGCGATGTTTGCCGGTAAACCGATGGAAGACAATCCCTACACGAACACCTTGACTCCCGGCTCTCAGCTGGATAAGATGGCCACCAATATTGCCAACGAGGTATTCGCTGGTATCGTTGATGTGACCGCACTGAAGAATTTCTTCAAAGGCGATATGGCAGAAACGATGAAGGCAAATGCCATTAACGCCTTGAAGGGAATGGGCAAGGCCTTGTCTACTGCCGCGCTGGATACCCTGTCCGCATGGCTGGAGCTGAAGGCTGAACCCTCTGAAACCACTCCCACCCACACCTTCATCACCCATGCCATCGCTGGCGCAGGCGCCAGCCATGTGGGTGTTGCGGGCAGCGTCGCAGTTGCAGTGGTCAATGGCACAACAAGGGCACTGATCGAATCTACTACTGCCAACCGCGCCATTACCGTAAGCGGCGATATGGCAATCCACAGCGAAGCCGTTCAGAAGGTGGATACCGTTGCCTCCGCGGCTGTTGGCCCCAAGGGCACAGCGGACCGCAATCTGGCAGCCAGCGGCAGCTCCGACCAGTCCAATGGCGGAAACGCTACCCAGTATCCCAGCCACAGTGCCAACGACGACGGCTCTCTGATGATCGGCGGCACCAACCACGGTCAGATTACGCACTTTGCCAAGGGCACGGACAACTATACGGTTTCGGTCACCCCTGATCCAAACTACAAGGTTCAGTCCATTACCCTGACCCGCAGCGATACCGGTGCAACTACGACCATCAATGTTGGAGATGGCACTGGGACTTCCTTCCAGCTGACGGGTAATCAGTACGCAACCTTTGTAAAGGATCTGCCTGAAAATGCGGTGATTACCGCTGTGGCACTCTTTGAGGATACCAGAACGGTTCATGACATTACCACTGCTGTCAGCAATGCCGCAGGCGGCACGGCACCGGTGGTTTCCCACCTTGGTGAGAAAACCTCTGCGACCCAGGCCCATGCCGGCGAGCAGCTCCTGGTTACGGTCAATCCGATAGACGGCTACACATTGGATAGCCTCTACTATTATATTGGTAATAGTGGCCAGACTGTGCAGATTACGTCCAAGGAGAACCCCACAGGCAACATCTTCACCTTCTATCTCCCGGACGAAATTCCGGAAGGGCAGAAGATTACCGTCACAGCAGCTTTCCGGCAGCTGAACCCCGGTGAGAAGCAACTCATCAATGCGGCCCCCACTACTACTGCCTTTGGCAGCAGTGTTGGTGTCGGCGCGGCCTTTGCCATGAACTACGGAGAAATGATTTCCGAGGCCGGCATTGGCGAAAACCGAGTTGTGGCTACCGGCACTTTGGATATCTCCGCAGAAGGAACCAACGATATTACTACCATTTCTGTTGCCGGTACCGACCCGCTTTCCGGTACGGACAATACCGGTGCTTCCGGTGAAACCGAACAGACCGGCGACACCACCAAGACCTATTCCATCGATGCCTCTGTGGCGCTGAATCTGAGCGAAAACACCGTCCGGGGCTTCATCGGTTCCGGCACGCAGGTGACCACCGCTTCCAACGATTTGGACGTCGGCTCCTTTGATGAGGAGAAGTTTGCTCCCGCCAAGGACAGCAAAAAGACAGAAGAAGAGCAGTTGGCAGAGGCGAAGGCAGCTGCCCAGGATCTGCTGAGTCTGCGGGTGCAGGCCATTCAGACCGGCGCAACCATGACGAAGGCCAGCGCTTTCGCCACCGGCGCAAAGGCGGCTGTGGGTGCGGCTGTTGCCATCAACATTGTTGACAGCGATGTCAATGTGGACATGGCAGGCAATCTGATTGTCAACGGTTTGGCACGGTTTACCGCACAGACCTTCAACGAGGATGACAGCTTTGGTCTGGCCACTGCAATGGGCGCTGACATGGAGCGTATTCTCAGCAAGTTCCGTACAGGTACGGATAAAGTCGAGGAGAATACCAATAAGGTCACCCAGGGCACCTGGACAGAAGAAGACCTGAAGTCCAACAACAATCAGAACCAGACTGCCGGCAAGGTCAACGAAAAGCTGACCGAGAATGCCAACGACAACGGCACAGGCGGCGAAGGTGCGCAGACCTCTACCAGCAACAATCTGCCCACCTCTACCAATGCTCTGCGCAGCCAGAATGCCGGTACGGGGACCACGCCCGACACCACCAAGACACAGGATGCTGTGGATAAGGCGAACCCCACCGGGCAAGAAGGGGCAACCACGAACGTGAATACGACCATGCCCCAGGCCCAGTCGATTCAGGTTGCTGCAGCAGTTGCTCTGAACATTACCAACCATAAGGCGGTCAATACCATCTCCGGCAACGTGACCGCAGGTACCGTCAGCATCCTTGCTGACAACAACGGAAACTTCCGTACCAGAGGTTCCGGTGCGACGATGACCATGGGCAGCGCGCTTGCAGCCATTGCGGCCGCTGTTGCAGTCAGCGTCAACAACAATCAGGCTGTCTCCAACGTCAGCGGCAGTATTGTTACCGATGCCGACCATATTGGCATTGCGGGCAATACCATTGACACTGAGGATGCAGGCAACGTGACCATCGAAGCACACCTGACCCAGAATATGGACAACGAGTACCGGGGCGCACTGGGTGCCCAGGCAGTGGCAGGCAGTGTTACCGGTGTCGGCAGCAAGGCTACCATCAGCGGCGCCATTGCCGTTCTGGTGTCCAAGGCTGTTACGGAAGCAACCTTCAATATGGAAGGCCTCGAGGGCAAATCCATCAGCGCTGCAAAGGATATCACCCTTAGCGCAACGGATAAGTCCAAGTTGGCCGTCCGCGCAGGTGCTGTCAGCATCAGCTCCGGTACCGCAATCGGTGTGGGCGCAAGCATCGCAACGATTTATGGCCAGAACAACGTGATTTCCGCAGTCGGCAGCAATTCTACCATCGCAGGCAAGAGCCTGACAGTGGAGGCAAAGAAGCTCCGCGTGGATATGAGCGACTTTGATTTGGCCCCTGGTATCACCACTCTGATTTCCGATTCCAGCGTGTCCAACGGCAGCCCCTCCTCTTCTGCCGGTAATAAGGGCATTCTGGACCTGAACAAGGATAGTGCATCTGAGTCTTACTCCGTTTCCATCAACATCACCTCCGAGAACATCCTGGATGCCATCGATCTGATGAATTTCCTGGCCTCTACCAACTACTATGTGGAAGCCATTGCGGGCAGCGTCATCTCTCCCGCAGACGCAACAAGCACTGCATCCGTTGCTGGTTCCATCGCCATGGCTTACTTCACCAACCTGGTGAAGGCTATGATCGGTGACAACTGCGATATCGATATGTCCGGTGACGTTGTGGTCAACGCGGAGACCGACACCAATGCCCGTTTGATTGGCGGCGCCCTTTCCGTCAGCCCCTCGAAGGCAGGCGTGGGCCTGAATGCTGCTGCCATTGCCAATAATGATATGACCTATGCGTTTATTGGCAAGTTAACGGAAATTGATGCAGACGGCAGCTACAATCAGATTGCAAAGTCCAATACTGACTTCATGAACCTCACAGCAGCAGCCAGCGTGGGTACCAATCCCACTGGCAACAGTGTCGGCGGCGTGCTGAATGTGATCGTCATGGACAACGAATCCAAGGCAGACGTAGGCGAGGGAACCAAAATCAATGCGCTGGGCGACATTAACGTGGAAGCCATCGGCGACAACTGGCTCCTTCACATCACCGCAGCCATTGCCGGCACGGCTGGCACAGTGGCAGCGGGTATTGGCCTAACCACCATCGTCTGTGACAGCGATACCATTGCCAGCATCGGCAACAGTGCCCAGCTGATCAGCAAACAGGGCTCTGTCAAGGTAAATGCTGAGTATATTCAGAAGCTCATCGCAGTGCTGATTTCTGCTGGTATTTCCACGAGCGGAACCGCAGCCGCGGCAGTGGCCAATGTTCTGGTATCCGATGCGAATACCAAGGCACTTGTGGGAGAGAAAGTTACCCTGCAGGGCTATAAGGATGTCAGCGTCCTGGCAAAGGGCGACAGCTGGATTCTCTCCATCGCTTTGGCGGCGGCAGGCGCGGCGCAAAATGCCGGCAGCGCAACCATCAGCGTGGAAGTGGTCACCCGTGACGTTCTTGCTCAGGTGGGCAAGGGTTCCACCCTGGATGCCAAGACCGGCGCAGCGCTGGTTCAGGCACTGGGCGAGGACTGGATGCTCTCCCTGATCCTGACGGCCGGTGCCGGCGGAACGAATGCTCTGACCGGTATGCTGCCCGTCACCGTGGGTGAAAGCAAAATCCAGGCCATTGTGGCAGATGGAAAGGCAGACCAGTACACCACCCTGAATGGCGGCGACGCAGTGGGCGTCATTGCCAATCTGGATTCCCACAATTATATTGTAGCCGGCAGCGTCAGTGCCAGCGGCAGCAATGCCATTGGCGCGACCGTGGATACGGCGGTGTTCCAGAACACCGTCGAAGCCCATGTCGGCAACTACGCAAGAATTACTACCCGCAATTCTGCTTCCGGCATTGGCATCCGGGTTCCCAACCGGGATAAGCGCCGTCGTGGTGTTTCCGTCAGCGCAACGGCTATGGAAGACATCATCACCGTGGCAGTTTCCGGCGCAGCCAGCGGCAATGTCGCGGTTACTGGCGTTGTGAATACCCTGGTTGTGGCGAACAGAGTCAAAGCAACCGTGGGTGACCATGTCTCCATCGAAGCCGTTGGCTCTGACGCTTCCGATACGGAAACTGTGGACGGCGAGTCCGGCGATGTATCCGTAGAAGCAGACGATGACTCGTTCCTACTGGCTCTGGCAGGCGCTCTGTCCGCCTCCGGCAGCGTCGGTGTCGGCGCTACCGTGGCAACGCTGGTATTCAGCAAGGAAGTGGAAGCCTCCATCGGCTCCAACGGCAGCATTTACGCGGACGGAACCATATCCGTTATCGCCGGCCTGAACGGCAGCAACAAGGATATGGTTATGCTGTTGGCGATCGCTTTTGGCATTTCCGGCTCCGCCGGCGTGGCAGGCGACGTCAGCACACTGGTCTTTGTGAACAAGACCACGGCTGCCTTGGGCGGCAATGTCCAGGCAGACGGCGACCTGAATGTAAAGGCAGCTGCTGACAGCGAGCTGTACAACATTGCAGCCGCGGCTTCTGCTTCCGGCAGTGCTGCTGTATCCGCAGTGGCAATCGTTACCTACTTCCGGAATGGAACCTACGCATTCCTGCGTAGCGGAACCAATGCAGGTACTTTCGATGACCACATCGGCGGCAATGTTTCTATCCTGGCAAACTCCCGGGAAACCGTGGATGCGGACGCAGCCGGTATTTCCGGCAGCGGCGTAGCATCCGTGGGCGGCACCCTGGATGTGATTGTCACCCAGGTCAAGACCAAGGCCTACACCGATTCCAACGTCAATATCTACGCGGACGGGGACCTCAAGGTTGAGGCAGAGGACGATTACACCCTTCGTGCGATTGCCACCTCCATTGCCGGCTCCGGCACTGCGGCTGTGGGCGTTACCGCTTTGGTGAGCGTCAGCTTCAATACCATCAACGCGGGCCTCGGCAGCGGCAGTGTCAATGTGAACAACGCGGAGATTCTGGCAAAATCCGTCCGGGATGTGCTCAGCGTCAGCGCCACCATAGCCGGTTCCGGCGTGGCTGGTGTGGGTGCGACCCTGACTGCCATTGTGGCAGGCAATATGCTGAGCCAGGATGCCCATGATACCCTGTATTCCGGCAGTGAGGATGGTACAATGAATCCTCAGGCTCAGGTGAATGGCGCATTCAATAATTCCCATTCCGCAGCCCGGCAGTATCAGCCCACCGATTCTCTGGATACCCTCCTGGCGGGTGACGGACAGAATCTGGGAACGGAAGATTACGGTGACTACGGTCAGACCGATGAGAATTCCGATCCGACCGCTCCTGTCAAGGGCGACGGTAAGCTCTACATCCTGGTCGATGGAAAATATGTTCCCATCACTGACGATGAGGCAGCGGGCAAGTACAAGAATACCCAGCGCTACCTCTACGACAGTGAAAACGACAAATATGTTGAAACCGATCTGACCAGCGCAAATACCTTTGATTCTTCCCTGTATGAGCAGACTGCTGAGAACAACAAGGTGACGGCAAAGCCCATCACCGGCCTGTCCGACACCACTTCTGCCTATGTTTCCTCCGGAACTACCGTTACCACAGCTGCTGATATTCAGGTTCAGGCTTCCGACACCCTGAACACCAATATCATCTCTGGTACCGTAGCCATCGGCGGCGCAGCAGGCGTGGGCGTGGGCCTCACAGTCGCCATTCTCAATTCCAATGTTCAGGCTCTGGTTGCCGACAACGCTACCCTGAACGCCGGCGGTGATATCCGCATCCTGGCAAGCGCAGGCGCGGCCATCAAGGATAACGAGGAAATCACCAAAATTGAGAGCTTTGGTCCTTCTGAGCACGCTTACGACCATTTGGTTGAAGAAGATGACTCCGAGACCGAGGACAATTCGGAGACCGAAGGCAACGATGAACCCAAGAACACGAAGGAACTACTGGAGAAGCAGAACATTTCCACTACCGGCAAGAACACCATGCGTCTGATCTCCGTCACCATGGGCGGCGGCATTGCGGGCGTTGGTGTCAGCGGAGCGGTTATGACCGTGTTCTCCACCGCCAAGGCAATTCTGGCAGGTGATGTGACCAACGCCAAAACTCTGACTGTCGAATCCAAGATGAATTACGGTGATGTACTCGTTGTGAATACCGGTCTTGCAGCCGGCATCGCAGGTGTCAACGTTTCTCTGGCAGCGACTTACTTCCAGGGTGAGGCAGAGGCTTCTATCTTCGGAAATGCCAACATTACCAGCACCGACCTTACCAAGCTGGATGTCATCACCACAGGCAAGACCAATTCCACCGTAGCAGTGGGCGGTCTGGCAGCAGGTGCAGTGGGTGTCAATGCCGGCGTGGGCCTGGCAGTGAACCATACCAAGGTTCGCAGCTATATCGATAAGAATGTCGTCATTGATTCTGCCAAGGCAGCTTTGACGGTTAAGCATGATTTCGAGGCCAATGCTGACGCATTTATGATCTCCATTGCCGGCGGCGCTGTCGCCGTGGGCACATCCGTGGTGGTAGTGGTCAACAAGCTGGATGCCGAATCCTACATCGGCCACAGCAGCGATTCTGACATCACAACAGTTTCCGGCAGTATCACCGTAAAGAACATTGATGTTTCCGCAAAAGCCAAGGGCGATACATCCGTCATCGGCGCAGGTATCGCAACCGGTGCCATTGCCGTCAACGGCAGCGTAGCTCTGGGCCTGGGCTTCATCAGGAACATCGCTGCCATCCGTGGTATCCATATCACCACCGGTGATAATACCAGCAGTGACAGCACCAACGGTGATATCACGGTGACCGCAGCCATCGACGGCGACGTCAAGGTGTTCTCCACCAGCCTCGTAGGCAGTGCGATTGCTGTGGGCGCTACCGTGGACGTAGCTTATATTGGTTCTACCAACAAGGCCATCCTGGATTTGACCGGTTCTGAATTTACGGCAACCGGCAACGTATCTGTCAACGCAGGTACTGAGGATAAGCCCAACGACAGCTATTCCCAGACCATCGCCATTACCGGTACAGCCGGTTTGGGTACCTATGCAGTCAACCTGGCTCTGTCCTTCAACAAAGCTGTGAACAATGCTGAGATTCTGGGCACCAGCGGAACGCTGGGTGCAAAGAGCATCGAGGTATTGGCTTACGGCGGCGCCAAGGCACATACCCTGGTTGTCAACGCGGCGTTTGCGGCTTCGGCAGCATCCGCGTCCCTGGCATTTGCCTGGGTCGGTTCCCATCAGAAGGCCAACATGGACACCAACGCTGTACTGATGGTTGATAACGGCTTGATAGTTAGATCCGTTCTGTCCGCTGTAGATCCCGAAACCCTGAAGGTCGAACAGGAGGGTGACGAGGATAATGACGAGGACGATCAGAATGTTGAAGCTGTGTACAATAACGCGGCAGAAGCCCGTATTTACTCCGCGTCTGTCGGTATGACGACGGTCACCGGAAACGGCGCTGTGGCTCTGTCCGATGCCACCAGCAGCGCGGTTGCCGGCTTCGCCGGAAGCGCAGGAGCTGTGACGGTCTCCAATACCGCAGACTCCACAGCCTACGCGCAGATCGATAACCTGGATATCTCGATTATGAGCATGGGTGTGATGCTTGGCTTCACCTTCGCATCCGGTACCTTTGAGGCCGTTATGAAGGCCAACGGGGGCATCGTGTGCGACAGCGTGACCATCACCAATACCTATAACTCTGTTGCAGATACCGAAGTGACCCCGGCAGCAGGCGGCGTAAAAGCCGGTTACGAGAATATCGGCCTGAATACCGCGGCAGCCTATACCACGACCCGCGCGAACACGGGTATCAGCGGCAGCAGCACCATAACCTCTGCCGGGAATGTGAGCGTAACGGCCGAGGGCTATGCGCTGGCAAAGGCAAATATCGTCACACCTACTGCCAGCTTTAGTGGAATCGATGTGACGGCAAACATCGCTGTTGCAGTGAACCGGGTGCTGCAGAATACCTTCATCCGTGACTGCGCGCTGAATACCACGAACGGAAATGTGACCGTAAGCTCCAACCTGAACAAGGGCATCGACACCCTGGACGGCAACCGCGACAATAGTGGTGCCATTGCCAGAGTCGGCGCGTCTTCCGGTACCGGAATTAGTATTTCCGTGGTGGGCGGCAACGCCAATGTCTGCGTCGCAAACTTCGATGCAGTCAATGAAGCCCTTGCCTCCAGCATTTCCGGCGTTATCAACGGTGATTTCGGCATCACCGCAAGAACCTATTCCTTCGCGGATGCCGGCGTCTACAGTGCAAACAATGTCAGCTATTTCTCCGGTACGGTTACCACGGTCCATGCTTATGCCGGCGGTACCTCCAGGGCGGATCTGATTACCACCAGAGGCAAGAAGATCACAACCCGGAAGCTGACCCTGACGAATCGGTATAAGACCCTGGCCAACGCAGTGAGCAAGCAGTCTGCAAATGGCATTTCTGTCAATTTCGGCGGCAGCGTCACTGTTAACACGGCCATTGCTGTAGCCCGTAGCAATGCCTGCGCAGGCATTGAAGGCGACGGCGAAGTGGAGGCAGACGCGGGAGAGCCTGACAGTGAAGACGAGGAAACACCCATCAGCATCGATATCCTGTGCGAAGGCACTGCGCAATCCGATGCCAAGGTCCTGTCCGCATCCCTCTCTGTTGACAACATTAAGATTGCCGCAAACAATGTTGTATCCACCGTTTCCGCAACCCACACAGCCCATATCGGCTCCAAGGGCAAATCTCCCACGGTTACCGGTAAGAATGGCGACATCCGTGTGGTTTCCAAGTTCAACAATATCGCCAACTGCGGCGCAACTGCCCTGGTGGGCAGCGGCGGTACTGACAAAAGCTTGTCCATTACCATGATCGGCGGCGCGGAATCCTCTGCAAATGCCAACATGGAAGCACGGGCTAAGGCTGGCATCCTGAGTGGTATCATCAATGCCGCAAAAAATGTGATTGTGGAAATGCACGGCACACTCTTTGCCAAGGCCGATGTTGACACTGGAAGCGAAATTGGCATGTACAATGCTGCCGTCCTGGTTGCCCGTGCCAATGCAAAGGGCAGCATGGATGCCTACATGGACGCGGATGAAATTGATGCAAATTCCGTGACCCTCAGCAACGAGTATAAGGCAGAATCCAATGCGCAGACCGGCTCTGCCGGCGCTCTGAAGGCAGGACTCATTTCTGCCGGCGGCAACGTGGCCTACGCAACCACAGAAAGCTCTGGCAAGACGGTGTTTGGCGCAGCAAGGGGCGGAAACATCCGCGGAAGCGTGAACATTTCCAATCTGGGCCGTGTCAGCGCTAAGGCCCTTGGCAAGACCGCAAAGGTTACCATCGAAGTCGTGGGTATCGCAGTGAATGTGATCAATGCGGACTTGAAGGCAAAGCAGGATACGCAGTTCAACTACGGCGGAGACTTGACCATTGGCGGCGGCGTCAATATCAATTCCGAGTTCGTAAAGGAGGGCATCTATGGCAAGGCCGATGCACAAACCGGCGCTGCCTCCGGTACGGACCTGAGCATTGTCGGAGGAAGTGTCAACTCTGCGAAAGCATCCTCTACCACCGAGAACAAGCTGACAGTCACAGGCAAAGGCAGCAAGGTAATGACAGTGGGCGGCGACTTTACTGCCCGGGCAAAGTCTGTGACAGAAGCGTTTGCCAAGGCCGCACTGCCTTACAGCGTTGGTTTGGCGACCATCGGCAGCATGACCGCCGAATCTTCTACGAAGGATTCGGTGACCGCTGATCTGGTTAACGCCAACCTGGATGTTGACTGCACCTTTAAGATGGAGGCCATCGGCAATACGAGCTCCAATTCCGAGGCACATAAGGCCGGCGGTGTTGGCCTTGCGAGTGGCATTGTCACCAAATCCGAAGCAAAGATTGGCTCTGGCGAAGGCGAAAAGAACAGCCAGACAGTTAAGGCTTCCATCAACGGTGGTTCCGTTGCGGCCCTAGAGGATATTATCCTCAGAGCTTACAACGCAGGCGAAGCGGTTTCCAAGATTATGAAGGGCCTGGAAGTTTCCGCTGTTGGAATTAATTCTACCACCCTTCCGACCAACAGCTGGTATACAACCGCTGCCAATGTCACCGGCGGTGCCAAGCTGAATGCGGTTGGAAACGTGCGGATTACTTCTGAGGAATCAACGAATGCTAAGAGCGATGCCCAGGGTTCTTCCATCGGTTTCGCTGTTTCCGCCGAAAACACCAAGGGCGAGAACCACATTCACACCAACAACAATATTGCGATCAATGCTGCAATTCACGCGGAAGGTGCCCTCACCATCACCACGGCATCCAATGCCTCTATGCTGGCAAGAACGATTGCAGACGGCGGCGGCTTCTTCGCAGGCACCACATTGAAAGCAATTAACGAGCTGGTTCGCAGCAGCATTATCAACATCACAGGAGAAACCGAGCTTTCCGCAAACTTCGGCGATCTCACAATCTCCAGCAACGTTGGTATGGACGACAGCATCATCACCTACGCGAAGATCACATCCGGCGGTGTGGTATCTCTGGGCAATGTTGAAACGAGCTTGACCCTGGATAATACCGCACAGGTTCAGATCACGGGCTTCAAGAGCATCACCAACCGTTTTGGTACCGTTCGGATTCGCAGCAATGCCTCTCAGAACGGCGTGGATACCTATGGCTCCGCAGACTGCTCCGGTCTGGGTGTAAAACCGGATGTGAGGAACAGTGCGAATATGGATCTGACGTCCCAGGTGAGTATCTCCGGTTCCGGCGGCGTGATTGAGGGCAGATACGTCTACATCAATTCCGTCATCAACAAGCTGGATGTCTACAGCTATGGTTATGCAAAGGGCAGCGGCTTAGGCGCGAATATTGACTCTATGAATGATCTGGATACCGATCTGGATTCCAGTGTCAGTGTTATCGGTATCACGATGATCGGTCATGACGGCGCGGTCATCAATGCTTCCACGTCTCCTGACTATCTGGATGCCAATATCCATACCGATGCCCGTGTTCAGCTGAACGCGATTGGTGATGCCTATGCCAAGAGCAAGGTTATCACCAGTGAAGCTGCTACGGTTACGGTTACCAACCTGACCTACAAGGGCGCGAATCTCCGAATTGATGATAGCCATTTCACGGCGGCCCGTGTTCTGCACGAGGAGCACACCGGCGGCTTTATCCGCAAGCATACGGATGATTCGGAATCCAGCTTCCATCCCGGCGGCGGTGCAACCATCACAAACATTACCCTGTATCTGGGTGATGCGGCTGCAGGCGTGTATATTGATATCTCCGAAAGAGGCGGCGTCCGTGCAATCGGCATCCGCAATGAGGCGGAAATCTGGTATCCGGCCGGCACCGACTACATCATCGGCAATATCGTAAACTATCTGCCCGGCTACGCATACCTGTATGGCACAGTCACCGGCATCAAGGTTTACGATCAGTCCATGATTCCCTCCCTGACGGTTACCAACAGCACGAATATGGGCCTGATTTTCAAGTCCATGACCTATGTCAATACCGGGTTTGTTTATCCCAAGGTATTTATCAATGGCAGCCGCTCTGCACAGAAGCCTGAGCATACCAAGTATTTGCCTGCGTTTAATGTGACCAGCTCCGGCACAGGCAACGTAAGCCTCACCGGCCTGATTCCTGTCTACAATGGCACTGCCAATATCAGTTGGACCGGGGAGACAGGCGGCGTGCTGACCTCCGAGGTAGTCAATGCTGCCACCGGCGATATCAGCCCCCTGTGGGTACATAAGCTGGTTGTAAGCGGTGCTGCCGGTGTTGGCAGTGGCAATGCTCCGTTCAGTCCCTGGGTATTCCCGGACAAAGTTAACGGTACTGACGAAGCCGGTACGATTAACGTAAGCGCCAGCGGCGATATCCACATGGATATCACCGGCGTGGTGATTCGCTGGGTAGACGCGATTCCCGAAGCGCCCATTGCTTCCAGCGATGATATCAACGTTGATCTGAGCGGTATCCATTCCAGCCAGGGCAATGTCTATCTGGAACTGGAGCAGGGCAAAAACGTCTACTGGGTGGAGGGAACGACCACCGTTACTATCCCCGTCCCCGGCACGTTGGATTATGTGAGCGCTACCGACACGGTCGAATTGGGCGCTGACTATAAGATCAACGGTCTGGATATGCTGGAGCGTTATCTGGTCTCCTATATTGCGGCAGAGGATCTGTACCTCTACCAGCTTCCCAATAAGTCCCTGATCTATGCGGATAAGAACGGCAATATCGCCCGAATTGAGGAAGACAAAATCGTATCCGACGTGGGTAACTACAAGTTTATCTACGATGAGGGCGGTAACCTGAAGGAGATCAAGCTCGGCGGCGGCATTTCCATCAATCTGCTCACCGGAAAGCTGACGGTTGAAGAGGATGCCTCCTTTGAGGTTCTGACCAGCGCTGTCACGGAGGAATGGCTGGACACGGTTGGCCTGTTCGATGGCATGACCATCCGTATGACCAAAAACGTCAACGGTGTCATGGTAGACTGGGAAACCAAGCTGAAACTTGCGACCAATATTGGTACAAAGTATTACTACTATGTGGAGGGCCTGAATCCCACCTTCACCAATATTAAAAATGCGGCAGCTTCGGGAATTAACTACTACCTGATTGAACGGGAAACCAGCCCGAACAACAGCTACGTCAAGTTCTACACGATGACGGGCGTCTCTTCCAACGAGAAAACGAACTATGAAAAGTTCAAGAATCTGAAGGTCAAAGACGGCAATGTTGAGACGCATAACGGTTACTATCAGACGAGTCGTACGAAGACGGACGCTGTTTTAGCCAGAGATGCCCATCTGATCAATAATGTCAGAATCCAGGCAGACGGCAATCACTTTACGATCTCCGACTTCCTGGGAACCGGGTGCACGGTAAGTGTTGTGCGTAATGGTACAAACTACACCTACAACTACAATAACCGAACGCTCGATGTGAAGACGACACCCTTTGGTAAGACCGTTGTCGATCCCAATTCGCCATTCTATAACATCTTCTGGCAGGAAAACTACTCCACTGCAACCCAGACAAGTGTTGAAGTTGAAGGCCAGAATGTGTGGCTGGATGCCAATATGGACGGTGGTAATTCCTTCGGCATCACTCAGGTAAGACACGTCACCTGGCGGCCGCACTATGAGTGGGATACCAGAACCTTTAGAGCAGTCCAGAAAACGCTTACCATCGACTACTACAGCCTCGTCGAAGTCTCCGCTTCCATCTCCAATGAAAGCGCCTTCACCGGTGTGAAGTTCGAGACCGATGACGGCAAGACCTTCTACGAAAAGAAGGACGAAAACGGCAACACCGTGACGGATACTGCCGGCAACACCGTGTACGTCGATGATAACGGAGCTGTGGTCAATGTTGGCACTGAGGAAATTACACAGACGATTGACCTGGGCTACAGCCTGCTTATGCTGAACGGAAATAAGTTCAAGGTAAATTCCAGCGATGTAGGCTATGCCTGCTTTGCAAACAAGACGCCCGACAAGACGATCAACAGTGTTCAGTACTACAAGCTTGGCATGCTGAATGCGGACGGCGATATCGAGTACAAGGCGTACACCTTCCAGGAGCAGGCCATGGACGCAAACGGTAACGTGCTTTCGGGTCAGACAGTGGCAGTGGACTATGTGCTGTACGTTGCAGTGAATGGCACCAGCATTTCCATCGTTAAGGAAAGACACCAGCCCGATACCAAGCCCGTCGCAGGTGATGAGGAAGGCTATTGGGAGGATGCAAGCGATAACCGTTATGAAAAGTCTAAACCGGCAAACGAAACGATTCAGGTATCCGAATGGGTACAGGTTAAGGACGATAGCGGACACTTGCATTTCCTGGATGCTGAAGGCAAAGAGGTCATCCAAGTAAATGACGAGCAGTACGTGTACAATGATGAGAATCGGACATCGTACGAAGGTGCAATCGCTGATTTGGAGGAAATGATTGAAGAGAAGATCACTTCTCTGACTCAGAGCTTTGAGAAGTTCACCCGGGATAACCAGGTCCACTACTATTGGTATCGCAATACCAGCTCCAATACCAGTCAGTATTATGCTCATGCGGTAGATGAAAGCGGTACATGGCGGAAAAACACAAGCGGACAATACATTTACGAGCTTGTGAATGGCAGCAGCCCTGTCAACTGGGAGACCACCGGCAGACGGTACCTGAAGCATGAGTATGAAGACAATGGCACGAATAAAGAGAGCTTGGTTTACGATTCCAATTATGAGCCGCTGCTGGTGAATAAGACCGCCTTTGAGATAGCCTCGCATAATGCTCGTCTGCCGCTGTATAAGCTCAGTGGCGGCCGGGCAGAGTACGACATCATTAATAAGGGTACATACGCCTTGCCTATCTGGACTCTGGTTTACGCAGTAGGTCAGGAATTCAAGAACGCTGACCTGCCGAACCTGACTGGTACGCTTACAGCGCAAGCACAGTCCGAGACGAAGCATAGTGGTACAAGGTATTATGCGACCTTTGTAGATGATGGCTACAGTCAGAAGCATGATTATGATCCTGCATCCAAGCAGAGCTTCATCGATCCCGGCAAGCACAGCGCCAGCAGCTTTGTGCCGGTTCTGCGTTTGGGCAGCGCAGGCAATACCATCATCTTCTCCGGCCCGATTCAAAACATCGGCCTGAAGAGCGTCAGCCTGCCGAAGGATACGGTAGTAAACGCGACAATCCGTTCTGCTTACAAGATTACGGATACGTTGTACCTGGTCAAGACGGGAAATGGCGGCCTGATCGTCAACATCAAGAAAGACAATACCGGCAAGGTACTGTTCTCCTCCAAGTTTGACGGCGCGGTGTACACCTCCACAAAGCTGATTGCTTCCAAACTCGGTAAGCTGGCAGTGGAGAAGAACCTGACGGGTGTTAACGAAAACGGCGAGACGATCTATGTTGACAAGGACAATCATATCTATGTTCTGACGATCGACAATGTCTTCTATTGTGAGGAAACCGGACATACCATGACCGAAGCGGAGACGCTGGAGATCCTGTATGAGGTTCCTCCCATGAAGAATCAGAACGGGCCTGTTATCGAAATCCTCGGTGGACAGGAGATTATGCTGGAGCGTCTGACGGATCACATTGCTCATGACATCAACAAGATCAGCGGCACCGGCGACTGGAGATACAACGGCACATTCTACTATTCTGTGGACGGTGAGACCAACTGGACGGCAATCGAAAAGCAGAACATCAGCGTTTCCAACGGCGTCATTACGGTGAAGTATTATGACTCCAACGCTCAGAAAAACGTTGAGATTCGGATTTACAAGAAGGCCGACCCCGACTTTGTGAGCCGCAGCCGCAGCACCAGCGATATCACCTACATTGAGTTCCCGACCTTCGACAAGAATGACAACGCGTCTTATGTTGTGGCCGGTTCCGATGGTTCTGTCGCCATGCTGGGCGCACCCGCAACGCAGAAGATCGAAACTGCGGAGGACGGAACGGATTACGAGGTCATGGACATCACCGCAGGTCAGGATGTGGAAATCCGTGTGAACGATCCTAAGGGTTCCCTCCTCAACGGCAAATCTGATCCCCATGCCTCCAATGTGATCGCCGGCGGAAAGGCAACCGTCATCGCAGCCGGCGGCGCCGGTTCCATCGGCACCCAGAGCAAGCCTCTGAACATTGAGGCGGAGCAAATCGTATTCCTGAACCAAGACGGAGAACAGGTAATCGCAAAGGATACCTACGTTTACGTCGATGAGGGCGATACCAGCCTGGACGGCGACATCATTGTTGATGGCGTGATCTGGGAACTGAAGACCGCTGACGGCAGCGTTACCGCTTCCGACAAGAACCTGATCGTGAAAAACGGCGGTACCGCAACCATTATGACCAATGTTGCTGAAGGTGCGATAAGCGCAGGCAATGTGGCTCTGAAGACCATTACGGTTGAGAAGTCTCTGGAAAACAAGCAATCTACCCTGACCATGGATGTGGCAGGCGACGTTGCTGCCGGCAAGCTTACCGTAACCGGAAGCAGCCTTGTGGACATTGACGCAGACGGTACGGTATCTATCCTCAAGACGGCAACCGAAAGCGGCGACCTTACCGTTACCGGCGGCAGTACCCTTGATGTCAATGCCAATAGCGGCATCAACGTAGGTGGCAACCAGACGGTTAAGGACAGCGAACTGACGGAAACCAGTGGCAATGGTCCCATCGCCGTAACCGGCAATGAGCAAATCACTGACAGTGTGGTTACAAAGAATGCCAAGGGTGACATCACCGTAGGCGGCAACCAGACGGTCGCGGACAGCATCCTGACCGAGACCAGTACCGCTGGCGCAATCGGCGTAACCGGCCATGTGGTGATTACCGACAGCGAGGTCGAGAAGACCGGCTACAGTGGTATTACCGTAGGCGGCAACCAGACGGTTAAGGACAGCGAACTGACGGAAACCAGTGGCAATGGCCCCATCGCCGTAACCGGTAATGAGCAAATCACTAACAGCGTGGTTACAAAGAATGCCAAGGGTGACATCACCGTAGGCGGCAGCCAGACGGTCACCGGCAGCGAGTTGAGCGAAACCAGCACCGCTGGCGCCATCGCCGTAACCGGCAATGAGCAGATCACCGGGCAGAGCAAGGTTACGAAGAACGCCAACGGCAATATCACCGTGGGCGGCAGCCAGATGGTCACCGGCAGCGAGCTGAGTGAAACCAGCAGCACCGGCGCCATCGCCGTAACCGGCGATGAGAAGATTACCGGGCAGAGCACGGTTACGAAGCAGGCCAACGGCGACATCAGCGTAGGCGGCAGCCAGACGGTCACTGGCAGTAAACTGACAGAGGCCAGCGCCAAGGGCGCAATCTCCGTTAACGGCGACGAGCAGATCACCGACAGCGAAGTTACGAAGACTGCGGGCGGCAACATTACCGTTAGCGGCGACCAGACGGTCACCGGCAGTAGGCTAACCGAAACCAGCACCAACGGTGACATCTCGGTTACCGGAAATGCCACCCTGACAAACAGCGCCACCCGGCTGACGGCCAACAAGAACCTGTCGGTCACCGGCAACACGGTGGTCACCGGCGGCACACTGAGCGCGAGAGCGACAACCGGCGACATCACGCTCACGAAGATTCGCACCATGAATACCACTACCGGCTTCACCGCAGGCGGCGATATGCGCTTCGACGACTGGATGTCGGAAAAGAGCTATAATACCGTAGCTGTGGGCGGCACCTTCGGTATGCGTGAGAACGGCGGCACGAGCTTTGAAGACTACGAAAAGGGCTATGGAAACAGAGCCTTCATCAAGTACGCAGCGGGTGACACCAATGCCAACGCACTGCTCAGCGTTTCCGCTGGCAATGTGGGCGAAGCGGACAACAGATTGGTTGTAGACATCCCTGCAGCACTGACGATGAAGATGCCCAATGTGGGCAATGCCTACATCGATGCTCTGGAGCTGATCTTGGCGGATTCCACTTCCTTCGATTCCGAAACCGGTAAGTACAACGAGACCTGGCTCAGCAGCGAGAACAACCTGCTGACCGGCTACTTCGTCACCACCGTGGATAACCCGAAGATCAACGAGTTCCTGGCCCGGGATCCTGCCACCGGCAAGGAGAACCTGCAGGGCGACAAGCTGAACCACATCGCGGATAAGAACGTCCAGACCGAGTTTGAAATCCCGGAGACGGAAGCTCTGGCAGATCGGTTCGTTAATGGAACCAATACCCTGAACAGCGTTCTGGATAAGACCGTGGTCATGGGTATGCTGGGTAACGAACTCACCGGCAAGGTATTGGCAGAAATCATCAGCGATGAGAAGCGGGAAGAGCTGCTGAACAGCTTGGGAATGCTGGAAGGCCTTACGGATAAGCAGAAGGAGAACCTGCTGGCTCCCGCTAAGGCAGAATCGGTCATTGCCTCTATCCTGAAGAACAGCGAAAATGCGGATTCTGTCTACAGTGCGATGATGGGAACTGACGTAAATGGTCAGAAGAAGCTCTTTGCACTGTTGCTGGATACGCAGCTGAGTGGCCAGGTTGAGGGAAGCCCCTTCGTTGATCTGGATCAGCTGGTCAATGATCTGCTTACTGACGAAGAGCGTGAGGCACTTTACCAGCAGGCCATCCGCGAGAACGGAATCCCCGCAGAAGCAGACATCGTTCCTACCGGCGACACCGACCCCAGAGCTTTCAATGTGGAAATCGGCGTCAGCACCGGCAACACCACGATTTACAATGACGGCGATATCAACCTCACCGTTACCGGTGACAGCGATCTCACCGCAGAGAACATCAAGTCCGAGCGCGGAGACGTAAGCATTGACGTGCAGGACGGCAGCATCCTCTCCGCAGGCTCCGGTGCCAATATCACCGGCGAAAATGTCAACCTGCGTGCATCCGAGAATATCGGCACTCAGGACAGCCCCGTGAATGTGGAGCAGGTGGAGGAAGAACCCGGCGTGACCGTAACCCTGACCAGCGATAACGGTGTGCACAGAAAGACCGTTATCGATGCGGGAGGAAACAAGACAACCGTCTGGGTCATGGATGTTGGCCTTAGCTACGACTGGGCCCGTCTCGATGACCTGGCAGCTGCCAAGCGTTTGGATGCCGTGGCCCAGGGCAAGAACGGTACCGATGGCAACATCTTCCTGGCAGAACAGACCGGAAACACCGGCCTGGGAATTCTGGATGGTGCAGGCATGGTATCTATCCTGACACCCGGCAATGTCACCGATGTGCGCACGGATGCAGAAAAGGCAGCTGGAACGCCCAATATTACGGCGGAAAATGCCATCGTCATTTCCGAGGATGGGTATATCGGTACGGAGGATGCACCCATTGTTGTACTGATTGACAACCACATGACAGCTTCCGCAGAAAGTGATGTCAATGTCAGCACAACGGAAAACCTCAGCATTACCGCAGATTCTCAGACGGGCAAGCTGAATATCGCAGGCGATAAGAATCTGACTGTTGACAACACCATCAGCAGCGCAGGCGGCACCGGCGATATGTCCATCGGTAACATTGTGGCAGGCGGCAACGTTTCTGTCAACGCGAAGGGCGATATGCAGGCTGCGGACGACAGTTCTCTGGTTTCGGGCGATAATATCGCGCTGAACGCGGGCGGTAGCATCGGCACAGCCGAGCAGCCTCTGAGACTGGATACCGCAGCAGGCGATACCGGCTCCGGTAGTCTGAAGGCAATTGGCGGCGGGGATGTTACCGTGGAAGAAATTGACGGCGATCTGGCCATCGATTCTGTGGTCTCCGGCGGCAACGCCAATATCACCGCAGATGGCGGCATCACCGATACCAATGACGACGCCATTGCAGATGCGGCAGACAGCCAGAAGAAGGCTGACGATGCCAAGAACCTGGCAGACGCAGCTCAGTCGGAAGCAGATGTTCTGGATGAATATGCAGCAGGCATTGAGAAGGTTGCCGCAGACAAGGCAAATCTTGCCAAGGAAGCTGCTGAGCGTGCCGAAGAAATCCAGCAGAAGATTGACGATGCTTTGGCGAAGAATCCCGATGCCAACGTGAACGCTCTGCGGAATCAGCTGAAGCTTGCCAAGGCAGCTGCCGACAAGGCACAGGAAATTGCCGATCAGGCCAAGGCCGAGGCAGAGGCCCAGCGTGCCATCGCAGACGAGGCAGCGAAGAAGGCACAGAAGCTGAACGATGCAGCCAAGGAAGCTCAGGATGCAGCAGATGCGGCTCTTGAGAAAGCCAATGCAGAGGATCCTTCCATTAAGACAGGCGGAGATCTGAACCTCATCGCAGGCGGCGCCATCGGTACCGGCAGCAATGCTCTGGATACCGAGGTGGGCGGCAAGACGAATGTCTCCGCTGAGGGGGATGTAAACCTGTCCGAGAGAGGCGATATGCACATCGGCACGATCACCAATCCGGAAGATGCCAAGCTGGCGCTGGGCAGCACCGGCGGCATTACCTCCGACAGCGTGATTTCCGGCGACAATCTGGACATCAACGCCCTTGGCGGCGATGTGCAGGTGGAGACGGATGTGAACAGCATCAGCGGTACTGCTTCCGGCGATGCGCAGATCAGCAACTCCGGGGATCTCCGGGTGGATGACCTGACTGTAAAGGGGCAGCTGGATCTAAGCGCAAACGGCGCGATCACTGCCGGCACCAAGGCCGACGGCACTGCCAACATCACGGCGGGCAATCTGATCATCACGGTTCCTGCTAACAAGGATATCGGCACGGAAGTGAATCCCCTGATTGTTGACACTGACCGCATTACCGCAGACGGCAGAGACATCTACATCAACTTCCTCAAGGACGTGACCATCGATCATATCCGTGGTCAGCATGTAGAACTTGAGGTCAACGGTGATATCTTTGCAGGGGAAGGCAGACCGGAACACATTTGGGCCAACTCACTGGACATGGATGTCCTGGGCAATATCGGTACGGCAAAGAAGCCGCTGCTGATCCATGTGCCCGGAAGAATCAATATCAGCACGGCTTACGGTCTGATTTATGTTCGGAATCTCTATCGACCGGTAGCAGATGAGGAGGAGGCAAAGTCTGAGTCTGTGTTTGGCTTCGGCAGAATCGTCAGCGATGCGGACTTCCGCTTTGTACCCTATGCGTTCATGAGTCTGCGTCCTGTGGAACTGCACGACAGTATCCTGACCCTGAAGGAAGTGGGCGGCAGCCGTATGGTGGCCATCCGCGGCAGTGGACTGGATGCGGTGCAAGGAAACGTCCTGTACATCTGGGCTTTGGATGAAGACGGCGTATCCGTTACCAATGAGCTGAGACATCTGCACCTGAATGCGGGAACCGTCCGCATGATGATCGCTCTTGGCTATGAGTGGCTGATGTTCCAAACCGGAGACAGCGTGGTCATGATCCATCTGACAGAGCTTGAAAATGGCTCCTACATCATTACAGTGGACCCACAGAATGCGGACTGCACCGTTTCCGTGTCTCTGGATGGTGAAGAACGGAACCAGCTGCCTGATGCGATGCTTGTTGCTGAGATCACAGACGTACCGGCGACGGTATAGCGCCGCAATCGGGAGCGCTTAATCAGCAGCTCTGAGGAAATCGGAAGACTGGATATGCTGTAAAATGGCATCGTGTCCAGTGAAACAAGCGATGTAACAGTCGCAGAAAAGTTCACAGTGCTTCTGTACTGTGACACCCACATAATTTGCATGCTCTGACAAGTGTGCAAATTATGTGGGTTTTTTATTGAGTTTTCTACATGAAGATCATAACGAGACAACAACGGCTTCAGGCGGTGTCTATCTGATAAAACCAAATGGTTAATGGTATTAAAAGTGAAGTATCATCATGTATCCATCCTCCGTGCGGAAACTATTGCTTGCTGTATTCGGCACAATGTGTTATAATAAGCTGAAATGTGCAGAAAATAGGGATGCCGGCCCAGGTGCCGGCAAAATAAAGGAAAGGATGAATGGAAATGAAAATCAGAAGACCCGGTTTCCTGAATATAACGGTATTGTCCAAAGTTTTGCTGATTATGGCACTGGACGTGGTCACCACCATGGGTTCCTTTTTCCTTGGCCTGTGGTTTCGCTACGACTTTTCCTTTCAGGAGATCCGCGCGGAGCATCTGGCGGGCTTCCTTTCCGCCATCGGCCCCTGGTGCGCCATTACCGTGGTGGTGTTTGTGTGCTTCCGGCTATACAGCAGTATCTGGGCCTTTGTAAGCACCTCCGAGGTTTTTCGCATCATCGGCGCCTATCTGGTACTGGCGGTGCTTGGTGTGACACTGTTCCGCTTTGACGGCTTCCTGATGCCCCGTGCCAGTATGGTGGTTGGGTATCTGATCAGCTTCGTATGCACCGTTGCCATTCGGTTTTCCTACCGCCTTTGGAGAACGGCCCAGAAAAAAATCAGCCATATGACCCATGCCTCCGGGGTGAAAAATGTCATGCTCATCGGCGCTGGGGACGCGGGCCGGGCGCTGGCGCTGGAGTTCAACAACAGCGACTTCGTGAAGGACCACCTGTCCTGTGTCATTGACGACAATCCGGTGAAGCTGAACAAACGCCTGTGCGGCGCACCCATCGTGGGCAATCGCTATGATATCCCGGAGATGGTCAGGCAGTATAAAATCAGTAAGATCATTTTTGCCATTCCCAGCTGCAGTGCAAAGACCCGCAAGGAGATTCTGGACATCTGCACTACCACCGGTTGTGAGGTTCAGCTGCTTCCGGGTATTTTCCAGATGGTCAACGGTGACGTCAGCGTCAGCAAGCTGCGCCGGGTGGACCCTCAGGACCTGCTGGGCCGGGACCCTATTCAGGTCAATCTGGAGGAGATTTTCGGTTACATCCACGGAAAAGTGGTGCTGGTCACCGGCGGCGGCGGAAGCATCGGCAGCGAGCTGTGCCGGCAGATTGCCGGGGCGGGGCCGAAGCAGCTGATTATCTTTGACATTTACGAGAACAATGCCTACGATATTCAGATGGAGCTGAAGCGGAATTTCCCGGAGCTGAACCTTGTGGTTCTCATCGGTTCCGTGCGCAACACCAACCGGGTGGAATCCGTGGTGGGCAGGTATCAGCCGGATCTGATTTTCCACGCCGCTGCCCACAAGCACGTGCCCCTGATGGAAGACAGCCCCAATGAGGCGATAAAAAATAACGTCTTCGGCACCTATAAGCTGGCAAAGGCCGCCGCCAAGTATGGCGTCAAGCGGTTCGTGCTGATCTCCACGGACAAGGCGGTGAACCCCACCAACATCATGGGCGCCTCCAAGCGCTTGTGCGAGATGGTGGTGCAGATGATGAACCGGGAGTCGAAGACCGAGTTTGTGGCGGTGCGGTTCGGAAACGTGCTGGGCAGCAACGGCAGTGTGATTCCGCTGTTTAAAAAGCAGATCGAGGAGGGCGGCCCGGTCACCGTGACCCATCCCGACATTATCCGCTATTTTATGACCATTCCCGAGGCTGTGAGTCTGGTGCTTCAGGCGGGGTACTACGCCAAAGGCGGCGAGATTTTCGTGCTGGACATGGGAGAGCCTGTGAAGATCGACACCATGGCACGAAACATGATCCGTCTCAGCGGCTACGAGCCGGATGTGGACATCAAGATCGTGTACACCGGCCTGCGGCCCGGCGAGAAGCTCTATGAGGAGCTGCTCATGAAGGAAGAGGGCATGCAGGAGACGGCGAACAAGCTCATTCACATCGGCAAGCCCATCGAAATGGACGATGAAAAATTTCGCCAGCAGCTGGAAATGCTTGACAAGGCCTGCAAGGCAGAGGTCAGCAATATGAAGGATATTGTGGCGGAAATTGTGCCAACCTATAAGCAGAAGCTGGAAGTTTAACCGGAAAAGAGGATTTTTCATGTATCAGAAGTATGGAAAACGGCTGCTGGATGTGCTCCTGTCGGGCTGCGCCATCGTGGTGCTGTCTCCCGTGTACCTGCTCATCGGTCTCGCCATCAAGCTGGACGATCCCGGCCCGGTATTCTTCCGGCAGAAGCGGGTGGGTATTCACAAGACCCACTTTGAGATTTTGAAATTCCGCACCATGAAGTGCAGCACGCCAAGGGACGTGCCCACCCATCTGCTGGAAAATCCGGAGCAGTACATCACCCGCGTGGGAAAGGTGCTGCGCAGGACTTCGCTGGACGAGCTTCCCCAGATTTTTCAGATTTTTACAGGTAAAATGTCTATTATCGGCCCCCGGCCTGCTCTGTGGAACCAGTTTGATCTGATTGCCGAGCGGGACAAGTACGGCGCCAACGACCTGCGTCCGGGTCTCACCGGCTGGGCACAGATCAATGGACGGGATGAATTGCCCATTGACGTAAAGGCTCGGTTTGACGGGGAGTACGTGGAAAAAATCAGCTTCCTGTTCGACTGCCGGTGCTTTTTCGGTACGATTCTGTCCGTGCTGCGGTCCGACGGCGTGGTGGAGGGCGGCACCGGTCAGTTGGAGAAGGAGAAAAAGGAGCAATGAAGCGGATTCTGATTACCGGCGCGGGAAGCTATATCGGCCTGCATGTGAAGGCCTGGCTGGAGCAGCGGCCGGAGGATTATCAGGTGGAAACGCTCAGCCTGCGCGCTGAGGGCTGGCGGGAGCATTCCTTTCAGGGTTACGACGCGGTTCTTCACGCTGCGGGCATCGTCCACCAGCCCCAATCCAAGGCTGACCCTGCCCAGGCGGAGCTGTATGACCGGGTGAACCACCGGCTCACCGTGGAGGTGGCCCAAAAGGCCAAAGAGGAAGGCGTGGGCCAATTCCTTTTCTTAAGCACCGAGAGTGTGTACGGCCTTCATGCCCCGGTGGGCAAAACCGTCACCATTACAAAGGATACCCCCCTTCACCCTGTTGACAATTACGGCATCAGCAAAGCAAAGGCGGAGGAAGGGCTTGCCGCCCTCCGGGACGAATACTTCAAGGTTGCTATTTTGCGCCCGCCCATGATTTACGGAAAAGATTGCAAGGGCAACTACCAGACCCTTTCGAAGCTGGCAAAAAAGCTGCCGGTCTTTCCTCTGGTGGAAAATCAACGTTCCATGCTGTATATCGACAATCTGTGCGAGTTTATCCGCCTGCTGGTGGAGGACGGGGCCGACGGTCTATATTGCCCCCAGAACGCGGAATATGTTTCGACTTCCGATATGGTCAGCCGCATCGCCCACGCAAACGGTCACGGGCTCCTGATGGTTCGTGGCCTTGGCTGGGCGCTGAAGCTGCTCGCGCCCCTGACAGGCATGGTAGACAAGGCCTTCGGCAGCCTGTGCTATGACCGGGCCTTAAGCGATTATACCAAAAGCTACTGCGTAAAAACCTTTGACGAATCCATTTTGGAGACGGAGGGGGTCAGCCAATGAAAAAGAAAAAGGATATTCTGTTTGCCTGCCAGTTTTTTTACCCCGAGTATATTTCCTCGGCCCAGCTTCCCTTCGACACGGCAAAGGCGCTGAAGGCGGCGGGGTACTCCGTGGACGTGCTGTGCGGCTACCCCAGAGAATATCTGGACGGTTCCGGTATTCCCGTCCGGGAGACGGTGGAGGGAATTCACATCCAGCGCCTCAAATACATTCAGATGGATCGCTCCGGTTTTCTGGGGCGCATTGTCAACTATTTTTCCTTTACCTTTATGGTGCTGCTGAATCTGCCAAGATTCAAAAACTATCGCGCCGTTGTGGTCTATTCCAACCCGCCGGTTCTGCCTTGGATTGTCTCCTGGGCAAAGGCACTGTTCGGAACGAAGCTGGTGTTCGTGGCCTACGATCTGTACCCCGAGGTGGCGACGGTGACGCAGACGCTGGGGGAAGGGAACCCAATCTGCCGGCTGATGAATCACATCAACCGCTGTATCTGCCGCCGGGCGGACCGGATTGTGGCCCTGTCCAGCGAGATGAAGACCTACATTTTAAATCACCGGGACTATCCCGAAAACGCCGTAAAGGTCATCCCAAACTGGTACGCCGACCACGGCCCTATCACCGGGAAACGGGCGGATAACCCCTTCCGGGAAGTGACGAAGGGCCGGTTTACCGTGTCCTACTTCGGCAACATGGGCACCATGCAGGATATGCAGACCATTTTGCAGGCGGTGCGGGAACTAAAGGACGAGGACGTGTTCTTCCTGTTCGCCGGGCACGGCAACAAAATGGAGACGCTGAAGCAGACGGTTCAAGCGGAGGGTATTGAGAACATTGCCGTCTATCCCTTCCTCCACGGGCAGGATTTCCAGGACGCACTGGAAATCAGCGATTGCGCGCTGGTGACGCTGGTGCCCGGAGCCACGGGCCTGTGCGTTCCCAGCAAAACCTACAGCTATATGATGCAGGGTATCCCGCTGCTGGCGGTCATGGACGAGGGGGACATTGTCTCGGATATTGAAGCCGGCGCGGGCCGCTGGGTCCGAAACGGCGAGGGGGGACTTCTGGCACAGTACATCCGGGGAATGAAAGCGGACCCACAGAGCTTACAGCAGATGCGCCTTACCTGCCGGCGGCTTTATGAGACAAAATACACTGAAGAAATCTGTACAAAGCAATATATTTCCCTGTTCCGGGAGCTGCTGGGGCAGGCTTAGGAGAGAAGACTATGAGCATTTTTGCCAATAAAACCCTGATGATTACCGGCGGCACCGGTTCCTTTGGCAATGCGGTGCTGAACCGCTTTCTGAACACGGACATCGCTGAAATCCGCATTTTTTCCCGGGACGAGAAAAAGCAGGACGATATGCGCCACGAATTTCAGGCCAAGCTGCCGGAAGCGGCGAATAAAATCAAATTCTTCATTGGAGACGTCCGGGACATCCAGTCCGTGAAGAACGCCATGCACGGTGTGGACTACATCTTCCATGCCGCCGCCCTGAAGCAGGTGCCCTCCTGCGAGTTTTTCCCCATGGAGGCGGTGAAAACCAACGTATTCGGCACGGACAATGTGCTGACCGCCGCCATTGAAGCAGGGGTAAAAACCGTAATCTGCCTGTCCACCGACAAGGCGGCCTACCCCGTCAATGCCATGGGCACCTCCAAGGCCATGATGGAAAAGGTGATCGTGGCGAAGTCCCGCACCGTGTCCCCCGAGGCTACCAAAATCTGCTGCACCCGCTACGGCAACGTCATGTGCTCCCGGGGCAGCGTGATCCCGCTGTGGATCGATCAGATCAAAGCGGGCAACCCCATCACCATCACCGAGCCGAATATGACCCGGTTCATCATGTCGCTGGAGGAAGCGGTGGATCTGGTACTGTTTGCCTTCGAGCACGGCACCAGCGGCGATATTCTGGTGCAGAAGGCCCCGGCCTGTACCATCGCGGTGCTGGCCCAGGCGGTGACGGAGCTGTTCCACCCCGGTCACGAAATCAAGGTCATCGGCATCCGCCACGGCGAGAAGATGTACGAGACGCTGCTGACCAACGAGGAGTGCGCCCACGCCATTGACCTGGGGGACTTCTACCGGGTTCCCTGCGACAAGCGGGACTTAAACTACGACAAATACTTCCGGGTAGGCGATGTGGAGCGCAACGTCCTGACGGAGTTCAATTCCAACAATACCCAGCTTCTGGACGTGGAGCAGGTGAAGCAGAAGCTTCTGTCCCTCGTCTACATCCGGGAAGAGCTGGAAGCCATGAAGCAGGAGCGCTGAGAAACAGGAGGGCAGACCATGAATATTCTGATCACCGGCGCCGCGGGATTTGTGGGGAAAAACCTGAGTGCGGCTCTTCATTGCCTGCAAAACGGCACGGACAGAACCCGGCCCGGCCTGTCCATCGGGCAAATTTTCCTGTATGATAAGGATTCTCCCGCCTCCCTTTTGGAGGAAGCCTGCCAAAAGGCAGACTTTGTGTTCAACCTTGCTGGGGTAAACCGCCCCAAGGAGCAGGAGGAATTCATGGAGGGAAACTTCGGCTTTGCTTCGACCCTGCTGGATACCCTGAAAAAGTACAATAACACCTGCCCCGTCATGCTGTCCTCCTCCATTCAGGCCACCTTGGTGGGCCGCTACGCGGAAGGCGGCTACGGCCTGTCTAAGAAGGCAGGGGAGGAGCTGTTCTTCCGTTACGGCGAGGAAACCGGCGCCAAGGTGCTGGTGTACCGCTTTCCCAACCTGTTCGGCAAGTGGTGCCGCCCCAATTACAACAGCGTGGTTGCCACCTTCTGCCATAACTACGCCCACGACCTGCCCATTTCCGTCAGCGACCCGGCGGTGGAACTGGAAATGCTGTACATCGACGATCTGGTGACGGAACTGCTGGACGCGTTGGAGGGGAAAGAGCACCACTGTGAATTTGAGGGCCTGACCACCGTCCTGACGGATGGGGGCCGCTACTGCGCCGCTCCCGTATCCCATAAGGTCACGCTGGGGGAAATTGTCTCCCTTCTGGACAGCTTCAAGGCGCAACCCCAGACCCTCCTCATGCCGGAAATCCCGGACGGCAGCTTTGCCAAAAAGCTGTACTCCACCTACCTTTCCTATCTTCCCAAGGAAAAGACCATCTTCCCCCTGAAAATGAATGTGGATGCCCGGGGCAGCTTTACGGAGCTGCTGAAAACCGAGAATTGCGGCCAGTTCAGCGTGAATATCTCGGGACCCGGCATCACCAAGGGCCAGCACTGGCACCACACGAAATGGGAATTTTTCATCGTGGTTTCCGGGAAAGGCCTTATCCAGCAGCGGAAGATCGGCACGGAGGAAGTGCTGAATTTTGAAGTTTCCGGGGACAAAATTCAGGCTGTGCATATGCTGCCCGGCTATACCCACAACATTATTAACCTGTCTGATGCAGAGAACCTTGTGACCCTGATGTGGGCCAACGAGCGCTTTGACCCCGCGCGCCCAGACACTTTCTTTGAGGTGGTAGAGTAATGGAAATGAAGCTGGACTATTCCGACATATCTTTCAAAAATAACGGCAAATTGAAGCTGCTAATCATTGTGGGCACCCGCCCGGAGATCATCCGGCTGGCGGCGGTCATCAACAAGTGCCGGCAGTATTTTGACTGCATTCTGGCCCACACCGGGCAGAATTACGACTATAATCTCAACGGTATTTTCTTCCGGGATTTAGGCCTTGCCGACCCGGAGGTGTACATGAACGCGGTGGGCGACGATTTGGGCGCTACCGTCGGAAACATCATCAACTGCTCCTACAAGCTCATGGCGCAGACAAAGCCTGACGCCATGCTGATTCTTGGTGACACCAACTCCTGCCTGTCCGCCATCCCGGCGAAACGACTGCACATTCCCATCTTCCACATGGAGGCGGGCAACCGCTGCAAGGACGAGTGCCTGCCGGAGGAGACCAACCGCCGGATTGTGGACATCATCTCCGACGTGAATCTGGCCTATTCCGAGCACGCCCGGAAGTACCTCCACGAGTGCGGCCTGCCCAAGGAGCGGGTCTACGTCACCGGTTCCCCCATGGCAGAGGTGCTGCACGCGAATCTTGCGGCAATCGAAGCATCCGATGTGCATAAACGTCTGGGCCTTGAGAAGGGGAGATACATTCTGCTGTCCGCTCACCGGGAGGAAAATATCGACACCGAGAAAAATTTCTTTTCCCTGTTTAGTGCCATCAACGCTATGGCGGAGAAATACGATATGCCCATTTTGTATTCCTGCCATCCCCGCTCCAAGAAGCAGCTGGAAGCCACCGGCTTCCAGCTGGACAGGCGGGTGATTCAGAGCACCCCGCTGGGCTTTCACGACTATAACTGCCTGCAAATGAACGCCTTTGCGGTGGTGTCCGATTCCGGCACCCTGCCGGAGGAAAGCAGCTTCTTCACCTCCGTGGGCCATCCCTTCCCGGCGGTGTGCATCCGCACCTCCACGGAGCGTCCCGAGGCTCTGGACAAGGGCTGCTTCGTGCTGGCGGGCATCGACGAAGGGCATCTTTTGCAGGCGGTGGACACCGCTGTGGAGATGAACCGGAACGGCGATTACGGCATTCCGGTGCCCGATTACATTGAAGAAAACGTATCCTCCAAGGTGGTGAAGATCATCCAGTCCTACACCGGCGTGGTGGACAAGATGGTCTGGAGAAAATATTGATTTTCAGGAGGTGAGCGCAGTGAAGTACCTGTTTATCAACACCGTGGCGGGCTACGGCAGCACCGGCCGCATCGCGGCGGACGAATGCCGGGAACTGACTGCTCAGGGACACTCCTGCGTCCTCGCCTACGGACGAATGAAAACCGGCTGTGACGATATTCAGACGGTGAAAATCGGTTCGGATTTTGACGTAAACTGCCACGCGCTGGAAAGCCAGCTGCTGGACAACACCGGGTTCGGCTCAAAGAGGGCGACCCGTGCTTTCCTCAAATGGGTGCGGGAATACGACCCGGACGTGATCTGGCTGCACAATGTCCACGGCTACTACATCCATGTCGGGGAGCTGTTTTCCTATCTTCGCACCTGCGGGAAGAAAATTGTCTGGACGCTCCACGACTGCTGGGCATTTACCGGCCACTGCGTGTATTTTGACTACATTCAGTGCGAGAAATGGCAGACCGGCTGCCAAAGCTGTCCCCAGAAGCGCACCTATCCGGAAAGCCTCCTTCTGGACAACAGCCGGCGTAATTATGAAAAGAAACGCCAATTATTCACCGGTATTCCCAACCTGACCCTGACGGTGCCTTCCCACTGGCTGGAGGGCCGGGTGAAAAAGAGCTTCCTCAGGGACTACCCGGTGGAGGTTATGGAAAATCAGGTGAACCGGGACATTTTCCGGCCCACCCCCGGCAACTTCCGCCGCAGCCACGGTCTGGAAGACAAATTCGTCATTCTGGGCGTAGCCAGCGTCTGGGAGGAACGCAAGGGGTTAAAGGATTTTCTGGCCCTGTCGCAGATGCTGGATACCCGGTTTCAGATTGTGCTCATTGGCCTGAACCCAAAACAGCTGGAAACCCTTCCGAAGGAGATTCTGGGCCTGCCCAGAACCGACAATATTGGGCTTTTGGTGCAGGCCTATTCCGAGGCGGATGTGTTCGTCTGCCCCAGCACCGAGGAGACCTTCGGCATGACGGTGCTGGAAGCCGCCTGCTGCGGCACCAAAACCATCGTCTATCAGGACACCGCCTGTGAAGAGGTGGCCGCCTCCTTCGGCGGCGTGGCGGTGCAGCGGGGCCCGGAGCATCTGCGCGATGCCATCATGAAGATAGCAGGGGAGGAAACCAAGTGAAGCAATACCCATTTCCCAAAAACCGCTGGACAGCCGCTGCCTTCGGCCTGTTTCTGTTTGCCATGCTGCTGCTGGCCAGGGACACGCTGATTACCTCCATTGTGGTTGGCTTTTACAAATCCCAGTTTCTGATGCTGGCCCTTATGGGGCTGCTGGGCCTGGTATTTGTCCTGTACAACCGCCGGAATCTGCGGCAGATTGTAACGGACAGGCGGCTGGGCCTGATACTGGGCTTTGCGCTGCTGCTGATCGCGGTGATGGTCCTGAAACGGGACTGGCAGATGATGTATTTCAGCATCCTTCTGTGCCTGATTTTCCCGGTGTTTCTGACCTTTTTTACGGATACGGGCCGGGTGGCCAAGTACTATGTGGTAACTTTGACCCTGCTCAGCGTATACGCGCTGATCTGCACCTATGTCCTGCGGAAGCTGGGCTATGCGGGCATTGTGCCCCGCCCCTCCACCAGAACCAATGACGCGGGCATGGTGTTCTTTGACTACGGCCTGTGCTTTGCGGTGGATCATATGTTCTGGCACCGGAATTTCGGCATTTTCCGGGAGCCGGGGGTGTACCAGTTTTTCCTGCTGCTGGGGCTGTATCTGAACCACTACCATGTGCAGTGGGAAAAAGAGAGGAGCCGCTGGATTTTCAGCATTCTGCTGGCGGTGACCATGCTTTCCACCTACTCCATCGGCGGCTTCGCGGAACTGGGCCTGTTCGCGGTGTTTGTCTATCTGGACAAAAAATATTACCGCACAAAAGCAGGCCGCTGGGTGGGAATTGGCTGTGTGGCGGCGGGTCTGGCAGTGGTGGCGGCGGTGCTGATAGAATCCCAAAAGCCGGATTTTGTCCTGTCGCCGCTGTATGAGCTGTACGATATGTTCCTGCGGCTCACCACCCCTTCGGATTCCTCCGTTGACCGCACCAGCGCCCTGATGACCGACCTTCGGATGTTCCTTGACCATCCGCTGCTGGGCGCGAAGATTGCCCCGGTGCTTCACGGAACCAATCACAATACCAGCTCTACGTTGATTCTGTTCGCCATTGCGGGCATTGCCGGCGGCGTGCTGCATCTGATTTCCTGGATTGCGCTGCTGTGGAAAAAGGAGCGGAACGTTCTCGGAAATCTCGTTCTGCTGCTGATTTTCCTCATGTCCTTCAATACCCAGAATCTGGTTGCTGATGTGTTTTTCTGGCTGTTCCCCGTTATGGCGCTGACCGAGCGGGGGCTGCCGCTTTTCAGGAAAAAGGAGGCGTAAATGGAACAGGAGCTGCTGCGCAGGGTCCAGCTGACCCTGCTGGAAATCGCTGTGGAAATCAAACGGGTCTGCGAGGAAAACGACATCCGCTACTTTCTTTCCGACGGCACCTTTCTGGGGGCTGTCCGGCATCAGGGCTTCATTCCCTGGGACGACGACATGGACATGGGGATGCTCCGGGCAGATTACGAGAAATTCTGCCGCGTTGCGCCCACGGCACTGAAACCGGAATACTGTCTGGAAACCTGGGATCTGGACGCCGGCTACGGCCTGCCCTTTGCCAAGGTGATGAAGCGCAATACCGTGTATCTCGAAGGCAAAAAGAACACAAAAATGCGGGAAAAAGGCTTTTATGTGGACATTTTTCCCTTTGATAACGCGCCTGCCGGGAAGGAAGCGCAGCAGGTACTGGTGCGAAAGCTCATGCCCATGGCCCGGATGATGCTGATGAAATGCGGCTATCAGCCGTGGATGGAGCAGGGGCGGATTCTCTGGAAGAAGCGGATCGGATACCTGTACTACCAGTTAAAAGCGATGTTCGTTTCTCATAAGGAACTGGCCCGGGCCTATGACGTGCTGGCGGTGTCCTTCCCGGAGAGCGGCGTGCTTCTGGAGCAGAGCGGGCGGCCAAGGCCCACCTTTTTCCGGCAGGAGTGGTGTGAGATGCTGGCACCCTACACCTTCGAGGGCGTGACCTTCCCGGGCCCCAAGGACTATGACGCGTATCTGACCAACCATTACGGCGACTATAGAAATCCTCCACCGGAGGGAAGCCGGGAAAACCGGCATCAGATTGTAGAAATTGATTTTGGAGAATAAGGATGTGAACGGATGAAACGAATCCTGTTTCTGACCAATTACGCCTCTCCCTACCGGGTTCGTTTCTTTGACGAACTGGGAAAGGCGGCGCAGGTCACGGTGCTGTACTCTGACCGGAGGGGGCAGCTTACCCACCGGGACGAGCAGTGGTTTGAGGAAGGCCAGGGTGGCTTCCGCAGCGTCCAGCTGGGCGGCGCGGTGGGCCGTGGCAGAAAGCCGGTGTGCTTTGGTGTCCTGCGGTGGCTGAAGCGGGACTATGACGCCATCATCGTGGCGGGGTATTCCTCCCCGACGGTGATTCTCGCTATGCTCTGGATGCGGCTGCTTCGGATTCCCTTCTACATGGAAATTGACGGCGGCCTGATCCGGGAGAGCAGCGGACTGCGCTACCGCATCAAGCGGTTCCTTGTGCGGCTTCCCAGCGGCTGGCTCAGCTCCGGCAGGTATCCCACGGAATTCCTGGCCCATTACGGCGCTGACCCCGACGAAATTACCGAATACCCTTTTTCTTCCCTGTTTGCGGCGGATATTCTGCCGGACGTGCCCACGAGGGAAGAAAAACGGGAGCTGCGCCGCCGGCTGAATATCCCGGAGGAAAAAATGATTCTCGCGGTGGGGCAGTTTATCTGGCGTAAGGGCTTTGATGTGCTGCTCCACGCGGCAAAGACGCTGCCCCCGGAGGTTGGCATCTACATCGTAGGCGGCGAGGCCACCGAGCACTATCAGGCTTTGCGTCAGGAGCTGGGATTGGAGCAGGTCCATTTTCTTGGCTTCCGTCCGAAGGAGCAGCTGACGGAATTCTACCGGGCGGCGGATGTGTTCTGCCTGCCCACCCGGGAGGATATCTGGGGCTTGGTGGTGAACGAGGCCATGGCCTGCGGACTGCCGGTGGTGACTACGGAGCAGTGCGTGGCGGGAATGGAACTGGTGGAAAATGGTGTCAATGGCTATCTGGTGCCCATTGACGATGCTCAGGCCCTGAGCGACCGGCTGAATAGGGTATTGGCATCCGACATGGAAGCCATGGGACGGGCATCCCTGCGGAAAATTCAGGGCTGCACGATTGAGAAAATGGTGCAGGCCCATTTGGCGTTTGTGGGGGAAAGGAAATAGGCCATGATTCAGTTCAGCATTATCACAGTGTGCCTGAACGCCGGACAGGGACTCCTTGACACGGTGGCGCGCACGCTGAGCCAGACCTATGAGAATTTTGAAATCATCGTCAAGGACGGCGGCTCCGAAGACGGAAGTCTGGAAAAACTCCCGAAGGATGCCAGAATCCGGGTGGTGACCCGGCAGGATGCGGGCATCTACGATGCCATGAATCAGGGCATTGCGGAAGCAAGGGGAGACTACCTGATTTTCATGAACTGCGGCGACTGGTTCTACAGCCCGGATGTCCTGCAAAGCATTGCGGAGGGCATTGGCGAACAAAGAGAGCCGCTGTACTACGGCAAGTGCTTTGACCGGATGACCGGACAGGTTCGGGCCTACCCGAAGCGGCTGACCCGGATGACCTGCTACCGCACCATGATCTGTCATCAGGCCACCATTTACCGGGCGGGTGTCCTTAAGCAGCGCCCCTACGACCTGTCCTACCGGATTCTGGCAGACCGGGAGATGCTGTGGTATCTGGTCTGCGAAAAAAAGGTGGAGCCAAAGTACCTGGACACGGTGATCGCCGACTATCAGGGCGGCGGGGAAAGCGCGGATCAAAAGCACATCCAGCGCAACCGGGCGGACCAGCAGCGGCTTCTGGATACCTATTACCCCAAAGGTGAGCAGATAAAGTACAGGCTTATGATGGCCCTGACCTTCCAGAAACTGCGGGTTTCCCTGTCCAAAAGCCCAAAATTCAGTAAGTATTATTTTAAAACCGTACAGGCGCTCTATGACTGTAAGGAGAAATTGACACACCGGAAGGGGAGATAACCGATGCGGCTTTTGTGGCTGTGTAATGTGGCGCCCAGCGAGGTGCGGCAGGCTGCCGGCGGCAGGCCGGGCAGCGGCTGGTGGCTGGATCACGCCTTCAGCGATCTGCGTAACACGGGCATCCCCATGCGGGTGCTGTACCCGGAAGAAACCGGCCGGGGCGAACTGGATGACAAATGCAGCTACGCCACCTTCCGCCGACCGGACAGGCATAAATATGACCCCGCCATGGAAGCCTTTTTTCGGCAGGAGCTTCAGGACTTCCAACCGGATGTGATTCACATTTGGGGCACGGAGTATGCCCATACGCTGGCAATGCTCCGGGCCTGCGAGAAAGCTGGGCTGCTGGACCGGACGGCGGTCAGCATTCAGGGGTTGTGCACTGCCTGCGCCCGGCACTATACGGAGGGCATTTCCTATGCCGTGCAGCGGCGGTTTACTTTTCGGGACTTTCTGCGGCAGGACAACATTTTGCAGCAGCAGAAAAAGTATGCCCTTCGCGGGGAGATGGAGACAAAGGCGCTGCAAATCACCCATCACATCATCGGGCGCACCGACTGGGATCGGGCCTGTACCGGATTCGTGGCCCCACAGGCGCAGTATCATTTCTGCAACGAGACGCTGCGCGAACCCTTCTATACGGGCCAGTGGCGTTATGCTGATTGCGAAAAGCACCGGATTTTTACCTCCAGCTGCGTCTATCCCATCAAGGGCTTCCATTATCTGCTGGAGGCCTTTGCGCAGGTAGCGCGTAAGTACCCGGATGCCACGCTGGCAGTACCGGGGGTCAGCTTTCTGGACGGCAGCCTGAAAAGCAGGCTCCGCCGGGACAGCTACCACAAATATCTGATGGAGCTGACAAAGCGGTACCGGCTGGGGGACAAAATCACGTTTCTGGGAAAGCTTACACCGGAGGGAATGCGGGAGCAATATCTGCGCGCGAATGTGTTTACGCTGCCCTCCACGGTGGACAACTCCCCCAATTCTCTGGGAGAGGCCATGCTTTTGGGCACGCCCTGCGTGGCGGCGGACGTGGGCGGTGTCAGCACCATGCTGAATCACGGCAGGGAAGGATTCCTTTACCCTTCCGCCGACCCGGAGATGCTGGCCTATGACATCTGCCGGATTTTTGAAATGGAAGACCGGGCGGAAACGCTGGGGGCGGAGGCATCCCGCCACGCAGCGAAAACCCATGACCCGGAGAAGAATCTGCACGACCTGCTGGATATCTACCGGCTTTTGTCCGGGAAGGAGAGGGAACCATGAAGCAAAGCCCGCGAATCAGCGTCATCGTGCCGGTATACAATGTGGCGGCCTGGCTTCCCCGGTGCGTAGATTCCATCCTCGCCCAGACCTGTGAAAATCTGGAAATTCTTCTGGTAGACGACGGCTCTGCCGATGATTCCGGCAGAATCTGCGACGCTTATGCAGAAAAAGACCCCAGAATCCGGGTGATCCACAAGGAAAACGGGGGACTCAGCAGCGCCCGCAACGCCGGACTGGATCTGGCCTCGGGCGAGTATATCGGCTTTGTGGACAGTGACGACTGGATCGAGCCGGAGATGTACGCCGAAATGCTGGCTCGAATGGAGAAGTACGACGCCCAGCTGGTCTGCGCCGGACGCTGTGATGTGGACGGCGGGACGGGGGAGAAGACCCGTGGCCTGTGTCCGGAGCGGGAGGAATGTATCAGCGGCGAAGAACTGGCGGGCAGAATTTTCCTGTGGGACCACTGTGATTCCAGCGCCTGCGACAAGCTCTACCGCCGGGAATTGTTTGACGGCATCCGCTACCCGGAGGGGAAAACCTGTGAGGACATCCCGGTGACCTACCGGCTGGCGCTGAAGGCCCGGCGGGCAGTCCTCTGTGACCGCCCGTTTTACAACTATTTCCACCGCTCCGGCAGCATTTCCAAGGGTGCGGGAATAACAGAAAAAACCTTCCATTATTCCCAGCATACGGCGGTTATTCTGGAGGATATCCGAAAGAATCATCCGAAGCTTGCCCCCCAGGCGGAATTTTTGCGGGTGCACTCCCTGTACCATATTCTGCTGCGGCTGGACCACGCCGCCCCGGATATCCGCAGAACTTACCGGGTACAGTACAGTGAGGCCCGCTGGGAACTGGCGAAACACTGGAAATTTATCCTGACCTGCCCGTGGCTGAGTGTCCAGCAGCGGGTTACGAATCTTCTGCTGATTCTGAACCTGTACCACCTGCTGCGCCCGGTGTTTCACAGAGCGTAATTTGGAGAAACCATGAAACAACGAAACCGCGTCGCTTTTTTCAATATCCTCAGCACCGTGGTGCTGAAAGGCTCCGCCTTCTTTACGGGTATGATCTTTGCCCGTCTTCTGGGCGGCAGCGGCTACGGCAGCCTGAAGCTCTACAACATCTCCGTGAGCATTGTTGCCGTGCTGTTTTCCCTGCAGACCCAGACCACTTTGCCCAACGCCAAGGTGGAGTATTCCCAGGCGCAGCAGAAGGGCTATCAGTCTGCGGCCATGACATTGTCGGTGCTTTCCTTCGGAATCTGCACAGGCATCGTGCTGCTGTTTCTGAAACCGGTGTCGGCCCTGCTGGATTTACGGCCCGCGCTGGTGCTGCTGGTGCTGTTTCAGGCCTTCGGCACCTTCTGCACGGAGTTTTTGAACAAGAAAAATGTCTACGAGTTTCGGGCAGGCTGGAACATGATTCTGTCCCTCGTGATGACATTGGTGCCGCTGGCGCTGGCAATTATCCTGATTCTGCAGATGCCCTACGAGACCCGGTATATGGGCCGGGTGATTGCCAATTCCCTGTCCTACGGTCTGGTGGGCACCGGTATCTGCATCGCCATCCTGCTGCGGGGCAAGACCTTTTTCCACCGGGAATATTGGAAATTCTGCCTGATTCTGGCGCTTCCCGCCGTATTTCACAACCTGTCCGACCTGATTCTCAATCAGATGGACTCTTTGATGCTGAACGCCCTGATGAATACCGCCGCAGTGGGCTACTACGGCAATGCCTGGAACTTTGCCAATTTCCTGTTTATCCTGTTTCAGGCCCTGAACAACATCTGGTGCGCCTATTTCTTCGAGGAGATGAAGACGGGGGAACGGGAATCCATGCTGGCAAAATCCCGGAATTTTCTGGAGGTGTTTACCATACTGGCCTGCGGCTTTCTGCTGCTGGCGCCGGAAGTGTACCACGTGTACGCACCAAAGGAATTCTGGGTGGCGACCATGCTGATTCCCTTGTTTGTATCAGGATATTATGTAAACTTTCTGTGCACCTTCCCGGTCAATTTTGAGTATTACCACAAGAAGCCCAAGGTGGTGGCGGTAATTACCGTTTCCTCGTCGCTGCTGAATCTGGTGCTCAATTACGTACTCATTAAGGCCATGGGCATGGCGGGCGCGGCGGTGGCGACGCTGGTTTCCCATGGCCTGCAGCTGACGCTCCATCATCTTTACGCATCCCACTTGGGGAAACAGGACTATCCCTTCCCGCTGAAGCTGTGGGCGGTGTATCCTCTGGCATTCTGCGCCGTTCTGGCGGTGGTGTTCCTGCTGCCAAACGCGTGGTTTGTCCGCTGGCCGCTGGGCGCGGTTCTGGGCATTTTCATGCTTCTGCGGGTAAAACAGCGAAAAGTGCTGATATAAACCTCAGCGGCCGGGCTTCTCAGCCCGGCCGCTTTACTTGTGCTTGCAATTCCATAAGAAAAGATGTATAATATGCGTGAAATTGTGACCATTTTTCCCTATGTGAGGCGGGACAGTATGAAGAAAAAGGTTCTGTTCGTTGCGACGGTGGTAAAAACCCACATTATGCAGTTTCATATTCCCTATTTGAAGCTGTTTCAGGAGGCGGGCTGGGAGACTGCCGTGGCCTCCCGGAATGACTATGAAAACCCATCGGGCTGCGTGATTCCCTACTGCGATACCTATTACGATATCCCCTTTGAGCGGATGCCCTGGAAGCCGAAGAACCTGAAAGCATACAAGATGCTCAAGGAAATCATTGACCGGGAGCACTATGACATTATCCACTGTCACACCCCTGTGGGCGCGCTGATTGCCCGGCTGGCGGCGCTGGACGCACGGAAGAAAGGCACACGGGTGATTTATACGGCCCACGGCTTCCACTTTTTCACCGGCGCGCCTTTGCAGTATTGGCTTTTGTTCTATCCCCCTGAGCGGCTGCTCGCCCCGGTTACGGATGTGCTCATCACCATCAATCGGGAGGACTACGCCCGGGCACAGAAGCGCCTTCCTGCCAAACAAATTGAATACGTTCCCGGCGTGGGCATCGACACCGGGAAATTCCGCAATCTGCAAACTGACCGTCAGGCCAAGCGGGCGTCGCTGGGCTTTTCTGACGAGGATTTTCTGATGCTCACGGTGGCGGAAATGACGCCCAATAAAAACCACATTACCGTGCTCAAAGCCCTTGCCGCCCTGAAAGACCGGCCGGAATTTGCCCGGATGCACTACCTGATCGTGGGCCGGGGGGAACTATGGCAGTCTCTGGAAAAGAGCGCTGCCGAACTGGGGATTTCCGACCACGTCCATTTCCTCGGCTACCGCACGGACGCGCCGGAACTGTACCGCTGCTGTGACCTGTTCGTGTTCATGACCTTCCGGGAGGGACTGTCCGTTGCCCTGATGGAGGCCATGAGCAGCGCTATGCCCATTGTCTGCACGAAAATCCGGGGAAATACCGACCTGATTGAGGACGGCGTGTCAGGCCTGTTCTGCCAGAATTCGCCGGAAGCGCTGGCGCAAATGCTGTCCAAGGTGTATGCCGCCCCGGAGAAGCGGAAGGCGCTGGGGCAGGCAGCGGCGGAGCGGTCTGGGCTGTTTGACGAAAAAACCATCCACGAGCGAATGAAAGAGATCTATTTTGGAGAGTGATCGTATGCCGGGAACGCTGATTGTTTCACTGGATTTTGAATTGTTCTGGGGGATGCTGGATGTCTGTCCGCTGGAAACCTATCAGGATAACGTTCTGGGCGGCAGAAAGGCCATTCCTAAACTCCTGGAGCTGTTCCAGAAACACGGCATCCACGCCACCTGGGCCGCCGTGGGCTTCCTTTTTGCGGAAAACTATGAGGAGATTTGCCGCTATTTCCCGAAAAACAAGCCGGGTTACATCAATGAAAAGCTGAATGCTTACCCGGAATTTGAGAAAATCGGGAAGAACGAGCAGGAAGCGCCCTGTTTTTACGCTCCCTCGCTGCTGCAAACAATTGCCGCCGTGCCGGGGCAGGAAATTGGCAGCCACACCTTCAGCCACTATTACTGCCGGGAAGCGGGCCAGACCCCGGAGCAGTTTGCCGAGGATATGGCGGCGGCAAAGGCCATCGCGGGCGACCACGGCTATGACCTGACCTCGGTGATTCTGCCCAGAAACCAATGCGAGCCGGAATACACCGACATTTTACGTCAGGCGGGCTTTACCGCCTACCGGGACGAGGAAAACGACTGGATTTACAACAAGGTCAAAAGCGGCCTTCTCTTCAAAGTTCTGCGGACGTTGGACATGTACCTGCCGCTGACGGGGCAGGGGGGCTATACGCCCAAATGCGAGGGCGGCATCTGGAATCTCACCGGTTCACGGATGTTCCGTCCCATCAGATCCCATCTTCCTTTGGAGCGCCTGAAGATCCGCCGCATCAAGCGGCAGATGCTCCATGCGGCGAAAAACGGCCTGACCTTCCACCTGTGGTGGCACCCCCACAACGTGGGTGTGCGCACGGAGGAGCACCTGAAGCAGCTGGACGAAATCTTTTCCTACTATGAAGAATTGAAGGGAACCTACGGAATGCGCAGCCTGAATATGCGGGAAGCCGCCGGGGAGTTGTCAAAACAGGAGGGCAATCAATGAAGGTCATGCATGTGCTCAATTCCCGCATCTACTCCGGCGCGGAGAAGGTGGTCTGCCAGATCATCAAATCCTTCCGGGGCGAGATTGAGATGGTCTATTGCAGCCCGGACAGCGACATCGTACGGCAGATGCTTGCCGAGCAGAATGTGACTTATCTGCCCATGAAGAATATGAGCGTATCCGAGCTGCGCCGGGTCATCCGGGAGCAGAAGCCGGATCTGATTCACGCTCATGATATGCGGGCGGGCTTTTTCAGCGCCCTGTGCTGCGGGAAAATCCCACTGGTGTCCCATATCCATAACAACGCCTACGACGCCCGGGGATTGTCAGCCAAAACCGTGGGCTACCTGCTGGCAGGCTTTCAGGCAAAGCACATCCTGTGGGTGTCCCAGAGCTCCTTTGACGGCTATGCCTTCCATAAGCTGTTCGCGAAAAAAAGCAGTGTTTTGTATAATATCATCGATACTCAGCAGATTTTTGACAAAAAAGCGCAGGATTCCCATACCTACGACTATGATATGATTTACGTGGGCCGGCTGACCTACCAGAAGGACCCCCAGCGGCTGATGCGGCTGTGTGCCCGGTTAAAGCAGGAAAAGCCCGATTTAAATGTGGCCATCGTGGGCACAGGAGAATTGCTGGAGGAAGCCCAGACCCTGTGCGAAAGCCTGGATATTCAAGAAAACGTCCACTTTCTGGGCTTCCAGAGCAATCCCATCAAAATGGTGGCGGACAGCAAGGCCATGATTCTCACCTCCCGCTGGGAGGGCACTCCCATGTGCGCGCTGGAAGCCATGGCGCTGGGCACGCCCGTGGTCAGCACCCCCTCCGACGGCATGAAGGATTTGCTGGAGGACGGCGTCAGCGGCTATCTGACCGAGGACGACGAGCAGATGGCACGGGATTTGCTGAAAATTTTTGCTGATCCAGAGCACCGCAAGTATCTGGCGGATAACGCAAAGCGGAAGTTTGAATCGATTAATGACGCGGATGCCTATAAGCAGGCGATTGCGGACTGCTACAACTGAGGAAACACTATGAAAATCATGCAGGTCATTCCCTACTTCTGCTTCGGCGGCGCGGAGATCATGTGCGAAAATCTGACCTACGCTCTGAAAAACGCGGGGCAGGATGTGTTCGTGGTCAGCCTATACAATGAGCGTACCCCCATCGCCCGACGTATGGAGGAAGCGGGAATTCGAATTGTATATCTCGACAAAAAGCTGGGCCTGGATTTGTCCATGGTGCCCAAGCTGGTACGCGTCATGCGGCAGGAAGGCCCGGATGTGGTGCACACTCATCTGGACGTGATTAAATATGCCACGGCTGCGGCAAGACTGTCCGGGGTGAAGAAATGCGTCCATACGGTGCACAGCCTGGCCGACCGGGAAGCGGAGGGCCGGATTCAGAAAATCATCAACGGCACCTATTTCCGCAAGGCTTGGTCGGTGCCCGTGGCCCTGACCCCGGAGGTGCAGGCTTCCGTTTCTGATTTCTACGGCCTGCCGCCGGAACGAATTCCCGTGATTTACAACGGCATCGACCTGTCCCGGTGCATTCCCAAAACCACCTATGAGACGGGGGAAACCGTGACCATCCTCCACGTCGGCCGGTTCGATGTGCCCAAGAACCACGCCGGGCTGCTGGAAGCTTTCCGGCTTCTGCGGGAAACCCACCCGGAATGCCACCTGCGGCTGGTAGGGGATGGCGACCTGCGCTTACGTATGGAGGCGCTGGCGAAGGAAAAAGGAATTTCGGACGCCGTGGAGTTCTGCGGAATGCAGTCCAACGTCTATCCCTATCTGCACGACGCGGACATCTTCACCCTGCCGTCCATCTATGAAGGAAATCCCATGACCATCATCGAAGCCATGGGCACGGGCCTGCCCATCGTTGCCTCCCGTGTGGGCGGCATCCCGGACATGATTCACGACGGGGAAAGCGGCATTCTGGTGGAGCCGGAGCCACGGGCCGTTTGCGATGCGCTGGCCCGCATGGTGGAGGACGGGGCCTTGCGCCGGCGGCTGGGCGAGAATGCGAAAGCTCAAAGCCGGCAGTTCTCCGCAGAGCACATGGCGGAGGACTATCTTACCTGCTACGGTTAAAAAGAAGGTGGAACCATGGAAACCATATCGGTGATCGTACCGGCCTATAATATTGGCCCATACTTAAGCAGAAGTCTTGACAGCCTGCTTGCCCAGACCTATCCACAATTGGAGATCATCGTGGTGGACGATGGTTCTTCCGACAATACGCCGGAGGTTATGCGGGAATATGCCGCGAAATCCTCCAAAATTTGCACAGTCTTCAAAGAAAACGGCGGCGTCACCTCCGCCCGTCTCCGGGGTGTCCAAGAATCCACGGGCGACTGGATTGCCTTTATGGACGGCGACGATTATGTGGAGCCGCAAATGTACGCAAGGCTTCTGGAGAATGCAATGAGTACCGGCGCGGATATCTCCCATTGCGGCCATCAGGTCCATTATTCTGACGGGCGGGTTGAATACGTCCACCAGTCCGGTAAAATCCACCGGCAGGATCACCGAACCGGTCTTTGGGAGCTGTTGGACAACCGGGACGTGAGCATGAGCCTGTGCACCAAGCTGTACCGCCGCAGACTGTTTGAAGGTCTCGAAAACTGGATGGACCCATCCATCCGCAACAACGAAGACCTTCTCATGAATTATTACCTCTTTGACCAGGCAGAATCGGCGGTTTTCGAGGGGAACTGCCCTTATCATTACATTCTGCGTAAAGATTCCGCCTCCTGCAAGGGCATCACCGAGGCCCATATCTTTGACCCCATCCGTGTGCGCCGCCTGCTTTTGGAACGGGCCGCTCCGGAAATGAAGGACGACGTGCATCAGGCTCTGCTGCGGAATCTGCTGTTTGCTTACGCGCAGGTGGACGTGAATCCCCGGCGAAACCAATACGGAACCTATCGCCAGCGGGTGCGGGAGATGCTCCAAAAGGAACGGAAATCCTTCTATCTGCTGAGCGTGAGAAATAAAGTGCTTGCCAATATGATCTGCTATGCCCCTTGGAGCTTCCACCTGGCCTACGGCGCGTTTGTGGCTCTATTCCAGCGGGAGGAGCAGCATTAGTAAGGAGAATTTATGACCGATTTGCCTCTGATCAGCGTGGTTGTACCGGTGTACCGGGTGGAAAAATACCTTGACCACTGCATCCAAAGCATTGCGGCGCAGACCTATCCCAATCTGGAGATCCTGCTGGTGGACGACGGCTCCCCGGATGGCAGCGGGGCTATCTGTGACCGCTGGGCGGAGAAAGACAGCCGCATCCGGGTATTTCATAAGCAGAACGCCGGTGCCGGCGCGGCCCGGAATACGGCGCTGGACGCCGCCGCGGGGGAGCTGATTGCTTTCGTGGACAGCGACGACTACCTGCATCCCAATATGTACGCCCATCTGTACGGTCTGATGAAGGACGGGGTAGATATAGCGGAGTGTGTAATCGGCCTCACGGAAAACGACAACCTGCCGATGGACGATGGAACGGGCGCGGAAATACTGGTCTGCGATACGGAGGAAGCCCTGGGCCTGCACATTCAGGATGCGATGTTCTGCCAGACGCCTCCCAACAAGCTCTACCGCCGGGAATGTGTGGGCGGCATCCGCTTCCCGGAGGGAAACCTCATTGATGACGAATTTTTTACCTACAAAGTCCTTGGAAACGCAAAAAAATTAGCGCATTCCTCGGCCTGTATGTACGCTTACCGCCAGCAGTCCGGCAGCGCCATGCACAAGCCCTACTCCCTGCGCCGTTTGCAGGGGCTGGATGCTAAATTGCAGCGATTGGCATATTTTGAGCAGCGGTTTCCGGGGCTGGTTCGGGAAGCGAAAGCGGATCTGCTCATGACCTGCCTGGGGGCCATGCAGGGCTGCTTGCGAAGCCTGCAAGGGGAAGATATGGAAACGGCCCGGACAAAGCTGCGGGGCGTTTTGGCGCAAATCCTGCCGCTGGAAATCCCGGAGGGAACCTCTGCCAAGCGAAAGCTTCTCATGAAAGCCGCCGGGAGGAATCTGGAACAGACGGCGAAGCTGTTAAACTTTTTCATTGACATTGGCCTGTTAAAATGAGGTGCCCTATGGAATTTCAATATCCGATAACGGTCTTTACGCCGACCTATAATCGGGCGTATATTCTGGAGAATCTGTACCGTTCCCTTCAGCGTCAGACTTTCCAATGCTTTGAGTGGCTGATCGTGGATGACGGATCCGCCGATGGGACGGATGAACTGATAAAAAAATGGCAGGAAGAGGAGAACGCGTTTCCGATTCGCTATGTCTGGCAGGAAAACGGCGGCAAGTGCCGGGCCATCAACCGAGGACTGAAGCTGGCACAGGGAAGACTGTTCTTTACTGTGGATTCCGATGACTATTTGACGGATGACGCTCTGGAAAAAATACTTCGCTGGGATGCGGAGCTGCCCCAGGATCAGAATTACTGCGGCTTTGTCGGGAATCGGGGAACGACGCCTGCCGATACGCCAAATCGTCTCTTTGACGGGGGATATCTGGATGGCGACGCGCTGGACCGCTACCGTGAGGTGGATGGTGAAAGAGCCTTTGTATTCTACACGGAGATTCACAGAAAATACCTGTACCCCGAATTTCCCGGGGAAAAATTCCTGACTGAGGCAGTCACTTGGGATCTGATGGCCCATGACGGATATAAAATGCGGTTTTATAACGATATCATCTGGATTTGGGAGTACAAGGACGATGGGCTTACCCGGGCGGGATATCAGGTGTTCCTCAACAATCCGCAGGGGACGGGACTGTTCTTCCGGCAGAAAGCGCAGTTTCTCCACTATTCTCTCTGGGAGAAGCTGACGCTGTGGTACGGCTACGCTACGGAGGCGGCGGGAAGGCTCACGGATGACCAAATCGCGGAATATATCGGAATGCCCCGGATTCTGGTGCCCCCGGTGCGCTGGATCGACAACCTTGTAAAAGCAATCAAGAGGAAGAGGTAAGCTATGGCAGACTATCACACCCATATTTCCGCCAAACACAAGTGGCTGGAGCTGAATTTGAAAGAGGTCTGGAACTACCGGGACCTCATCTACCTGTTCACCAAACGCAATTTCGTGGTCTCCTACAAGCAGACCATTCTTGGTCCGGCGTGGCTGTTTCTGACGCCTCTGCTGAGCAGTCTGGTGCAGGCCTTTGTCTTCGGAGAAATTGCCGGCATCGGCACCGACGGCGTGCCTACGTACCTGTTCTACCTGTGCAGCAACGCCATCTGGGCCTTCTTTTCCAACTGTCTGACCACCAACGCCAGTACCTTTACGGAAAATGCGGGTGTTTTCGGCAAGGTCTATTTTCCAAGGCTGGTGACCCCCATTTCCAACGTGATTTCCACAATCATCCGTTTCTTCATTCAGATGATTATGGTGTGCCTGTTCCTTGCCTATTTTCTGGTTCAGGGTGCCGTACATCCCCACTGGGCGGCATGGCTGATGATTCCGGTGGAACTGGTGCATCTGGGCATTCTGGGTATGGGCTGCGGTATTATCATTTCCAGTATGACCACCAAGTACCGGGATCTGACGGTGCTGGTGGAGTTCGGCGTACAGATGTGGATGTACCTGACGCCCATTGTCTACCCCCTGTCCACCGCCGCTGTCGGCTGGGTGCGCACGGGACTGCTTTTAAATCCCGTGACCAGCTCCGTGGAGCTGATGCGCTACGCCATTCTGGGGCAGGGAAGCCTGCACTGGGGCTTTTACGGCTTGTCCTGGGCGGTTACCATTGTGGTGGCGCTGCTCGGTATCATGATTTTTAACAAGGTCGAGCGGACCTTTATGGATACGGTGTAAGGAGGCGTGTGGAGTGGAAACAAAAGAAGTTGCTCTGCGCCTGCAAGGCGTAAAAAAGCGCTATCGGCTGGGCCAGATCGGCGGCGGCACCCTGACGGCGGATCTGCAGAGCTGGTGGGCAAGAGTTCGGGGCAAAGAGGACCCCAACACCCTCATCGGCACCGACCAGCGACTGGTGGGCAAGACCTTTATGGCCCTCAACGGCATTGACCTGACGGTGTATAAGGGCGAGGCCCTGGGCATTATCGGCAGCAACGGCGCAGGAAAAAGCACCATGCTGAAGCTGCTGTGCCGGGTCACGGCCCCCACGGAAGGCGAAATTGACCTCTACGGGCGGGTGGCCTCCATGCTGGAGGTGGGCACCGGCTTCAACGGCGAAATGACGGGCCGGGAAAACGTCTATATGAACGGCGCGATCTTAGGCATGACCAAGGCGGAAATCGACGAAAAAATGGAAAATATCATCGAGTTTTCCGAGGTTCGGGAGTTTATCGACACCCCGGTCAAGCGGTATTCCAGCGGTATGTTTGTGAAGCTGGCCTTCTCCGTGGCGGCGCACCTGGACAGCGAAATCATGATTATGGACGAGGTGCTGGCAGTGGGCGACGTGGCCTTCCAGCGCAAGTGTATCGACAAAATGCGCGACGTAGCCAAGCAGGAGGGCAGAACCGTTCTCTATGTCTCCCACAACATGAGTACCATTCGCCGCCTGTGTGACCGCTGCGTGGTCATGGACAAGGGCAGGATCATTTTCGTGGGCGACGTGGAGCAGGCCATTGAGCTGTACCTGAGCAACACCCACGAACAGTGGTCGGAGAATCAGACGGAATTTGACCTGACGGAAACGTCTTCTCGTTCCCCCTACACCCCCGGAAACGCCCAGATCACCCGTGTGGAGCTTCTGGATAAGGACAGTTCCATGTACCGTTCCGGGGAGAAAATTCGCATGAAAATCCGGGTGCATACGAAGAAGACCTTTGACGACCTGCATCTGCGGCTGGAGCTGCGAACCCGGGACGAGACCCCCGTGGGTACCATGCCGGACGTGCTTTTAGGCCGCTGTGAGGAAAATGCGGATCAGGATTATGTGGTGGAGCTGGATCCCATCAGCCTGACGAACGGCCGTTATCGGCTGGATATGGTGCTGTTCGAGAAGGATGACTGCGGGAACAGCTTCGATCAGGAGCTGCTGCTGCCCGCCTTCTACTTTGAGGTTCAGGAACCGGAGGACATCGTGTGGAATCAGGCCAACTGGGGCCATATCCGGTTTCCGGAGGCGGCTGTGCAGCCCTGTACCCGGGAAGGAAAACCGCAATGAGGAAAATCAAGGTCGTATTTGTAGAATATCAGCTGGTCTGCGGCGGCGCGGAGCAGGCGCTGTTTGACCTGATTCGCCTGCTGGATAAGGAACGGTTCGAGGCGTCCGTCTTTGTTCAGACCCCCGACGGCCCATGGGAAGCAAAATTCATGGATGCCGGAATTCCGGTGATTCATGACTACGACTGCCGGAAACCAACCTTCAATCCTGTTCGGAAGCTGGGCAATTTTGTAAAGAAATGCACGGTGGCCCGGGCGCACCGCCGGGAGGGCAGGGGACTGCTGGAAATCTGCCTGCCTGAGCAGCCGGATATTGTGGTGTCCTACAATGCTTGGATGGAACGGGAAATCGCTTTCGTCAGGGGCGCAAAATGCGTAAAATACATTCACGGCGACCCCGGCACCAATCCGGTGTATCGGAAGGAAGCTACGCAGGAGCAGGACGTTTTGCGCCGCTATGACCGGATTGTGTGCGTTTCCCGGGCTGCGTGGAACGCTTTCCGGGAGCTCAGCGGCCTGACGCAGCAGACAGAGCTCCACTACAATCCCCTGAACAGCGACAATGTGCGCTGTCTTTCCGGGCAGCCGGTGGCGCTGCCTGATGATTTGCCGCTGATATGCGCCGTGGGACGTCTGGCGGAGGAAAAAGGCTTTGAGCGTCTGCTGGTGATTCACAGGCATCTGCTGGATCAGGGCATCCGGCACCGGCTGGTGATTGTAGGCGACGGCCCGGATCGGGACTTCCTGCCCCGGCTGGCCAATGCCCTGGACATTCAGGACAGCGTGACCTTTACCGGCTATCAGGCCAATCCCTATCCCTATATGAAGCGCAGTAAATTCTTAGTGAATTCCTCCTTTACCGAGGGCCTCCCGGTGATTGCCATGGAGGCACTGTGCCTTGGTATCCCGGTGGTGTCCACAGTCCCTTCTGTGGGGGAAGCCTTCGGAGAGGAAGACTGCGGCCTGATTACGGATAACAGCGTGACCGCGCTGGAAGAAGGCATTCGGAAAATGCTGACGGACGATACCTTCTACGCAAAACTGAAAGCCGGCGCGGAGAATCGAAGCGTATTTTTTGACGGAAAACGCATGGTGAAGGAAATAGAGGATATGTTCGAATCTTTGATGGAAACCACTTGAAAGGGGGCTTTGCCGTGGCACAGATCAGCGTGATTGTGGCGGTATATAAAATGCCGGAGTATCTGCCCCGGTGTATCGAAGGAATTCTGAATCAGACCTTCCGGGATCTGGAGCTGATTCTGGTGGACGACGGCAGCCCTGACAACTGCGGGCAGATCTGCGACGGCTATGCGGAAAAAGACCCCCGGGTTCATGTGATTCACAAGAAAAATGAGGGCGTCTGCGTGGCAAGAAACACCGGGCTGGACTGGGTGTACAAGCACTCGGACAGCCAGTGGATCTTTTTTCACGACAACGACGACTGGGTTCATCCCCAGACGCTGGAGCGGATGCTTCGCGCCGCGCAGGAGTTGGGGGCGGATATCAGCATCTGCGGCTATCAGGAAACAGGCGGGCAAGACCCGGAGATTCATACGGCGGACCTGACACCGGAGCTTTGGACCCCCAAGGATTTCTACATCCAGCGGCACGTCAACGCTACGGTCTGCTGGGGGAAGCTGTATCACCGGCGTGTGTTCGAGGGAAAGCGGTATCCGCCGGGAAAGTACATTGAAGATGAATTTCTGACTTATCGGCTGCTGTTTTCCTGTGAACATCTGGCGGTGATTCCCGCGCCGCTGTACGCCTATTTTGTCAATCCGGCGGGAATTTCCCGGAAGGCGTGGGTGCCGAAGCGGCTGGATGCCTGGGAGGCCTTTGAGCAGCAGCTGACCTTTTTCCGGGAAATGGGGGATGAGGAGCTGATTCAGTTCCGCCTTCGGGAGTATCTGGAAAATGCGGTGCGCTATTATGACGCTGCATTGGAAGCGCCCAACGCATCCCAGCTGAAGCCTCAGCTGCGGTGGATGAAAAAGCGGATTCGCAGTGTGATACGGCGCTGCCGGCAGGAACAGGTTCTGGAATTCTGGCCGGATTGTGAGATGCTGAGCCGGTTTTACCCGGCGGCGATGTGGTGGCAGCGCGTCTGCCGGGAGCGCAGAAAATGAGGGTGAGAACAATGCCGGAAATCAGTATCATTGTCCCGGTGTACCGGGCGGAAAAGTATTTAAATGCCTGCGTAGACAGCATTCTGAACCAGACGTATTCGGATTTTGAACTGGTGCTGATTGAGGACGGAAGTCCGGATCAGAGCGGCGCCATCTGCGACGAATATGCCCAGAAGGATGACCGGGTGCGGGTGATTCATCAGCCCAATCAGGGTCAGGCGGCGGCGAGAAATCACGCTCTGCCTATGACCCAGGGAAAGTGGCTGTGCTATGTGGACAGCGACGACGCCATCCATCCACAGATGCTGGAACACCTGCACCGGGCGGCAGAGGAGAGCGGGGCGGGCATCAGCATGTGCCAGTTTCTGGAAGCGCCGGAACCTCCTGAGGACTATGAACAGCCGGCGGAATTTTCCTATACGCTTCTGACCATGGACGAAAAAACCCTGACGGAGCTTCACGACCGGGATCAGTACCCCGGCTGGGTGGCCTGCGCCAAGCTGATCCGCCGGGAGCTGGTGGAAGGATATCCCTTCCATACGGGCCGGGTCTACGAGGACAACGAGGCGGTGACCCGGTGGCTTCTTCCGGCAAAGACGCTGGCAATGCTTCCAACACAGCTGTATTTTTACCGCACAAACCCGGAAAGCACCACAAAGAGCCAGTTCAGCCTGAAAAGGCTGGATTATCTCTGGGCGCTGGAAAGCATGATCAGCTATTTTCAGTCGGTGGGCTTCCACACCCTTGCCCAGCGGTTTGTGGAGCGGTATGTGGAGGCGGCGGCCTCTGCCTGCTACGGCGTGCGCAATGAGTTGAAACGCCCGGAGCGGGCCAACGGAATTTTGGCGGATGTTCAGAGGTTTCTGCGGCGGGAGAATCTGAAGCTGACCCGCCGGGAACGGCTGAGCCTGCTGGAAGCGGCTCACCCCAACGCCATGGGCCGCTTCTGGTCTGTGGCGGAGAAAGTGCGAAAGCTCTGGAAATAACCGGGAGGGATGAATCGTGGCAATCCCAAAAGTGATTCATTACTGCTGGTTCGGCGGAAAACCCAAGCCGAAGCTGGCGGAAAAATGCTTGAAAAGCTGGAAAAAATACTGCCCCGATTGGAAAATCGTGGAGTGGAATGAAGAGAATTTTGACCTGTCCGCCGCGCCGAACTACGTTCAGCAGGCCATGGCAGTCGGACGCTGGGCGTTCGTCACGGATTATGTGCGGCTTTGCGCCCTGACACAGCAGGGCGGCGTGTACATGGATACAGACGTGGAGCTGGTGAAGCCCCTCGACCCGTTTTTAAAGCATCAGGCCTTTGCGGGCTTTGAGTACCCGGATCGGGTGCAGACGGGACTGCTTGCCTGTGAGAAGGATTTTCCTCTGTTCCGGGAATTCCTTCAGCACTATGACCACGCCAGCTTTCTGCTGCCGGACGGCACGCCGGATACCACCACCAACGTGCAGGTTTTGACAGATTTATGCCTGCAAAAGGGCCTTGTCTGCAATGACCGGCTGCAAACGGTGGCGGGACTGACCATCTACCCCCGGGAGGTTTTCTGCCCGGTGGATTTTGACACCAAGGTGCTGCAAAAAACCCGGAAAACCGTTGCGATTCACTGGTTTTCAGGCTCCTGGCAGACGGAGGAGGAACGGCAGTTTCTGGACGCTGAGACGAAGCGGCTGGCAGCTGAGCGGCGAAGTGAACGCCGGGTAGCCATCGGCACCCGTCTGCTGGGCGAAAAGGGCTACGAAACGGTTAAGGCGCTTCTGAAAGGAAAGTAACATGGCAAACATCAGTGTGATCGTGCCGGTATACAAGGTAGAGTCGTTTTTGAGCCGCTGTGTGGACAGCATTCTGCACCAGAGCTATCCGGACTTTGACCTGATTCTGGTGGACGACGGCAGTCCGGATAGCTGCGGAGCCCTGTGCGACGCCTACGCGGAACGGGACAGCCGTATCCATGTGATTCATCAGGAAAACGGGGGCCTGTCCGCCGCCCGGAATTCCGGTATCGACTGGGCCTTTGCCAGCAGCGACAGCCGCTGGCTGGCCTTCGTGGACAGCGACGACTGGGTACATCCGGATTTTTTGAAGGTGCTCTACGAGACGGCCGAGCAGACCCTCTGTAAAATCAGCGTCTGCGATTTTTTTCGCACCTCCGGCGAGGACTTCCCGGAGCAGCCCTATAATACTGCCATGCGCATTGCCAGCGCCGATTTCTACTGCGGCGATTACCAGAACGGACAGACAGCGGTGGCCTGGAATAAGCTCTATCACAAGTCCCTGTTTAAGAATCTGCGCTACCCCGTAGGAAAGCTCCACGAGGACGAATTTACCACCTATCAGGCAGTCTATCAGGCGGGGGCCGTCGGTGTGACGCCCATGGTGCTGTACGCCTACTATCAGAATCCGGGCGGCATCATGAAGGCCCCCTGGAGTCCCAAACGGATGCACACGCTGGAGGCCTTTGAGCAGCAGATTGCCTTTGCCCGGAGCCGCAAGGATGACCGGCTGCTGAAAAAGGCGGCGGAGCAGTACCTGTTCAGCAGCTACGAGCAGCTGGAGCAGGCGCCGGTGGTGTTTGCCAAGGAACTGCGGCAGAAGCTTCGCACAGCCCTGAAGCTGACGAGAGCGTGCGGCACCTTCCGGCCCGGCTGGAAGACCCTTTGGGCTTATGAGGCCGCCTATCCCTGCAAGCCGTTTTGGTGGCTGCTGTCCCGGCTGCACCGGGAGGAGGACGCGACGTGAATCAGACCATTTCTGTGATTGTGCCTGTTTTTAATGTGGCGGGCTACCTTCCTCAGTGCGTGGACAGCATTTTGTCTCAGGACTATGGGAATTTGGAGGTCATTCTCATCGACGACGGCTCCACGGATGGTTCCGGCGAGATTTGCGACCGTTATGCGGCACTGGACAGCCGGGTGCGGGCGATCCACCAGAAGAATGGCGGCGCGGCAGCCGCGAAAAACGCCGGTCTGCGGCTTGCCACCGGGGAGTATCTGGCCTTCGCGGACAGCGACGACTATCTGGAACCGGGCGCCTACGGCTTTCTGATGAAGATTTTGTTGGAAAATGGCGCAGACGCGGTGCAAGGCTCCTTCCGGGAGGTTTACCGAAACCGGGCCGAGGAACAGCGGATTTCAGAGGAAATCTTGGAGGGCTATGACTACCTTCTCCGGTTTCCCAAGGATTTTTCCTGTGCGCTGCTGTGGAATAAGCTGTACCGGCGGGCGCTTTTTGACGGTGTGTTCTTTGAGGAAGGGCACAAAATTGATGATGAATATTTTACCTATCAGGGCTTTTTGCAGCCCCGGAAGGTGGTGCGCGCCGACCGTATTGTCTACAACTACCGAAAGCGGGCGTCCAGCGTCATGAGCTCTCCGGAATCGGCGGAGCGGCTGGTGCTGGACTGTTTGGACAGCGCGGCAAAGCGCCGACAGAGAATTCTGGATACCCTGCCGCAGCTTCGGGAGCCCTTTGACGAAAACTATCTGGACGTGATCTGGTACTTGTCCGGCAATGAGGGCAGCACGGAGAGAACCCTGCAAGCGTTGAAGGGCAGCCTGCATTCCTATCTGCGGGAAAAGGGGAGGACCCGTCCACCGGTATATTTGTGGCGGGGGCTGGCAAAGCTTTGGCTGATCCCTGTGCCCCGGCTGCTGATGCTCTGCAAACGTACCTGCAAGCAGATTGATTTATCGGATTATTTTGACTGATGGCAAAAAAAGCTTGCAATTTCGGAACTTTTTGGTATACTGGGATTCGGTAATTTGACGAAATGAGAGAGTATGGCTATGAATATTGAATTTGACGCGTATAAGCAGAAACTGAACGACTGCCGCCCGGCGCTGGAGGGCCTCGCGGATTCCCTGAATGTGGAGGGCCTGCGAAATGAGCTGGAGCGGCTCCACGCCATGCAGGAGGCCCCCGGCTTCTGGGACGACCCGGAAAAGAGCCAGAAGATCGTGGTCAAGACCCGGCAGACGGAAAATAAAATTGAACGGTACGAAAAAATGCTCTCCGCCTGGGACGATCTCATGACCATCTGTGAAATGGCGGAGGAAGAGGACGATGACTCCATGCTGGAGGAACTGAAGGGCGGGTATGAAACCCTGGCGGAGGAGATGGAGACCTGCCGCCTGGAAACCCTGCTCACCGGCCATTATGACAAAAATAACGCGCTTATGAGCTTCCACGCCGGCGCCGGCGGTACCGAGGCTCAGGACTGGGCCCAGATGCTCTACCGGATGTACACCCGGTGGGCAGAGCGCCACGGCTTTACCTATAAGATTCTGGACTATCAGGAGGGCGACGAAGCGGGGCTCAAGTCTGCCGATATCCTTATCGAGGGCGAGAATGCCTACGGCTTCCTGAAGGGGGAGAACGGCGTCCACCGGCTGGTTCGTGTGTCTCCCTTTGATGCCAATGCCCGGCGTCAGACCTCCTTCTCCGCCATCGAGGTCATTCCGGAAATCGAGGATGATTCTCAGGACGTGGATATCCGCCCCGAGGACTATGAAATGCAGGTCTACCGCTCCTCCGGCGCCGGCGGTCAGCACATCAACAAGACCTCCTCCGCCGTCCGCCTGATTCACAAGGCCACCGGCATCGTGGTGTCCTGCCAGACCGAGCGGAGCCAGTTCCAGAACAAGGAGACCTGTCTGCGGATGCTGCGCTCCAAGCTGGTGGAGATCAAGGAGCGGGAGCACCTGGACAAGATTTCCGACATCAAGGGCGTCCAGCAGAAGATCGAGTGGGGCAGCCAGATTCGCAATTACGTGTTCATGCCCTACACGCTGGTAAAGGACACCCGCACCGGCTGCGAGACCTCTAATGTCAATGCGGTGATGGACGGCGCGCTGGACCCCTTCATCGAAAGCTACCTGAACTGCCTAGCTACCGGCAATTGGGTGCAGAAATAAGCAAAAAATTGAGATTGGGCCCTTGAAATTTGCATATCCTTATGCTATACTATACGGGCTATTATGAGGTTTACGGTGCTTTTCACCGAATACTGTTCGCTTTTCCGCGAATACAGGCGGAAGGAGGTTACTGAAAATGGAGATTCTGAAGACCGTTCTGATCATTCTGGAGGCCCTGTGCTCTCTGGCGCTGATCGTTGTCGTCCTGATGCAGTCCGGTAAGGAGGCTGGCCTTTCCAGCACGTTCACCGGCGCTTCCGAGACTTATCTGAGCAAGAATAAGAAGGGCAATCTGGATGCCGTCCTGGCTTCCGCTACCAAGTGGATCGCTCTGGCCTGGGTTCTGCTGACCCTGTCCCTGAGCCTGGTGTAATTTGGATGCCGACAAGACCACGGAAGTAATCCGTGGTCTTTTTCGCTTTGAGAAAGGATGAAACGATATGAAACCTTTGATTGCAGACTTGCATATGCACTCGATTATGAGCGGCCACGCCTTCGGAACCATCCGGGAACTGGCGGCGGCTGCGGCGGGGCGGGGACTGAAACTCATTGGTGTTACCGAGCATGGCCCCGGGATTCCCGGAACGGTGGAGCCGATCTATTTTCGGAATCTTACGGACGCCCCCAGAATGCTCTATGGCGTGGAGATGCTCTACGGCAGCGAGGTCAACATTCTGAACAACGGCACCGTGGATTTGGATGAACGGCACCTGAACTGCCTTGACTACGCGGTGGCGGGCATCCACGGCCTGTGCTACGAGGACGCAGGGGTGGTGAAAAACACCGACAACGTAATCCGCTGTATGGAAAACCCCAAAGTGAAGTTCATTTCCCACCCGGACAGCGATACCTACCCCGTGGATTATCCCGCGCTGGTCGCCGGGGCCAAGGCCACCGGAACCGCGCTGGAGGTAAACAACAGCTCTCTGCGCAAGCCCACCATGCGTCCCGGCTGTGAGAAAAATTACGCCGTTATGGTGCCTCTGTGCATGGAAGCGGGGGTGTCCATCATCGTCAACACGGACGCCCATGACCCCTCCGCGGTAGGTAATTTCAACCTTGCCATGGCCCTTCTGGAGAAGCTGGGGGTGGACGACGGCCTGATTCTCAACAACGATCTGGAGAAGCTGAAAAAATTTCTGCTGAAAGAATAGCTTACTGTACGTTCGCATAAAATGGGGCGGGGAAGCTACAGCGCATTTGGGTTGATTTATTTTTTGCTTTGTGGTAAAATAGATTCGTCACAAGCAGAGATGTCATTAAGAACGTAAAGGAGCGATTGCTATGGAAGCAAAAAGGCTGGCTGGCCTGGAGCCTGCGGCAGTGTTTGGTTATTTTGAAGAAATCTGCGCCATTCCCCACGGCTCCCGAAATACGAAGATGATCTCCGACTATCTGGTCGGATTTGCGAAAGCGCATAACCTTACCTATCATCAGGATGAGATGAACAATGTCATCCTCTTTGCCCCCGGCACCTGCGGCATGGAGGACCGTCCTCCTGTGATTTTGCAGGGCCACATCGACATGGTCTGTGAGAAAGAGGCATCCTGCCCCATTGACATGGCGGCGGAGGGCCTGGACGTGACCCATGATGATACATGTGTCTACGCAAAGGGCACCACCCTCGGCGGCGATGACGGCATTGCCACCGCCATGGCTATGGCGCTGCTGGCGGATGACACCATTCCTCACCCGCCTCTGGAAGTGGTCATGACCACGGAGGAAGAGATTGGCCTTTTGGGCGCTACCGCCATTGACCTGTCCCAGCTCAAAGGCCGTACCCTCATTAATCTGGATTCTGAGGCAGAAGGCGTGTTTACCGTGTCCTGTGCCGGCGGCTGTACCGCCTGCATTTCCCTGCCGGTGGAGCGCCGGGCGGTGTATGGCCCCTGCATCCGGCTGACGGTGGACGGCCTGCAGGGCGGTCATTCCGGCGCGGATATTCACCTGAAACGTGCCAATGCAAACAAAATTATGGGCGAATTTATGAGCCGGATTCAGAAGCTCATGCCCCTGTGTCTGACCTCTCTTTCCGGCGGCGCCAAGGACAACGCCATTCCCAGGTCCTGTCAGGCAACGCTGGTTGCCATGGGCATCAACTTAGAGCGCATCAACGATATTGCGGCAGCTCTTCAGGAGGAGGTCCGGGCGAATTACGACGAGCCGGACGCCACGGTGCAGGCTTTTGACGTGGACGCGCTGGGCGGCAACAGCCTGTCTACCGAGTCTACCGCCAAGGTAATCAGTCTCCTGTGCTCCGCGCCCAACGGTGTGCAGAAGTGGAGCGCGGACATTGAGGGCCTTGTGCAGACCAGCCTGAATCTGGGCATTGCCAAGCTGGGCGACCGGTTCAGCGCCACCTTCTCCGTGCGCAGCAGCGTCAATTCGGAGAAGCAGGAGGTGCTGGATCAGCTGAAGGCTCTGGCGGAGATGCTGGACGGAACCTATTCTCAGGACGGCGAGTACCCGGCATGGGAGTACCGGAAGGAATCTCACCTGCTGGATACCATGGTTCGCGTGTACCGGGAAATGTTTGCTCAGGAGCCGAAGGTGGAAGCCATCCACGCGGGGCTGGAATGCGGCCTGTTCAGTCAGAAGCTGCCCGGCTTGGACTGCGTGTCCATCGGCCCTCAGATGTACGATATCCACACCACCCGGGAGCGCCTGGAAATCGCTTCCACCGAACGGGTCTGGAAATTCCTGCTGGAAGTGCTGAAAAATCTGTAATAACGAAGAATCCACCGGCGGAAAGCCGGTGGATTCTTATATTCTGTGCGTAGGGCTTATGTCATGACCCCGCCGACCCGGTATTGATTTCCCAAAGCCTACGATGAACGGTGTTCGGTGGACTGACATCCAGACAATGACCGTGGGACCAACGCACGGCATATGACCACCCTGATCGGCGGGGTCATGACATAAGCCCTACG
>JAXEXE010000046.1:0-24124 GCA_034113565.1 Faecousia sp.
GTTTGACGAGATCGGCGACGCCAAGCGCGACTCCGCTTTCACCAAGACCGCCAACACCGAGAGCGGTGTCTGGGACTTCGTGAAGATCCAGACCGTCGGCTGATGTTCCACCGCACATGAACAAAAAGGGGATGGCGAGCGGATTCGCCGCCATCCCCTTTTTCTCCGCGTTTTTGGGTCGCCTCGAAAGAGCGGGTGCGCCCCGCCTTTTCGAGACGGCCCAGTTCCCACAAGAAAAACCACAGGAGGTCATCCTATGCGAGAATTACTTCCTTACCTGATCAACGGTATCTCCGTCGGCGGCCAGTATGCTCTGATCGCCATCGGATACACGCTGGTCTACGGTATCCTGCGCCTCATCAACTTCGCCCACGGCGATGTGTTCATGGTGGCCGGCCTGGTCATGGTCTACGCCACCACCGCCCTGCCGTTCTATGTGGCGCTGCCCCTGGTGCTGGTTGTCACCGTGCTGCTGGGCTTCACCATTGAGCGGGTGGCCTACAAGCCCCTGCGTACCGCCCCCCGGATGTCCGTCATGATCTCCGCCATCGGCGTCAGCTACCTGCTGCAAAATACCGCGACCTACGTCACCGGCGGTCAGCCCATGACCTACCCCGCCATTCATTTTCTGACCAGAACCGTCAATATCTGCGGCGCGTCCACCAAGCTGGTGGTCATCATCACCCCCGTTCTGGTGCTGGTGCTGATTCTGCTACTCACCACCCTGATTAACCACACCAAGATCGGCATGGCTATGCGGGCGGTGTCCAAGGATTTTGAGACCAGCCGTCTCATGGGCATCAAGATCAACAACGTGATTTCCATGACCTTCGTCATCGGTTCCGCTCTGGCGGTGGTGGGCTCCATCCTGTACTTCACCACCTACCCCGCCATCACCCCCACGGCAGGTGCTATGCCGGGCCTGAAATCCTTCGTGGCGGCGGTGTTCGGCGGCATCGGCTCTATCCCCGGCGCGGTGATCGGCGCGTTCTTAATCGGTATCTGCGAGACCATCATCAAGGGCCTGCCGTCCTCGTGGAACGTGTCCGTGTTCTCCGATGCCTTTACCTTCGCGCTGCTGATTGTGATTCTCACCTGCAAGCCCACAGGCCTGTTCGGCGAGAAGGCCACCGATAAGGTTTAAGGAGGTGGACGAAATGCTGCAAAAGAACGAAAAACGGGCCGGCACCCTCCGGGCTATGCTCGCCATCATGGTGCTTCTGCTGTTTGTGATCATGCTGGAAAACATCAGCAGCTGGATTCCCGGAATGCCTGCCATTTTCTCCCCCACCAGCCAGCTGTTTACCGTGCTGAAAAAAGGCGCGGTGTATTCCCTCGTTGCCGTGTCCATGAACCTGCTGAACGGCTTTACCGGCCTGTTCTCTCTGGGTCAGGCGGGGTTCATGCTGCTGGGCGCTTACACCTACGCCATTTTAACCGTCCCCATGGCCGCGAAAGATCAGGTCTACTACCTCTACGGCGGCTCCGCGGTGAAATTCTCTCTGGTTGACGCCTTCCAGAGCCTGTTCGGCACTGCCGGCTTCGGCGGCGCGGTGAGCATGATCTGTGCCGTGCTGGTGGGCATCGTCTGCGCCGGTCTGGTGGCAGCCCTGTTCGCCGCCTTAATCGGCACCCCCGTGCTGCGGCTGAAAAGTGACTACCTCGCCATTGCGACGCTGGGCTTTGCGGAAATTCTCCGAGCCATTTTCCAGTGGCAGACCCTGGGCCCCATTACCAACGGCGCCAATATGCTGAAAAGCTTCCCCACCTTTGCCGACTTCAACATCAAGAACGCCGCCGGTCAGGTGGTGCTGCGGCTGAGCACCTTCGTGCCCTTCCTATTGTCAATTCTGTGCATCACCGTTATTGTGCTGCTGATTCACTCCTCCTACGGCCGGGCCTTCAAGGCCATCCGTGATGATGAAGTGGCTGCCGAAGCCATGGGCATCAGCCTGTTCAAGCACAAAATGCTGTCCTTCGTGATTTCCAGCTTCTTCTCCGGCGTGGGCGGCGCGCTGTTTGCCATGTATGTGTCCAATGCACAGGCCAAGGCCTTCACCTCCACCATGACCTATGAAATCCTGCTGATTGTGGTCATCGGCGGCATCGGCTCCATCTCCGGCTCCGTCATCGGCACCTTCCTGTACGTGGCCTGCTCCGAGTGGTGGCTGCGGTTTCTGGATGCCGAGACCTACATTGGCTCCTTCAAGGTGCCCCTGCTGCGCAGCGGCTTCCGGATGGTGGTCTTCTCCGTGGTCATTATGATTATCGTCCTGTTCTTCTCTCAGGGCATTATGGGCGAGAAGGAGCTGACCTGGGCCGGAATCGGGGGTCTGATCAAGAAATTCAAGCCCAAAAAGAAAGCGGCGTCCGCCGGAAAGGAGGGCTAAGCCATGGACGAAAAAATGGTTCTTCGCATGGAGCATGTGACCATGCAGTTTGGCGGCGTGGTGGCCGTCAACGACCTGTCGCTGGACGTACCGGAAGGCAAGATCGTGGCCCTCATTGGCCCCAACGGTGCGGGCAAGACCACGGCCTTCAACTGCATCACCGGCGTCTATCAGCCCACCAACGGCAGGGTGGAATTCATGGGCGAAACCATGATTTGCAGCCATCCCACAGGAAAAATGAAGAAAAATTATCTGGGTAAGGACGCTGAGACTTACGCAAGCCAGAGGATTGTAAACCCCGCTCCCGATCATGTGGTGGAGCTGGGCATCGCCCGAACCTTCCAGAATATCCGGCTGTGGAAGAGCATGACGGTCTTTGAAAACGTGCTGGTTGCCAAGCATATGCGGGCCAAACAGAACGTATTTTCCGCCACCTTCCGCACCAATGCCAAAGAGGAGGCCCGGATGCGGGAGGAAACCATGGAGCTGCTCAAAGAGCAGGGACTGGATCAGTACTGCGACGAAATCGCCACCAGCCTGCCCTACGGCCTTCAGCGCCGACTGGAAATCGCCCGGGCGCTGGCTACGGAGCCGAAGCTGCTGCTGCTGGACGAACCTGCTGCGGGCATGAACCCCCAGGAGACGCTGGAGCTGGCCCAGTACATTCAGGAGATTCGGGACACCCATCACCTGACGGTGTTCCTCATCGAGCACCACATGGATCTGGTTATGAAGATTTCCGACTACATTTATGTCATTGATTTCGGCAGCGAGATTGCCCGGGGCGTGCCCAAAGAGGTGCAGCACAACAAGCGGGTCATCGAGGCCTATCTGGGGGTGGCGGAGGATGAATAATATTCTGGAAATCCGGGATTTGCAGGTGCACTACGGCGGAATCGAGGCCGTGAAGGGCATTTCGCTGGACGTTCCCGAGGGCGAAATCGTCACCCTGATCGGCGCCAACGGTGCAGGCAAAAGCTCCACCCTCCGGGCCATCGCCGGACTGGTGAAGCCCAGTGCGGGCGCCATCACCTTTCAGGGCGAGGACATCACCGGTAAAGACAGCAACCTGATTGTCTCCCGGGGCATCACGCTGGTGCCGGAAGGACGGCGGATTTTCCCGGACATGACAGTGCTGGAAAACCTGAAAATCGGCGCGTATCTGCGAAAGGACGATCTGACCGACGACCTGAACTGGGTCTTTGACCTGTTCCCCCGGCTGAAGGAGCGCTCCTGGCAGGCCGGCGGCACCCTGTCCGGCGGCGAGCAGCAGATGCTGGCGGTAGGCCGGGCGCTGATGAGCCGCCCCAAGGTCATCATGATGGACGAACCCTCTCTGGGTCTGGCCCCCATCATCGTCCGGGGCATCTTCGACATCATCAAAGAGATTAACCGTCAGGGCGTGACGGTGCTGCTCATCGAGCAGAACGCCAACATGGCTCTGAAAACCGCCGACCGGGGCTATGTGATGGAGACCGGCCGGATCACCCTGACGGGCACCGGCGCGGAACTGCTCAGCAACGAGGCCGTAAAGGCGGCATATCTGGGAACCTGATTGCGCGAAAAAAGGAGGCTGCTTTCGGCAGCCTCCTTTTTATGATTTCTTGTTACAGCAGGTCCTTCACCAGAGACAGGGCAGCTTCATCCGCAATCAGAGTAAAGTCGGGATGCAGCTGCAAAATGGAGCCGGGAGCCTGGGGCTTGATGGGGCCGAAGAAGCAGTCCTTCACCGCCTGCGCCTTATTTTCGCCGTTGCACACCAGCACCACCCGCTTGGCCTTCATGATGGAGCCGATGCCCATGGTGTAGGCGTGAGTGGGAACGTCCTCCCGCTTGGCGAAGAAGCGCTGGTTGGCATCGATGGTGGATGCGGTCAGTTCCACCTTGTTGGTGCCCTTGACGAAGGCGTCCGCCGGCTCATTGAAGCCGATGTGACCATTGGGGCCAAGGCCCAGCAGCTGCAGATCCGCGCCGCCGAAGGAATCGATGACGGCATCATACCGGGCGCACTCGGCATCAGCATCGGGGTTCATGCCGTTCGGAATGTTGCAGTTGGACTGATCGATGTTTACATGATCGAACAGGTTGGTGCGCATGAAATAGGCGTAGCTCTGGTCGTGGTCCTTGGGAAGACCCACATACTCGTCCAGATTCACGGTGCGAACCTTGGAGAAGTCCAGGTCGCCCGCTTCGTATTTGGCGATCAGCTCCTTGTAGGTGCCCACAGGGCTGGAGCCGGTGGCCAGGCCCAGCACGCAGTCGGGCTTCAAGTAGATCTGGGCAGCGATGATGTTGGCGGCTTTCCGGCTGACATCGGCGTAGTCCTTTGCAATAATCAGTCTCATATTCACATTCTCCTTATTTGATCTTGGGCAGGGACGCCGCAGCTACGGACTGGCCAACCCGGCGCATCTTCTCATCGGGCAGGGTGACGGCGCACTTTTTCGCCAGTTCGGGGTACTCCTCCGCCAGGATCTCGTTGCAGACCTTCAGAATGGTGTCGCCGCCCTTGCCGGACATGACCCGGCCCAGCAGCATCATGTAGTCGATGTCATAGAACTGGGCGTACAGCACGGTGGTGTAGGCCAGATATGCGCCGATGGTCTCGAAAATGGCGATAGCCCGGGGATCGTCCTTCTCCATCAGGGCCTGCACATACTTGAGCTTCTCCGCCAGAGACAGCTCCCCGGGAATGTCAATGCCGGCAGCGGGGGCCAGCTTGATGACGGCGTCCTGAGAGAAATACTTGCAGCCCACGCCGAAGTCGGTGGACCACTCGTCCTGCATGGCGCCCGCCTGCAAATCCACAGGGGCGAAGGCCAGCTCGTTAATCCAGCCCAGCACATTCTGGTCATCATCCACGTAGCCCACGGCCTCGGAGGTGCCCATGGCAATGCCCATCAGGTTGCCCTTGCCCAGACCCATGGCGCCCGCCAGGGCGGACACATCGCCGTCGTTGGCCACCAGAATGGGGATGTTGGGGTCGATTGCGGCGGCGGCCCGATCATAAATGGTCTTGACCTTGTCCCAATTGGAGCGGGGCACCTTGATAAACAGGGAGGCCACCATGGGGGCGTTGCCGATGAAGGTACCGGCGGAGGAAACGCCGATGGCGTCCACCCGGGGCATCTTGGAAGCGGCGGTCTTGAAGGCCTCCACAATGTGACCGAAGTGGTAGTCCGGGTCCTCCTGCAGCTTGGGGAACCAGACGACCTCTTCAGAGTAGACACATTCGCCGTCGATGACAGCGGAGACCTTCCGGTCGGAGCCGCCGGCGTCAAAGCCAATGCGGCAGCCGTCCAAATGTCCGCCCATAGGCTCGGCGATCTCGTTGGCGGCGGGGCAGCTTTCCAGCGGCAGATCCAGAATCTCCAGATCCCGCTCATAGAGCTGGTTCACAAAGGTGAAATCGAAGTGACGCTCGCCCTCGGGGGTATAGGCCTTTTGCAGCCGCTGAGCCAGCTCAGAGCAGCCGCAGATGGAGACGCGGAAGCCGCCGGTGGACCACAGCAGGAACTTCACATAGCGTTCCACGTAGCGGTAGTCCGCCTCCGCCATTGCGGGAGTGCCGTGGATGAAGGTTCTGTGAACGGAAACCCGGCCCTTGTCCCGCTCCAAAGCGATGGCGATGGGCTTTTCCGCGCCCCTCAGGTAGGCCTGCCGCCAGACGCCGAAGGGAATGAAGCCGGGGTCCAGCTTGGGTGGATGCTTCATCTGGTATTCAATGCCTAAATACTGCATGGAAATTCCTCCTGTATTTTATTTTCTCTGAGGATATCATAACACAATTGCACAGAGAATCAATATCATTATCAACTGTCTTTTGTCATATTTGACCATCGCGGCGGCCAGTGGCCGCTGACAATGCGTGCACGGCGGCAGGGCCGCCTGCCAATGCGTGCACGGCGGCAGGGCCGCCTGCCAATGCGTGCACAGCTGGTCTATATTCGTCACACCATTGGGCATGGCTCGGCATCGTCCCGTGACAGTATGAACCCGCCTGCCGGAAAATCCGGCAGGCGGGTTTCTGATAGCGTTGGGGTTAAGGCTTATAGGTCAGCCTGAAGCTGACAGACTTTCCGCTGCCATCTGCCGCCGTGGCAGTGATGGTGACGGTGCCGGACTTCAGGAATGTGACCACACCGTTTTCATCCACAGTGGCAATCCTTGTGCTGCTGCTCTTCCATGTGGCACGCTGCTGCGCAGCATTTGGGAACACCTTCGCGGTAAGCGCGGGCTCCTTCTCCGAAGTAACGACGGTCAGACCGTTGACCACTCTGTCGCCGAACAGAACGCTCACGCCGGTAACAGCCGGGTAAATCTTCACGTTGAACGCTTCAGAGCGGGTCCCGCTGCCATCGGCGGCAGTGGCAACCACATTGACCTCCGTCGGAGCGGTCAGACCGGCGGCGGCTTTCAGCACGCCGCTGCTGCTGATTGAGGCGCACTTCGTGTCATTGTTGGGATACGTCAGCGACCAGGTGACCTTCTTATTGGAAGCGTCCGGGTTGGTAAGCGCGGTCATGGTCAATGTCCTCCCGGATGCCACAGCAGATCCCAGATTATTTCTGACAACAACCGTGATCAATTTCACCCTGACGGCAACCCGGATAGTGAAGGAGGCGCTGCGTCGGTCCGAGGTGGTGGCGGTGATTTTTGTGGTGCCGGCTGCCTTTGCGGTGATCTTGCCGTTCTGGTCAATGACTGCGGCCCTTGTATTTCTGGACTTCCATGCCGCACCGTCCTGGTTCAGCCCGGTCCAGGCGCCCACCTGCATCATCTCACCAGGCTCCAACAGAATTGTTTTCCCTGTGATGTCATTGGACGCGGCATCCATAATTGCCATGACCGTATCCGTCTTGGGACGAATCGTGACTGTGGATACAGCGGTCATACCGGTGCCGTCGACAGAGGCGGCTTTGATCTTCACTTTGTGGTCGCTGTAAACCGTTTTTGCAGTGAGTCTGCCGCTGCTGGAAATGGAGCAGTAAGCGGAATCCGCGGCATCTTCCAGACTCCAGGCTGCCTTCCTGATACTGGCGTCCGCATTGAAGGCGGCTGTCAGCGTCATGCTCTTTCCGCTGCGAAGCTCGTAAGACGGAGCCGAAATGGCAAGCTCGGTCACAGGATTGCCGACCTGAACCTTTACGGAGGTGCTCTTACCGGCAAAGGTATAGGTGATGGTTGCCGCACCGGGTTTGATTCCCGCGACTACGCCGGTATCCTTATCCACTGTCGCAATTTTCGTACTGCTGGACTTCCAGGTGCCTTCCCCATAGGCATCTGCCGGATAGCAGCGGCCTTCCAGCGTCAGCGTCTCGCCGACCCTCAGGGGAAACACCGTGGTTTTCTCGGTGAGCGTATCCTGATACAGGATTTGGGCGGCGGCTGCCGTGGGCAGCAGCTGGATTTCGGCATAATCCACAGCCTTCTGATTGGCGGTGGCCCAGGCTGTTACATGAATCGTCACCTGCTCAAAGACTGTCTTGGTTGAGAGCGCGCCGGAGGACGAGATGGAGGCATAGGCCGCGCACGCTTCATCCAAAGACCAGGTGACATGCCGGTCAACCGTCCTGTCATCCATGGCGATGTTGGTTTTCAAGGCCACCCGCCTGCCGCCCTGAAGAACGTCCGGCGCGTTGGTGATGACAAGAGAGGAAGCCGCCTTGACGATGTCCAGGGTTACCTTTCCGCTCTTTCTGCTTCCGTCATCGGCAGCAGCCGTAATGGTCACCCTGCCGGTCTTATGGAGCGTTACCATGCCGTTATCATCTACCTCGGCAACGGACGGACTGCTGGATTTCCAGCTGACATCGCCTGCCGCGTCGGCAGGGGTCATTACAGCGTTCAGGAACAGGACCCCTTTGTTGATGTCGCAAAGAACCGTCTTGCCGGTAAGCAAATCCGCATCCCGGCAGATATCCACCTTCGTTGCCTTCGGGAGGATGGCAACCGTGAACTCCGCAGGGGGAACCTCATCGTTCCGCGCGGCGGCAACCACGGTAACATCGACCCGCTGGGTAACGGTTCTGGCGGTAAGCTGAGTCCCGGAGAGGGTGACATACTTGCTGTCTGCGCTATTCTTCAGACGGAAGGTAATCCGCACGGAGGCGTCGGGGTAGGCCTGCGCCTTCAGGAGGACATACTGCCCGGAGGTCAGCGCCGCAGGCGCATTCTGGACGGCAATGCCGGCAGGCACCCAGACGGCGTACAGCGTGATGTCCTCGTCCTGCGTATACCGGTCACCGGGCTGATACTGGGCCTCTTCCGCGTCCTCGGTGTCTGCCCAGCCCAGGAACCGGTACCCGGTTCTGGTGGGTATGACGTCACTGATGAAAACGTCCACGCCCTCTTCCTTGCTGGCAGCCTCAGGCGCGCCGGTGCCGCCGTTGGCGTCATAGGTAATGGTGCTGAAAGCCGGTTCCGTGCTGACGTAAGTCACAGCCCGGTTGCCGCCTGTCCAGTCATAGCCGCTGACAGCGGTATGGAGGTTCCGCTTGTTGGGGACGAGAATCCGGGTAGCCAATGCGTCCGTCAGCCGGAACGCGTTCTGGCCAATCGTCAGCGTATCCGCCGGGTCGTGTTCAAAGGTGATTTCTTCCAACCCCTCACAGCCGTAGAAGCTGTTTTCGCCCACGGCGGTTACGCTCTTTGGAATCGTAACGGCAGTCAGGCCAGTGCAGCTGCTGAAGGCGCCGTCCCCAATGGAGGTCATGCCCGACGGCAGGCTGACCGAGGTAATCTTCGCCCTGTACGCATCCCACGGGCAGCCGCCGTCGGTATAGTCGTTCATAGCGCCGCTGCCGGTGATGGTGAGCACACCGTCCCCGGTCAGGGCATAGGTCAGGTCAGCGCCGCAGGAACCGGAGTTCTTCACCACTACCTGATAGGCGGCGGAGAAGCTGCCGCTGGAGGTGGCTGCCGAAACGGTAATGATCGCGGTTCCCACCTTTTCCGCCGTTACCCTACCGTCGGAGTCCACCGTGGCTACCGATGGATCGCTGCTGACCCAGGTGTAGCCGCTGACTTCGTCTTCGGACGGCCGCACGGTGGGCATCTGGGTATATGTATTTCCTGTCTCCAGCTCCACCGATTTCTGGTCAAAGGACATCCCTACGACCACCGTGTAGGCCTTCACTCTGGCTGCGCGGCCGTCATTATGGAGATCCTGCCAGACTCCGGAGGAAGTAGTGAAGGTCTGCCCTGGCTCCGTATGGCTGGTAAAGGAAATCCAGGTGCCGTTTTCGTAGGTTTCATCCACAAAGATCTTAACAGACGAATTATCCGCTGTGCTGAATGTGATGACCACGGCAAAGGTCTCGCCATTTCGTATGCGTACCGGCTCGTCCAGCTCCACCGTATAGAAGCCCACCAATTGGGTCGCGCCTGTCTGGGGACTGGACAGCATCTCTTCGCCGCTGGTCGGATCGGAAGTGTCGGTGGGATTGCGGTAGATCTGGATGCTGTAGTCTACGTCCGCGCTGGCAACGCCCATGCCCACAGCCCGGATTTCCTCTTCCATGCCGCCGGTACTGCCGGCGGCCCGAAATACGCTGGCTACGGAGAGTCCGCTGCTTCCCGAAATGTAGTTTGTGCCGGTACTGCCGTCATATTGGTAGTTCCAGTCATATTTTTCGCTGGGCTCCATCTCAAAGACGAAGGCCTTGGAAGTGCTGGCGTTGATGGACGCATCCTCATAGGACAGCCAGAAATAGCCGTTGTCACCCCAGTACGGGCCCCAGCTGTTCTTGCACAGCCACGCACCGTCGGCGGAGGGAGAGGTGTTGAAATTGGAGGCGCTGAAATCATCGTCCCAGCCCACGACGGTGATCGCGTGGTTGGTAGTGGTTTTGCTGCTGTTATAATACGCCTTGGTTGTGTAATTAAAGTTCTGGTCGCCGTTGTTCTTGTCGTCGTAATAGGAAAGTCCCACCGCGCCGTTCTTCATGATGTAGCTCTTGATGTTCACCGTATCCTTGGCGTTGATCCAGTAGGCGTTGGCCAGATGATATGCGTCGTCCATCGCCGCGGAGTCGCTCAGTCCCGACATGGAGCTGTTATAGGCATACTTGGACTCCAGCGCCGCGCCTGCCCAGTTTGCCAGCGCAAAGGTGGTGAACACGTTGTTGCTGCCGTTTTTCAGATAGTTTTGAAGCGCCGTGCTATCTCCTTCGGCATTTCCCAGCGGGTCGTAGGCGTCGCCGTGGTTATAGTGTGCCAGGTGCCATTCCGAAAGATCCACGCTCTCGTCGGCATCCCCGGCGCTTATCAGGCCGCTTTCCGACACGGCCAGCGCGGAAAATGCCCAGCACAGCCCATAGCTGCCCTGCCTCTTTACGGAGGTAATCACGCACTGCTCTCTGGAATCATAATAAGACGGAATCTCGGCTTCGCCGTCGATTGAATACTGAGAAAAGTCGTAGGTGCTGGCAAAGGGGGCAACGAAGTCATCCGGGATTTCCATGGGAAGACAGTATTCCTCGGACGCGGACGACGCCTCCGCTTCCTCGGAAGGATTGGTTTCCTCCTCTTCCGGCAGCAGGAGTTCCTCCAGCAGGGGTTCCTCCGTACCTTTCTCAAAGAGCGGTTCCTCTGTCGTCTCCGAGGTTTCTCCCTCTTCCGGCTCCGAGGTTTCCTCCTGAGCCGGCAGCGGTTCCTCCGCGGGCTCTGTCAGGGTGGTCTCCTCTGTCAGGACGGTCTCCGGCGTTTCGGGAGTCTCCTCGGCCAGCGCCGGGATGGGGACACCGGGCAGTCCCATGGCGAGCACAAGAACCCATGCCAACAGCCTTCTTCTCATATGCATAATCCTCTCTCTTATAAAATGCGCGGTATCGCTGAACAGGGTGCCCATATCCCGGGATGCGGTCAAGTGGCAGAGCCTATACATTCCCAATAATAGTATATATCGGGCGTTTTGTAATTTCAAGGGAAAAACGCTGCTTATCCACAAAAAGGCCATTATACGTCTGCGCATGAGAATCCTCCCGCATAATTCCCCATTTCCTGCAAACAATACCACTGGAAATGCAGCACAAGGAGAGGAAAACAATGAAAGCAACAGGAATCGTTCGCCGGGTGGACGATCTCGGAAGAATCGTCATTCCAAAGGAAATCCGCCGCACTCTGCGCATCCGCGAGGGTGACCCGTCATTGATATCATTGACACAGTGGGAAAAATACTGTTTCTCTATGTTGGATTTAGCCAAACGGCAAGGGTGGTAGTTGTACATAGTGACAACGCTCGAGGCTGAAACCATGCGTATCCGAAAAGGCCGGAAGCCCCAATCCTCCAAGCGTCTGAACTGATCAAACACTCCCACCCCGGAACAAACTGCTGGGGTGGGAGTGCTCTTTTCATATGATAGGTATTTCCGTGCTATTTGCGTTTTACCACGGCATTTTTCCCTCGGAAAGCGATAGCGATTTTGTCTGCTGTATGGTTATCTTGGAATAGAAAAGTGCAGCATGTTACAAAAATCTATTCCAAGGCAGCTGTCTTCTGTGTTTTTTGCAAATCCTTTTGAGGCAGCCCATCTTTGCGCAATACCATTTTCAGCCGGGCCTGGACTACCCAGCGGGTTTCGTGGCCCATGCCGGAGCAGGTGGACAGGGGCAAGATCCGATCCCGGATGCCCGGGGTGATCTCTGTCTGGATGACGGATTGTTCCGCCGCGTCCTGCAGAAGCTTCTCCCGGGTCTCCCGCTGGCGGAAGCTCTGACCGTAGGCGGCGGAATCCAACGCGGCCCGATAGGCAGAGAAAATATCGAAGCGGAAGACGCCGCTGTCCACCAGCAGGTAGCTATGGGGGATGCGCTTCCCAATAGCTTTGCTGGCTGTAGCTGCGCAGAGACGCGAACATGGCGCCGGAGCAGATTTTGCTGCATTCCGACGCCTGTGAAAAAATAGTTTTCAGAAATCACGCTTCTGTGTTGGATTTGGTCAAATTGTGGGGGATGGCAGCCGCGCATTCAGAACCACTGCCCAGCTTAGATGATGGCCTCGGCGCTTCCTGGCACCTTCCGTCTTTTCTTTTCCCGTTTTTCATGCTATACTGTTGGAAAACGCAGAAAAGGCGGGATTTCTTTGAAGCTGGATTTGACACAGATAAAGTCGCTGTTTTCCAATTCGGACTACGCCCGGGGTATGGAGTACTTCCGGCAGGGGCGGGTGCTGGACATGACAGCTGGGGAAGGCGAGAAGCCGCTGGTACAATGCTGCGTCCGGGGCAGTGCGGTTTACTCCGTTCGCTTTCAGAAACTGGATTACGGATACTTTCGCATCGGCTGCAGCTGCCCCCGGTTTGACGACATGGGCAAATGCAAGCACATTGCCGCCGCCATGATCGCCTATGTGAAAGAACCGCCCCGGCCCGCGGCGGCACGCAGTGACCGCTACGCTCAGGCCCTGCTGCAAAGCTACCTGCAAAAAAGCCGGGAGCAGCAGCCTGCCCTCCCGGACGTCCCCGCCCGTCTGGTGCCCCAGCTTCACACCGCCTACCGCGGCTACCCCATGTTCACCTTCCGGGTGGGACGGGAGAAGCTGTATGTGGTAAAAAATATCCAGGACTTTCTGAGTAACGTAAATCAGCGCCGGACGGAAAGCTATGGCAAAAATCTAACGCTGGATCACAGCATAGAGCAGTTCGATGCCCGCTCTCAGGCCATGATCGATCTGCTGATGAACGAATTCAGCCAGTTCCGTTCCATGAGCGGCTCCCTCTATTCCCGGTATGAATCCAGCGATGAAAAAAACCGAATCACCCTCACCGGCGATGCCTTTGACCGATGGTTTGACCTTTTGGAGGGGGAACCGCTGGAAGCCGAATGGGGCAACAACCTCAGACTCCTCCGGGAAGACCCCCAGGTAGGCATCCGCGTGGAAAAGCAGGGGGACAGTGTTCTGCTGGAAATCAAAATGCCCTGTGATTACCGTTTCTTCGGCAGCCGAAAGAACCTGTACGCCCTGAGCGAGAATGCCCTCCAGCGTTGCACCACCGCCTTCCGGGACAAGGTGTACCCTCTGCTGGAGCAGGGGCAGGATTCTATGCGCCTTGCCCTGAAAGACCTGCCTACCTTCTGCGGCTGCGTGCTGCCGGAAGTCGGGGAACAGGTGGAAATTGAAGACGAGGAGGGCCTTTTGCAGGAATACCTGCCGGAGGAATGCGCCACCAGCTTCTATTTTGACATGGAGGAAGAAACGCTGCGCTTGAAAATCGTCTTCCGCTATGGGGAGCGCACCTTCACCCCCGCAGACAGGCAGAACGACGGTGTCCGCCGGGACGTGAAGGCGGAAAGCGCCGCCATCGCGCTGGCCCAGCGGTATTTCCAGCGGCAGGGCGGCAGCTTCACCCTCACCGGGGAGGAGGCAGCCTATGACTTTCTGACCGGCGGCTTAGACAGCTTCCGGGCCTGCGGCGAGGTCTACCTCAGCGACCGGCTGCAAAGCAGACGTATTCAGCCCACCGCCGCCAGCGTGGGGCTGTCTGTGTCCGATGGGCTGCTGACCCTGACGCTGGACACCGGTGGCTTCCCGAAGGAGGAGCTGTCTGCCCTGTATCAGAGCCTGCTGCTGCGCCGGAAATACCACCGCCTCACCGACGGACGGTATCTGGAGCTGAATGGCTCCGGCTATGAAAAAATGGCGGAAATGGCCCAGATGCTCCAGCTTTCCAAGCGTGAGCTTGCCAAGGGCACTGTCACACTGCCCGCCTACCGGGGGCTGTATCTGGACGGAATGTTCAGCGGCAGCGAGGGGATTCAGGTCAGCCGGGACAGCCATTTCCGGGAGATGATCCGCAATTTCAAGGCCCTGTCGGAGAGCGACTACGCCCTGCCGGAGGGCATGGAAACGATACTCCGGCCCTATCAGAAAACCGGCTTTCAATGGCTGAAAACGCTGGAAAGCTACGGCTTTGGCGGCATTCTGGCGGACGAAATGGGCCTTGGCAAGACGTTGCAGGTCATTGCGTTTCTGGCAACGGTTCCCAAGAAAACCACGGGGAAAGCCTCTCTGGTGGTCTGCCCCGCGTCTCTCATCTACAACTGGGGCGAGGAGCTGACAAAATTCGCCCCCCAGCTGTCCTACCGTCTGATCCTTGGCACCGCCGCCGAGCGGAAAGCCCTGCGCTCCGGCGCGGATGCGGATGTGTGTGTCACGTCCTATGAGCTGCTGCGGCAGGACATCGGGGACTACGCCAAACAGGAATTTTACTGCTGCGTGCTGGATGAGGCCCAGCACATCAAAAACGCGGCAACCCTGACCTCCAAGGCGGTGAAGCAGATAAACAGCCGCCAGCGGTTCGTGCTGACGGGCACTCCCGTGGAAAACCGGCTCAGCGAGCTGTGGAATCTGTTTGACTTCCTCATGAGCGGATACCTCTACACCCACACCGCCTTCCGGGAGAAGCTGGAAAAGCCCATCGTAAAAAGTAAGAACCCGGAGGCCTCCGCCCAGCTGCGGCGGCTGGTGCAGCCCTTCCTGCTCCGGCGGCAAAAGGCCGAGGTTCTGAAGGAGCTGCCGCCGAAGGAGGAATACGTCCGCCGGATTTCCCTGTCGGAGGAGGAGCGGAAAACCTACTGCGCCTGCGTGCAGGCCACGGTGGAAAAGCTGGACGGGGAGCAGGGAAAATTGCAGATTCTGGCGGCGCTGACCCGGCTGCGGCAAATCTGCTGTGACCCCAACCTGTGCTTTGAGAACTACGAGGGGGCCACCAGCAAGCTGGATGCCTGCATGGAGCTGTGTCAGGCCATGGTGGAAAACGGTCACCAGATTCTGCTGTTCTCCCAGTTTACCTCCATGCTGGACAGGATCCGCGCCCGGCTGGACGAAGCGCACATTTCCAGCTTCACCCTGCAAGGCTCCACCCCAAAAGAAAAGCGGGCGAAGCTGGTGAAGGCCTTCAACAATGGGGAAGCCTCGGTGTTCCTCATCTCCCTGAAGGCCGGCGGCACCGGGCTGAACCTGACAGCGGCGGACATCGTCATCCACTTTGACCCCTGGTGGAATCAGGCAGCACAGGATCAGGCCACCGACCGGGCCCACCGCATCGGCCAGCAGGCCCATGTGCAGGTGTACAAGCTCATCGCCAAGGACACCATAGAGGAGAAAATTCTGGAATTGCAGGAAAAGAAAGCCGCCCTCATGGACACCATCTCCGGCGCCGAAGCCGGCGGCATCCTGAATATGTCCAAAGAAGACCTCCTGTCCCTCCTCACCGAAACCGCCTGAGGGGCGTTTTCTAAAACTGTCCACGACCTTTCAAGCAGGTGCGCCGTACTCAGCCATGCTGCGCACGGTCTAAAGGGATCACAAATGATTATCCGGAGGACACTTTTACGGTGTCCTCCGGAATTGCTTTCTTGACCTGAATGAATATACCCGAAAATGCCCTTTTGGCGCATCCACCATGGTTGAATTCTGGAAGCGTTTTCCACATAATGCCATTGCGGCCCTGCTGGCAGCTTCCTCCCTCGTGGAAGATCAGGACGATCACAACGATCAGAATGGTGTCCACAAAATATTTCGCTCCGACAGGAAACCCAGGAGATTCGGACGATGAAGTAGGTTACCAGCGTATCGCGCAACGGCACCTCGTTTCCGGGGACGGTGCCGCTCCTTTTATTCCGATTCCACCTCGCGTACTTTTACGGCAGTTATCCGATCATACAGCCTGAAAAATGGTGTTTCTACGAACCGGATCCGAAGCTGGTCAAGCACAACACATATGGCAAATACGATCAGGACGACCCCTACAGCATGGAGCACCAGATAGTCTGAGTCGAAGAAACCCACATTGTTGCAGACATCCTGCCAAAGCCACCGGCGCATGGCATCGCTGTTGGCGTGGATGCACAAAACGCCGAACGTGGATGCCGCGATCGTATTGATGACAGGGTTGTATTTCAGCTTCCAGTTCTTAAAGAACAGGAACAGGCACAGGGACACCGCCAGAGCGGTGATTTTGTTGGAATCCGCGAGAAAAAAGTAATACCCGAGTGAAATGCCAAAATGCTCCCTCAGCCAAGCCATGCAGACTACACTTGCGCAGGAACATGCCACAGCCAGTACAGACATCCAGCCCCAGAAGCGTGCATTACCAAACAGGGCGATCGGGTACAGCCGGATATAGGAAGCCGTCAGATACAGGGCCATAAACCAGAACACATAGCTGCTGCCCACGTTCACAAAGGGAAGGGATGCCCAGACCGAGAATACGCCAAGGGTCAGCACCAGAAGCCAGCGGTGCTGCTGCTCCGTCATCCCATGGATCAGGATATTCAGGAAGGGAATAAACAGGTAAAAGATGATAAAGCAGGAGGTAAACCCGTCAGTAAGTGTTCGGAAGGGGATGAGAATCTTTACAATTCCCTTCAACGAAAACACTTCGTAACCGCACATCGAAAAAATGGCGTAAATGATAAGCTTGTAAAATATCCACTCCAGAAACAGCTTCAAAAATTTTCGAAGGGTAATATGCGACCGGCACATGAAGTAGCCGGTGATGAGCACGAAGCAGTTGATGCCGATCTTGCCCCAGCAGCCGAACAGCAGCAAAAACAGGGAGGGAAAGGACATGGGGCCGCTTTCGTTGATTATCTCCATCAGGCCGGAGTTGACTACATAGTGATGGGCAACGATGGCAAGCATGACGATGATCCGATATAGTTCCAGATTGGAATCACGCTGTACCCCCCCCCGGTGATTATTGGTTAATTCCATGGGCTTCTCCTTAGGCATCCAGAATGATATCACAAATCCGATCTACGTCTTCCAGCGACAAATCCGCGTACAGCGGCAGGGTCAGCACCCGCAGGGCAAGCCTTTGGGCCACCGGAGTTCTCTCCACCCCGGCGGTGGGGTAATGGCGGTAGCATTCGAAGCTGTTGGTCAGGGGGTAGAAATACTTCCGGGCGGTGATGCCCTGCTCCTGCAGCTTTTCAAAGATCTCATTGCGGGTGTATTTGTAGCCGTCAAACACCACCGGGAAATAGGCGTAGTTTGGCTCCACGTCTTTCTGAGGCGGACACAGGCGAATCCCCTTGACCCCGTCCAGACGCTTCCGATAGTGCTCAATCACCCGCTTGCGTTTGGCAATTTCGCCCTCCAGATGCCGCAGGTTGCAGATGCCCATGGCTGCCTGAAATTCGTTCATTTTGGCGTTGCCGCCCACATAGGCCACTTCCTCCGGGCCGCGGAAACCGAAGTTTTTCAGGTCGTTCAGCAGCTGCACCCAGCGATCCTTCTGATAGCAGACGCAGCCGCCCTCGATGGTGTTGAAGACCTTGGTGGCGTGGAAGCTGAACATGGACAGATCGCCGAAGCAGGCGCTGGACACGCCCTTGTATTTAACCGCGAAGGCGTGGGCCGCGTCGTAGATGACCTTCAGGCCGTAGCGTTTGGCAATTTCCCCGATGGCCTCCACGTCGCAGAGGTTTCCGTAGACGTGAACGGGCAGGATGGCCACGGTTCGCGGGGTGATCAGGGCCTCGATTTTGGTCACGTCCATGGTGTAGTCCCGGTCGTTGACGTCGCAGAACACCGGCACCAGCCCGTTGCGCACGATGGCGTGGGTGGTGGAGGCGAAAGTGAAGGGCGTGGTGATGACCTCGCCGCCCTCGGGCAGGTTCAGGGCCGCGATGGCATTTTCCAGGGCCAGGTGACCGTTGGTGTAGAGGGTGACGTGCTTCACGCCGAGGTAGCGTTCCAGCTCCGCCTGAAGCTGCTGGTGCTTGGCGCCCATATTCGTCAGCCAGTGGCTGTCCCACAAATCTTTGATTTCCTCACAATATTCCTCAAATGTGGGCATTGAGGAACGGGTGACTAAGATGTTGTTCATTTGCTTTCATTCCTTATAGGGACTTTATCATGTACATACTTTTTTCGGAAGCCTTCTTCTCAAACTGCAAGCTATGTCCCTGATAAAACCGAATTGCATTCGCATTGTCATTTCTGACTTCCAAGCGTAGATAACGCATCCCTTTTTGGAGAGAGATTTCCTCGCACTTGCCAAGAAGGATACCGCCAATGCCAAGTCTGCGGGAAGTCTCTTTTACGGCAATCTGCGTGATGTACGCAGTCCTACTCCCGGAATCATTGCAGTAAAAGGCAATCACACCTTTGATACTCCCGTCAACTTCTCCATAAAGAATAAGTGCTTTAGAGAGCACCTTTTCCTTGTACTCAGAATAGAATGGCACTCTGGACTCAAAATCCGGGTATACTTCTTCGAAAAGAGACCATGCGGCTTCTTTCTGGGAGTTGTCCTCCGCTGTCAGTACTCTGATCATGACATCACCTCACCGAAAATGTAGTTTTATCCAACTATGCGCATACCTTTTCGGAATCACTGTAACTGGGGTAAAGTCGTTTTGAAAACGTTTTTTAGGTTTCGCTGCCCGTTAACGCTTCCATTCACACACGACAGGCTTTCGTTTTCCCGAAGTAAGCACTGGTATCGTATCAACCTGCTCAACCGTCACTTTGGCATCATCGCCCACAATCGACAGAACTTCCCTTATAACAGCATCTAGCTCAGAATCATTCGCCACTTGGACCTTGACACAGTATTCCTTCTCGCCTTTCTGGATGAACTGCCACTGCAATATAGTCTTGAAGTTCTTCAATGTGCGTCCGAAATTCATCGGGTGCATCGGCTCTCCCTTTGTATTGTAAATGGTATCCATTCTACGGCCATACAGCTTGCTGATATATGGCCAGCCGTGGCTCTGCTCGTTGCCGGGAGCGAATACTGCTGTATCACCGGTATCATAACGGATCATCGGAAATGCGTAGTTGTAAAAATCAGTCAGTACGATTCTTGCCAGTTCTCCATACTCTGCGGGTTCATCCGAATCCAACTTTAACCATTCGATATAATAGCAGGTATGGTTCAAATAGTAGTTGACATCTCCAATCCGTTGGTGTGCCAACGTTCCCGCTTCCTCATCCGCATACGCTTCCACAATTGGAATGCCTGTCAGACGCATCATTTCCTCCCGGGTAACCGGATTCAAGGCTTCCGCGCCGGAAATGCATATCTTCAGAGTTTCCAGATCGCGAATATCTACCTTGCCACTCTTAATATAATCCACCAGAAAATCATAGGTGCTGGCATAGGCACGGAGCGCAAAAAGCTTTTCATCCCTGATCGTACGGACGAATTCCTCCATTCCTGCCGCATCCAGCTTTGCCACGTTGATGGGGATGATATTCTCCCAGAAAATTTGTTTTTTGTTCTTGCTGTGCCACTTTGTCCAGATTCTGCACTGTCCCAGTTTTTCATGGGATTTGAATCCAACCGTTCCGTTGAAATACTTGAGGTCAGCGACTCTCCTCTGACGCTTCCGGGTATCCATCGGAACTTCCAGGGGTACCCCCGTGCTGCCGGATGTCCTCTGAATAAAAACGGGCCCCTTTTGCCAAGGAATCAAGGAGGGACTAACTACATTTTTTTCATGGTTCTGCGTGAGAATGAGCTTGTTGACAACCGGGAATTCCTTTAACTCCTTTCCCTGATAGTCTTTGTAAAACTCAGTGTGGCTCGCAGCCCAGTCAAGAATTTCCCGTGTACGCTGAGCCTGCCATTGCTGACCATATTGGTGGTCATTTTGCACCCTTTGGGAATCTCTGACCATGTTGATGATCGTTGATCCGTGAATCAAGTCGTTTGCATAATAAACAGTTCTTTTAAATAATCCATCCAAACTCATAAATCGATACCGTCCTTCATAATAACCTGATAGTGATGATTCACATTCTCTAACAGCCGCAGCATCTGGGTCTGGTCGTTGAATTTCATAAAGATGATACCCAAGGCTTTTGTAGAATTGTCGAAGTATTCGACCTGATCACCGGGTTTCTTATAGAGACATTTTCTGACGATCCGCCGTTCAATCTCCTTGGAAAACTGAATGGTCTGATAAACGCCATCGCGGCTTGAATGGAGATTATGGGTCGCAAAATAGGGCGCTCCCCCGGAAATTACAGTGGTGACCGGCTGACCCATTGCAGTGAGCACCGCCATTTCCACCACATCTACCCCGAAGATCATGCCCAGAAGATCAGGGATCATATTGCCCCCGGCCCGGGGGCCAATGTCGATGGGCCACACGCAGCCGCTTTTGTCGATCACCAGTTCCACATTCATGGAGCCAAATCGGATTCCCAGTTTATCCACCAAATTCTGCAAGGTCGCTTTGACCGCTTCCAGATCAGCTTCTTCCAGCAAAGGCGGATAGCTCTTTCCCACAGGCACAAGCGGGTTCACCCGTTCATCCCGGTGGCAATTCAAAAGCCCCCACAAAATGACCTTGCCATCGGACACAAAAATATCCCCGCCAATCAAATAGGGATGCTTTTTTTCGATAAACTCCTCCACAATAATCCGATGCGCGCGGGAAAAAGAAAACGCGAATGCAAGTGCTTTATCCAGCCCTTCCCAGCTATGGAGAACCGTAGCGCCTTTAGAACCCGAGGAATCCACCGGCTTCACAATCACAGGAAGATGAAACATCGGAATATCCGCGCTGACAGCTTCGGCATTTCGATACCCCTTGGAAACCGGGGTGTTAAACCCGTTTTCCCGGAGAAAGTCCCGGAACAGGTCTTTGTTGCAGAGTGTCTCCACTGCGGAGCTAGGATTTGTCGGCAGCCCCAGCGATTCGGCAACATAGGCCGCTGTGGGCGCGGCAGGGTCAGAAGCATAGGCCAGTACGCCGTCCACGTTTTCCTTTTTAGCCACCTCCAGCACCGCTTCCTTGTCCGTGGTGGAAACCAGATAGAATTTGTCCGCCGTGTATTGGCCCGGATTGTCCGGCAGGAAATCGCACAGCACCGTGCGGTAGCCCAGTCTTTTCGCTGTCTCGATGGCAACGACCTGCTGGCCAGAGCCGCCCAAAAGCAGCAGTGTTTTCATCTTCTCAACCTCTTTTCAGCACACGCTTCAGCACCGGCCCTACCATCCCCCACAAATAAGTAAACGCTTCCAGCTTCAGCAGAGCGGAACCGGCTACAAAGATCACCGCACCCACCGGCACCTGGATCAGCAGCGTCACATAATCCGGCAGCCCCAGCCACTGGATCAGATAAACGCACACCGCCATAAATGCCGCCAGCCCAATCCCCGGCAGAATATCCTTCAGCTGCTCCAGATAGCCGTAGTTCAGGAGCTTCCTGTTGGGCCAGCTGTTGATGATCTGCCCCAGCACACTGGTAACCAGAAGGCTGTAGCCCATGGCCATAACGCTGATGGGCACCGTAATCGCCAGCACGATCAGGCCGATAACCTTTTTACAAATCTCCAGCTTCAAAAACAGGTCGCTGCGCCCCAGCGCCTTGATGGCGTTCAGATTTGCCGTATGCACAGGATAAAACATGTAGGTAATGCAGTAGATGACCAAAAAAGGCACGCAGGGCAGCCACTTCTGTGTCAGCAGCAGACGGATCAGGGGTGTGGCACAGGCGGCCATGCCCAGCAGCAGCGGGGCCATGACATAGGTGCTGGTCTGAATGGAGCGCCGGGTCATGGACTTCACCGCTTCCCGGTCATTTTGCGCGGCAGACATGGTGGGAAGCAAAACGCTGTCGATGGAGGAATTGACGTTGCTCACAATCAGATTGGGCAGATGCTGACCCTTGTTGTAGAAGGCCAGATCCTCAGAGGAGTACACCTTGCCGATGATCAGGGAGCGCAGATTCCCGTACACCGTGTCCAGCAGGCTCGAGACCAGCAGCTTCCAGCCGTAGGAAAACAGCTGCTTCAGCCGCCGGAAGGAGAATTGCCATTTGGGTCTCCACTTTACCGTCAGCCAGAGGATGAGGGTATCCACCGTATTGTTGAACAGGGACTGGGCAATAATGGCCCAGGCGCCATAGCCCTTCATCGCCATGCCGATGCCCACGAAGGCCGCGCCAATGGTGCCGCCCAGCGTCGCGAAAAAGAACCGCTTGAACATCATGTTTTTGGAGACGTAGGCTGTCTGAACACTTTTGACGCCGGAGATCAGGAAGGTAATTCCCAACACCCGGAGCATGGCGGTCATCTCCGACCGTCCGTAAAAGGCGGAAATCAAAGGCGCCGCAAAAAACAGGATCAGGTACATGAGCCCGCAGCTGACCAGGTTGAAATAGAAGATGGAGGAGAAATCCAGCTCATCCGCATCCTTCTTCTGAATCAGTGCGGCGCTGAATCCGCTGTCAATGAAAACGCTGAGAATGCTGATAAACACCGTCATCAGCGCGACGGTGCCGTAGTCATCGGGCGACAGCAGCCGCGCCAGCACCAGAGAGACGATGAAGGATACGCCCTGGGCGCCGCAGCGCTCGGCAAACCGCCATAGGAAATTCGTGATTGTGTTTTTAGATCGTGACATAGTTTTCCTTGCCTTATCTTATTTGAAGACCCGTTTCAGGCCGGCCAGATCGGCGCGAAACGCCCGAAGTATCACGCCTAGCTTGGCTCTTGTGCGCAGCTTCGCAAAGAATTCCGCGTATTCCGGCCGAAGCATTTCGCCGCAATGCCGCTGAACCTGATACATGGAGAAGGCAGCGGAACGTTTGCTCCACTCGACGGCCTCGCTGTATTTTCCAAATGTCTCTTTGTCCAGAATACTCAGCATTGTGATAATTTCTTGCCAATGGGCAGCATACTTTTTGGGATCCCCAGATGTACGCTGGGTCCAGGAGCCGTTTGTCATCAGTCGGTAAACTGACATGTTGTCGTCCAGGAACAAAACGCCGCCGCGCAGGGCACCGTGGATCTGGAGGGAATAATCCAAATTCAAATATTGCCGGAATATGGGCTTGTTTTCCTGTAAAGTTTTTCTGTAAAACAGGGAGTTTGTGGCGAAATAGCCTCCGCCGCCCCGAATCACCTCGTCTGCCGTCAGAATGCGGCTCTCCTGCACGGGGGTGAGAACCCGGGTTACCTTTCCGACTCTGCAGTCATACATGCTTGCCTGATGGGCACACATATCGATCTGGGGATTTTGCTCCAATGCGTCAAACTGCTTTTGCAGCTTCAGCGGATCCGTCCAGTAGTCATCACCCTCGCACAGCGCGATGTAATCTCCCTGGGCGCGCCCATACTGGATACGCCCCAGGGAGCCGTCTTTCTTGGAGTACTGATTTTCTGTTTCGTAGATGGGCTTTATGAGCTGCGGATATTTTTTCTCGTATTCCCGGATAATTTGCGCCGTATTGTCGGTAGACGCGTCGTCATGCACAAGCACTTCAAAAGGAAACGTGGTTTTCTGCATGACAAAGCCTTCCAGCGCGTCAGCGATGTAGGCCTCGTGATTGTAGGCGTTGCAGATGATGCTTACCCTGATGCACATATGTTTTCTCCTTGTTGTTTCGTTGTCTGACAGAAATCGCGATTTCTGCCGCGACAGCGGCAATGCTTCAACATACTCACGGTATATAATACCTCAATTCATCGGGAACGTCAAGGAAATCAGCATTTTCTGTTCCTTTTCATGAACAATCTCTCCCTGTCTCTATTACATCCTGAAATACCCGGGTGAAGTTCTCCACAAAGGCGCGTTTCCCGAATTTTCCCACTACCGTCTCCCGGATATGCCGGTTGTCGAACTGAATCTTCCCTTCCAGGAAATCTTTCAGCCCTGCGGCAAAGCCCTCGCAGTCCATAATGGGGTAAATCCGTCCGATATCCTCGGTGACGTAGTCCTCCACGCCGCCGCACATGGTGGAGAAAATCGGCAGGCCGCAGCAGCCG
>JAXEXE010000047.1:0-23611 GCA_034113565.1 Faecousia sp.
CGTGGCGCAGCGAATGCTGCGCCACGGTTTGATCTGCTGCAATTATTTGTCGCCCTCACTCAGACAGTTCATATCATCCAGAGCGCAAGTGGTATTGTCGTCCTTACCTACTGCATTCATGTCTGTGATTCCGTAGGACTTTTCCTCCTGCGTCTCCAAGCAGTTCATATCGTTCAGAGCGCAGGTGCGATCGTCATCCTTGGAAATACCGTTCACGTTATTCCATCCAAAACCGGGCTTGATTTCCTTTGCCATCGTACATACTCCTCCTTTACAAATTGACTGCCATGGCAGCCGATAGGGTATATATAATATATCCCCCTTTGTACCGAGTATAGCAAGCGTTTGGAGAAAATGCAAGGGAGTGAAAAACAGATTTTGACAGTTTCAGAATATTGTCAAATCCTGCAGTTATGCCGGTTTCCTTTGCCTTGCATTGCCTCAATGATTCGGGTATAATAATACTGACAAATCAAAACCGAAAGGAGTAACGTTATGTCTCACCTAATCCACAAGGGCCTGGAACCTTTCTCCGTCTTTGGTTATCATCGGGGTGAAAGTCGACTGTATACCATGGACGATCTGTTGGGCCACTGGTCCGTACTCTTTTTCTATCCTGCTGATTTCACTTTCGTATGTCCCACCGAGCTGAAAGAGTTGGGTGAGCATTACGATGGCTTTTTGGCAGAAAACTGCGAAATTTTCTCCGTCAGCGAGGATACGCACTTTGTTCACAAGGCATGGGCGGACGCATCGGAAACCATCCGCAATTTGCCCTATGTGATGTTGGCTGACCCCGCCGGCGTACTTGCCCGGCAGTTCGGCGTTTTGCTGGAAGATCGGGGTCAAGCCCTCCGGGCGACTTTCCTGCTGAATCCTCAGGGTGAAGTGGTACTTTACGAAATCCATGACCTGGGAATCGGACGCAGCGCAGGGGAACTGCTGCGTAAAGTGCAGGCGGCCCGGTTTGTAGCCGAGCATGGCGACCAGGTTTGCCCGGCAAACTGGAAGCCCGGTGAAGACACGCTGACTCCCAGTCTGGATCTGGTGGGTCTGCTGTAAGGAGGATATGCCATGCCTTTGGAGCCAACCAGTTTTCCCAATCAGAGTCCGCTGCTTTCCGAAACGCTGCTGCAGCAGCTGAATCTCCTGCTGCAAAAGCTCACCGCGCCGGTAGAATTTACCTGTATCCTGGCGCAGGATGATAAGAGCCAGGAAATGGCGGCGTTTATCAACCATCTGGTTTCCCTGTCTCCGAAGCTCTCCTGCCGGTTTTTGGCTTGCGGCGAAGTGCCGGAATTGGATTCAGCGATGGATCGTTCCCTGCTTCCTGCTACCGGCATTGCGCAGCCGGGAATGGTTCCCCGGATGATATTCCACGGCATTCCAGGCGGCAAGGAAATCAACGCGTTTGCCTCCGCCATCCTGACCGCCGGCGCTGCGGTGAAGCCGTTGGACAAGCCTACGATGAAGGATATCGGCAAGATCAGGAAGCCTATGGTCATACAGGTTTGTGTCTCTCTGGGATGTCAGCATTGTTCCCAGCTGGTTGGGAATGCGCAGCGTATTGCCTGGGAGAACCCTCTGGTGACTGCACATATGATCGACGCAAATTTATATCCGGAGTTAGTGAAGACTTACAACATTCAGCGCGTTCCTCTGACGGTGGTCAACACCTCAGAATCTTTCTCCGGCGGCAAAACCATGGCGGAACTGACCACGCTTCTGGCAAAGTATTGAGAAGACTATTTTTCAATCATCTAGGGCAACACCGCATAATGGGGCAAGGAGATTCGGTGAGAGATTTTGACCCGAGCGAAAGTATGGAAAATGTGGGAATACTGGATGTATTTCCCATTTTTCATACTGCACGATTGGGGCAAAAGATCCGCCGAAGCCCGCAGCTCCCATTGTGCGGTGTTGCCCTAGGGAAATCTATTATCACGCCATCCTTTGTTTCGACAAAATCTCCAAAAATTCGCAGTTCAAACTGTAATTTTTGGAGATTTTTTCTTTTAATATAGAAATCAATTTGATTTTCATATCAAACTATGTTAACGTATAAACAAAGGCTGACTTTCAAGCTTTCAGCAGCAACACAATATGGTAACCCTCGAGATGTGAGAGCGGGTCAAACAGCAGGAAACTGCTGGCCTTGGCGTTGCTCTTTTTCTTTTTTTATAAAGGAGAACCAATATGGATCAGAGATTTTATGATGCGGTGGCTGCGTCCCCAGTGATTGCCGCAGTAAAGGATCAGGCTGGCCTTACCCGTTGTCTGGCAGAGGAGAATATCCGGGTGGTCTTTCTGCTCTTTGGTGATATTTGCTCCATTGCGGATCTTGTGGCGCAGGCGAAAGCTGCGCAGAAAATCGTGATTGTTCATGTGGATCTTGTGACCGGTCTTTCCGCCTCCCGGGAGATCGCGGTTGACTTTATCCGAACCGCCACCCAGGCAGATGGGATCATCTCCACCAGGCCCAACTTTATCCGGCGGGCGAAGGAACTGCACATGTACACCATCCTGCGAGTGTTCGTAATTGATTCCATGGCATTGTCAAGCCTTGAAAACCTGGAAAAGGTTCGACCTGATTTTCTTGAAGTTCTTCCGGGAGTCATGCCAAAAACCATTCGTCAGATCTGCAAACGTGTTCATACTCCGGTACTGACCGGGGGACTGATTGCAGATAAGGAGGATGTCATGAACGCTCTGAATGCCGGGGCTATGGCAATCTCCACCACGAATCCCGCTGTCTGGTGTCTGTGATTGGGGGAGGTAACTGACATGTGCTGCAACACAAAGCAAAAAATAGCCGATGCGATGCGTCGTCAAATCATGGAAAAATCTTTTGAGAAAATAACTGTACAAAACCTGATGGATGCTACCAATATGAAGCGGCAAAGCTTCTACTATCACTTTCAGGACACCAGAGATGTGCTGATGTGGATTTGTGAACAAGAACTGGCGCAGCCGCTGAAAAGAAGCAATCTGCAGCTTTCTGACTGGTTATGTTATGCGCTGCAGCTGTTGGATAATAACCGTTGCTTCTACCGCCGCGTTCTGGATGCCGCAAATCCGGAATTTGTTCAGGAATTCGGATTGCAGGTCATTGGCCCCAGGATTTCTTTGCAGCTTTATGCAACTCAAAACTGGCGTCAGTTGGATGCGGATCGTCAATTCGTGGTGGGTTTTATTTCCCAGGCAATCACCAATTGGTTGGTACAGTTGATCCGCAACCGCAGGTATCCGGAGCCAAGCGATGCCCGAAGAAAACTTCGGTGCCTGTTGGATACATTGCGCCTGTCAGGTGTGACAACGGAGGTCACCAAAGCTTGCTGACATAAGACCGTACGCTGTGGCATACATAGGAACTGTCAAAAGTTTTGTCTGTTTTTTACAAAACCAAGAAACTGTCAAATGACTTTTTCGTCAAATATTGTTACACTAGTCTTGTGAAAACTTGATCTGTCCCAGGCAGCTCAGTTTCAATTGGTGAATGGTCCTGAATCACAATTCAATTTAGAGGAGGAGTTTGTATGGCAAAGTACATCATGGCTCTGGACGCGGGTACCACATCGAACCGTTGTATCTTGTTTAATGAGAAAGGTGAGATGTGTTCCGTTGCACAGAAAGAATTTACTCAGTATTTCCCAAAGCCGGGCTGGGTAGAGCATGATGCCAATGAGATCTGGTCTACGCAGTTGGAAGTTGCCCAACGTGCTATGGCAAACATTGGCGCCACTGCTGCGGACATCAAAGCCATTGGTATCACCAACCAGCGCGAAACCACCATTGTCTGGGATAAGAACACCGGCGAGCCCGTGCATCACGCCATTGTCTGGCAGTGCCGCCGCACCAGTGAATACTGCGACAGCCTGAAGGAGAAGGGCCTGGTTGACACGTTCCGTGCCAAGACCGGTCTGGTCATCGATGCCTACTTCTCAGGCACCAAGCTGCGCTGGCTGCTGGAAAATGTTGAGGGTGTCCGCGAGCGTGCGGAGCGGGGCGAGCTGTTGTTCGGTACCGTTGAAACCTGGCTGATCTGGAAGCTCACCGGCGGCAAGGCACACGTCACAGATTACTCCAACGCTTCCCGTACCATGCTGTTCAACATCAACACCCTGCAGTGGGACGATGAGATTCTGGCTGAGCTGAATATTCCCAAGTGCATGCTCCCCGAGGCAAAGCCCAGCAGCTGCGTCTATGGCGAGACTCTGGCACAGTTCTTCGGCGCTCCTATCCCCATCGCCGGTGCTGCCGGTGACCAGCAGGCCGCTCTGTTTGGCCAGACCTGCTTCAAACCCGGCGAAGCCAAGAATACCTACGGCACCGGCTGCTTCATGCTGATGAACACCGGCGAGAAGCCCGTCTTCAGCAAGAACGGTCTGGTTACCACCATCGCCTGGGGCCTGGACGGCAAAGTCGAGTACGCTCTGGAAGGCTCTATCTTCGTTGCCGGCGCTGCGATCCAGTGGCTGCGTGACGAGATGAAGCTCATCGACTCTTCTCCCGACTCCGAATACATGGCTCAAAAGGTAAAGAATACCAATGGTTGCTATGTGGTACCTGCCTTCACCGGTCTGGGCGCTCCCCATTGGGATCAGTATGCCCGCGGCACCATCGTGGGCCTGACCCGTGGTGTTAATAAGTATCATATCATCCGCGCGACTCTGGATAGCCTGTGCTATCAGACCAACGATGTTCTGCAGGCCATGAAGGCTGACTCCGGCATCGAGCTGGCAGCTCTGAAGGTGGACGGCGGCGCTTCTGCAAACAACTACCTGATGCAGACTCAGGCTGATCTGATCAACGCTCCCGTGCAGCGTCCCCGCTGCGTTGAAACCACCGCTATGGGTGCTGCTTATCTGGCAGGTCTGGCTGTTGGTTACTGGTCCAGCAAGGAAGATGTTATCAAGAACTGGGCCATCGACCGTACCTTCGAGCCCAATATCGCTGAGGACGACCGTGCTGCCCGTATCAAGGGCTGGAACAAGGCTGTCAAGTGCTCCTACGGCTGGGCAAAGGACGAATAATTCTTCACCACCAAAGTTTGAAGGAGGAACAGTTATGTTACCGTTTATTGCTGAATTTTTAGGCACTATGCTGCTGATCATCCTGGGCGATGGCGTCGTCGCCAACGTTACCCTGAATAAGTCCGGCATGAAGGGCGCCGGCTCCATCCAGATTACCATTGCCTGGGGCCTTGCCGTTATGGTTCCTGCGTTTATCTTCGGCGCTGCCTCCGGTGCGCACTTCAATCCCGCTCTGACCCTGGCCCTTGCCGTTGACGGCAGTCTGGCCTGGGGCCTGGTTCCCGGATACATCCTGTGCCAGTTCGCCGGTGCGTTCGTCGGCGCTGTCATCGTTTACCTGATGTTCAAGGATCAGTTTGACGCCACCGAAGAGGCCGGCACCAAGCTGGGCGTTTTCTCCACCGGTCCTGCCATTCCTAACCTGCCCCGCAACATCTTCTGCGAAGCCGTTGCTACTTTCGTCCTGGTGTTTGCCATCAAGGGCCTGGGCAATGTTGGCGGTTTGAACGGCGCACAGGGCAACCTGCTGGTCTTCGGCCTGATCACCTCCATCGGTATGTCTCTGGGCGGCCTGACCGGCTACGCCCTGAACCCCGCACGTGATATCGGCCCCCGTATCGCCCATGCGATTCTGCCCATCAAGGGTAAGGGCAGCTCCAACTGGGGCTACGCCATTGTTCCTATTCTGGGACCCATCATCGGCGGTCTGGTTGCCGTGCTGCTGTTCGGTATTATTCCTTGGTAATTGAATTTCATCAATCAAGGTGCTCATTTGCATATTTGATTAATTGAGGACGCTGAGAGCCGGGTGGTCCCCGTTTCCCCCCGGGGGAGATTGGGCCTCCCGGCCTCTTGACGTGAAACCTCCAAATCCGAACGAGGAGTTGAATTCAGCGTGACAGATATCATTATCATAGGCGCAGGCGTTTCCGGCTGTGCCATTGCCCGGGAGTTGTCCCGCAGGAAAGCGGATATTCTGGTGGTGGAGCGGGAAGAGGATGTGTGCTGCGGCACCACCAAGGCAAACAGTGCCATTGTCCATGCCGGTTTCGACGCTGCCAACGGCACACTCATGGCAAAACTCAACGTAGAGGGCAGTCGACTGATGCCCCAGCTTGCAAAGGATCTGGATATCCATTTTGAACAAAACGGCAGTTTAGTAGTCATGATGAGCGAGAAAGACCGTCCTGCTCTGGAGAAGCTCTACCAGAACGGGCTTGCCAACGGTGTGGAAGGTCTGCGGATTGTGGAACGGGATGAGCTGCGTGCGCTTGAGCCCAACATCAGCGATGACGCGGTTGCTGCTCTGTACGCTCCCACTGGCGGAATCATCTGTCCCTTCGGCCTGACCTATGCTCTTGCAGAGAACGCGGCCGCCAACGGTGTCCGTTTCCGGTTTGACAGTGAAGTGACTGGCGTGGAGCCTACAGATGGGGGCTGGAAAGTCCACACCGTAAAGGGAGACCTGGAAGCAAAGGTCGTTGTGAATGCTGCGGGCCTGTATTCCGATAAGATCCACAACATGGTTGCGGACGACAACATGACCATCATTCCCCGTCGGGGAGACTATTTCCTTCTGGATCGCTCCACCGGCGGTTTTGTGAAGCACACCATCTTCCAGCTTCCCGGCAAGCTGGGCAAGGGCGTTCTGGTGAGTCCCACGGTTCATGGAAATATCATTGTCGGCCCCACTGCCATTGATCAGGAGGACAAGGAAGCCACGGCAACTACCCAAGCAGGACTGGACGACGTACGAAACAAGTGCGGAATCTGCGTAAAGAATCTGCCTCTGCGCCAGACCATCACCAGTTTTGCCGGTCTGCGTGCCCACGAGGCCAGACACGAATTCTTTATCGGGGAAGTCAAACCCGGATTCGTGGACTGCGCAGCCATCGAATCTCCGGGCCTGTCCTCCAGCCCTGCCATTGGCAGAATGGTAGCAGAGATTGTGGACGGCATCCTGAATCTGGAGCCGAATACCGATTTCATTCCCACTCGAAAGGGAATCCTGGATCCCAAGACGCTGCCTCTGGAAGAGCGGGCAAAGCTGATTCAGGAAAATCCCGCTTACGGCACCGTGATCTGCCGCTGTGAAACCGTCACGGAAGGTGAGATTGTCGATGCCATCCGCCGAACTCCCGGCGCAAAGAGTCTGGACGGCGTGAAGCGTCGTACCAGAGCCGGTATGGGCAGATGTCAGGGCGGTTTCTGCAGCCCCAGAGTCATGGAGATTCTTGCACGGGAGCTGGGGGTTTCCCAAAGTGAGATCACCAAGTCCGGCGGCACATCCAGGCTGATTGTTGGAACCAACAAAGACAGCCTGAAAGGAGGGGACGTCCAGTGAAAAACTATGATCTTGTCATCATTGGCGGCGGCCCCGCGGGCCTTGCAGCAGCAGTGGCAGCCCGAGAAAGCGGTATTGAGGATATTCTGATTCTGGAACGCGACAACGAGCTGGGCGGCATTCTCAACCAGTGCATCCACAACGGCTTCGGCCTCCATACCTTTAAGGAAGAGCTTACCGGCCCCGAATATGCCGGCAGATTTATCCAGCAGGTCAGGCAGTTGGAGATCCCCTACAAGCTCAACACCATGGTTCTCAACTTGGCGGAGGATAAAACCGTAACCGCCATGAACCGGGAGGATGGCCTGTTTACTCTGAAACCCAAAGCGGTTATTCTGGCAATGGGTTGCCGGGAGCGTCCCAGAGGCGCCCTGAATATCCCTGGCTATCGTCCCGCCGGTATCTACACCGCGGGTACTGCCCAGCGTCTGGTGAACATGGAGGGATATCTGCCTGGCCGGAAAGTCGTCATTCTGGGTTCCGGTGATATCGGTCTGATTATGGCTCGCCGTATGACCCTGGAAGGTGCGCAGGTACAGGTCGTGGCCGAGCTGATGCCGTACTCTGGCGGCCTGAAGCGGAATATCGTTCAGTGTCTGGATGACTACGGCATTCCGCTGAAGCTGAGCCATACCGTGGTGGACATTCAGGGTAAGTCCAGAGTGGAAGGCATCACTCTGGCCCGGGTGGAAAACGGAAAACCCGTCCCCGGCACGGAGGAGCATTACGAGTGTGATACATTGCTTCTTTCCTGTGGCCTGATCCCCGAAAATGAGCTCAGCCGCGCTGCGGGCGTGGAGCTGAATCCTGTGACCAACGGCCCTGCCGTCAACGAAAGCCTGGAAACCAGCATTCCCGGTGTCTTCGCAGCAGGCAATGTCCTCCACGTTCACGATCTGGTGGACTACGTTTCCGAGGAAGCGGCAGCTGCCGGACGCCATGCGGCAGCTTACATCCAGAGTAGGGAAAGGGCGGAAGCCGGACGTTCTTTGCCTGTACGTTGTGAGAATGGTGTTCGCTACACCGTTCCTGTGGTGATTCGCCCCGATGCGGTGGACCAGGATGAAAAAATCACCCTCCGTTTCCGTGTGGGTGGCGTTTACAAGAACAAGCGGATTGTGGTTTACGCCGGTGATATCCCGATTTTCAGCCGCAAGCGGCCTGTTCTGGCCCCCGGTGAGATGGAAACGGTGCGTCTGAAGGTCAGTGCGCTTCTGGACCATCCGGAAGCGGATCACATCACCGTGACGCTGGAGGAGGCGTAACCATGGAAAAAGTACAGTTAACCTGCATCGGTTGTCCTCTGGGCTGCCCGCTGACCGTAGAGATGGAGGGGAAGGAAGTTAAGTCCGTCACCGGAAACACCTGCCCCAACGGTGAAGCCTATGCCCGGAAAGAAATGACCAACCCCACCCGCATTGTTACCAGCTCTGTACGTGTTCGGGGTGGAATCCTGAATGTAGTATCCGTGAAGACTGCTTCGGATATTCCCAAGGGAAAAATCTTTGACTGTATGCGCGCGTTGGGGGATGTGGATATTTCTGCGCCCGTTACCATTGGACAGGTGATTTTGCGGAATATCGCAGATACGGGTGTAGATGTGGTGGCCACGAAAAATGTTTCCGCAAAGTAACCTGCCCGGAATGTGCCCGCTCCCGTCACCACCTACGCGCTGTTCCGGGACGGGAAGTTCGTGACACAGGCGATCCAGTCGGACAAAAAATTCCTAGCACTTGCGGGGGTGGAAGTGTGACCGCTCTGCCAGCGGAGGACCTGTTTTCCAAATATGGGGTCCTTCCGGAATACTATGAGGATCTGGGTGATGGAATCTATCAGGTCTATGTGGAAGTGGGCGGCGAGATTGTCCCCTTTGTGACGGTCAACTCCGCAACCGGGGACTATCACGGGTAAGAAGCGAACCGATAAGTGAAACGAGCCTCCGTATTGCCGATCTGCGGCGATACGGAGGCCTTGGCTATCTAAGGAACCTCTGAATAAATCGTCTGCGGCTGGACAGCAAATCGTTTGCTCCATCCGTTCCGTTCTGAATCGGGAAAATATACACAGTATCGGATGTCCAAAACTGGCGTTCTAAATGCGTGGATTTTCCCCCAAAAATCTGTCCGTCTTTCTTTCCGCATCGTTCTTGAAAGAATGACTGATTGATAGAACGGTAGAGGTCAGTTTTCAAACGGATGGTATTCCGTCACATTCCTCAAATATTCCCGTACATCCCCGTGGAGCAGCAGGTTCACATAGTCAACTGGCGCATTGTACACCAGCCATTCCAGTTCGCTGCTCTCATACATATTCCGTGCGACCTCGGCTTCTACCAAGGTGCAGTCAATGGCAAACATGCTTCCATCGGCGTATTTGACCTCAACGCGGGCGGTATCGATATTGAACGCACACGAAATCAATTTCTTATCCATAACAGCGTCCTCCTAAATCTGTTTCTTTTTCCGTGGTCCTCTGGGTTTTGATTCTGGCCGTTTGATAACACCGTCTCGGAAATGGGTTTCCTCGAACCTGCCAAAGAAAACAAATAATCCGAACCCGTCCCCCACAGGGAAGATCTGGTTCGGATTATATTGGTTTGGTGCCGCTAACCGGAATCGAACCGGTACGAAGATCACTCTTCGGCAGATTTTAAGTCTGCAGTGTCTACCTGTTCCACCATAGCGGCGTATTCAATCCCTCCAATGGAGGGATATGAAGTTGGAGGGATGTTTTGGAGGGATGCTCCAAAACAGAGATAATCAAATTTCAAAAGCCCCGCTGTTTGCAAGCACTTTTCGGATTGAGCGCTGCATTCGGCCCATGGGATTTTAAGTCCGCGATGTCTACCATTCCATCATAGCGGCATATTCAATCCCTCTAATGGAGGAATATGAAGTTGTAGGCGTGTTCCAAAGCAAAGATCAGTTGCTGTTCGCAAGAGCTCTTCGGGTGGGGTGAGAGCCACCGTGTCAGACCAATGCCTTCGCATACTCAAAATCTTTGTTGGGAACGTAAAGATCGTATGCAATTTGGTACTCCGCCAGCTGACCGAAAGCGCCGGTTTGCTGGTTGGAGTTATGGGATTTCAGCAAGGTTTTGATGCCGTGCTCCTCAAGAATACGCACCTTGGATTTTATGGTTTCCATGGAAAAACTCGAAAAAACACAGCGGTGAGTCAGATAATAGAAACAGTTGCCCATACCGTGCACCTCCCAATCCGGAATCGTTTTGGTAACAGTATACTCGGAAGAGCTACAACAGCTTTGCTTATTCTACCACAAACAGTCAATGCCGTCAAGTATCACAGCTGGTCGAGATTCAGGGAAAACGCGCCGAGACAGTGTTCTGTAAACCAGTTCAGCTCCGGCAGATTCATGGCCTTCATGGCGTCCCAGGTCTGGCGGGCGGCGGTGTCGAACTCTGTGTTGCCCGCCTTCTGCTCTTCAAGACACTTGATGTGGGCGCTGAGCTTGTCCGCTGCCTTCACAATGGGAAGCAATGCCTCGTCATCCTCCAGCACGTCGTGAGCATAGCTCTCCCGAAGCTCCGGCGGCAGCATGTCCAGCAGCCGCTCCCCAGCCGCCCGCTCCACCTGCTTATAGGCGGTCTTGATGTCCGGGTTGTAATACTTAATCGGTGTGGGCAGGTCGCCGGTGAGAATTTCCGAGGCGTCGTGGTACAGGGCTGCCACAGCGCACCGATCCGGGTCGGGGGAGGGGAGTCCCAGAATGTCCCGGCGAATTAACGCCAGAGCGTGGGCCAGCACCGCGGTCATGTAGCTGTGCTCAGCAATGTTCTCCGAGAAGGTGTTGCGCATCAGGCCCCAGCGGGTGATATTGCGCATTCGGCCCAACAGGGCGTAGAATTCATTTGCCATGGATGATTTCCTCAATTTTTTCTGTCAGTTGGGCGGGACTTTCACAGAAATGCGACCCGCCGGCCCCTTCAATGTCCGCTTTGTCCCGGAAGCCCCACAGGACGCTCAGGCAGGGCACCCCGGCGTTTTTCGCGGTGACCACGTCCACCTCGCTGTCGCCCACGTACACGCAGGTATCCGCGCCAATGGCTTGGCAGGCCTTGTACACCATATCCGGGGCGGGCTTGCGGGGACAGTCCGGGGTTTCTCCAAGGGCAAAAATGCCGGGAAACATCTGGGCGCACAGGGCCTTCACCGCATTGTCCGGCTTGTTGGACACCACCGCAATGGGATACTTGGCTTTCAAAACCTCCAATGCCTCCAAAACCCCATCGTAGGGGCGGGTTTTTACCTGACAATGGGCGGTGTAATAGGGCTTATAAATGCGCAGTACCCGCCCCACTTCCTCCGGGGAAGCCCCCGCCGGCAGGGACATGCGGATCTGATTTTCCGCCCCGTTGCCCACGAATCGCCGCAGCTCCGGCAGTGTCCGTTTGGGATAGCCGCACTGAGCAAGCGCGTAGTTGGTGGCGTCCAGCAAGTCCTCCAGGGTATTCAGCAAAGTGCCGTCCAAATCGAATAAAATGCCTGTTTTCATCTTACAATCCTCTGTTTTTCAGTATCCGAATATCTTCCCCCACGAAGGTCAGGAGCAGAAAGCTACCCTGCAGCCGGGAGGCAATCTGGGGCGAATACCGCCTTCCCAGCTCGTCCATATTGAGATTGGTGGAGACCACCATAGGCTTATTCTCCAAAATCCGGTCGTTGAGCAGGGTATACAGGGCGGCAGTGGCGAACTGACCCGGCATTTCCGTGCCAAGGTCGTCCAGAATCAGCAGGTCGCAGTCGTTAAAGCGGGCCGCTTCCCGGCGGGTTTCCTCGCTGGGATTGAACTTTGCCTGTTCCAGCTTGGAGAACAGGTGCCCGGCGGATTCATAGACGACACTGTAGCCCCGGTCTGCCACGGCCCGGGCGATACAGGCGGATAAAAAGGTTTTGCCCAGTCCCGTGCCGCCTACGAACAGCAGATTTCCCGCGCTGGGGGTGAAGGTCAGCGCGTAGGTGCGGCAGACCTTCAGATTCCGCTCCATGATGGTCCGGGGGCTGGCGCCGTACTTGGGGTCAATCCGGTCTGGGTAGTAGTCCAGCCGGAACTGGTTGAAGGTATCCCGGCTGCCGGAGAGAATGGACACTTCCTTTTTCTGCTCCTGCCGGCACAGCTCCCGCAGACACTCGCACATATTGGAGCCGATGTAGCCGCTGCCGCCGCATTTGTCACAGATGGGGCTGTCGTCCAGATACCCTTCCTCAAAATTCTCCATGGCGAGAATGGCCCGCTCCTGCTGGAGCTCCAGATTCTGCTGTCTTGCCTGTTCCAGCAGCTCCCGTCCGTCGCTGCCCTGCTGGAAGGCAGCATAGGCCGCCTGGGCCATGGTCTGGCGCAAAAGCATATCGATTTCCCGGATTCTGGGCACCCGGGCGTAGGCCACCGCCAGATGCTGCCGGTTTTCGGACTCCCGGTCTTCCTTCGCCTGTGCCAGCCGCGCCCGCGCCCGGCTGACCACCTCCGCACTGTATGCCATGGATTATTCCTCCCGCAATACTCTTTGAATTGCCGCAATTTCCGCTTCGCCCAGCTCGCCGGAGCCGCCCTTGGGCGCCGCGGCCTTCCTGTCTCCGTTTCGGACATCCTCCGCTGTGCGCAGGCCTTGGGCGTGCCAGCGCTGCAAAATTTTATTCATGTACGCCCAGTTGAGCCCGCCGGTATTCAGGCAGGTGCGCTCATAGGCCATGGAAATCAGTTCCTCGGACATATCCATGTCCAGCCAGCTCTGAGCGTACTTTTCCTCGGCGGCGGTAAGGTTTCTGCCCCGGATTTGCAGCAGATTCATGAGCCGGGACAGCCGGGAATTGCGGACGTTCTCGGCCTGAATGAAGGCGGCGGCATCCTCCACGGAGTCGATGCCCCGCTCCGCCCAGGCGTAGGCCTCCTTTTCGATGGTGCGCAGGCTGGGATTGCGCAGACTGCCCCTGCGCCGGGCGCGCTCCTTGCAGTAGCACACCAGCACGGAGATCAACTCCGGGGTCATGCCCAAGTATCGGACAAAGCCCAGCAGAATTTTCAGCTCCTCGGTGTTGAGACTCCGGCCCAGCAGCCGCTGCACCTCCCCGTAAAGGCCCCGGAAGGAGGAGTCGCCGTCCATGGCTTCCAGCACATCCTTTTCCGAGTACCCCGGACGCTCCCCGGGGGCGATATGGCTGACCCGGTCGTCCATCAGCAGGCCCAGCTGCCGCAGCGTCGCCTCGGCGCAGCCAAGTCGGGACTCGTTCATATGTAAGTCGACCGCGGCGGTACTCAGTTCGTTGCCGCTGCTTAAGTACAGGTACAGAAGCGCCGCGTCCGGGCTGGCGGCGGACAGAATCAGGCGCATATCCTTCTGTGAAATTTTCAGCTCTTCCGTCATCATTGGACATTTCCTCGCGTTCATTCGCTACTTAAAGACATTATAGCACAGCTTTCCTTTTGGGACAACGGGAAAGAGCAGAAGTTTTTTGGAAAAAGCCGGCCTTCTTTTTGTCAGGCCACAGGATGTTGTGCCCGCAGGGGCAGAACCGGACTAAAAAGCTCCCCGCCTATTGGGCGGTGTCCGTAAAAACAGGGAATCCCCCGTACGGTCAAGACCATACGGAGGATTCATTTTTCTGCTTCAAATAAACGGCCAGCAATTGATCCTGTCAACGAAATTTTAGCGCTGTCCCGGAAACACGAACAGTCCAAATACAAACAGGGCAAGCGTCACGGCAAGAATCACAGCAGCAAAGCTCAGGGCCGCAACAAATACCTGTTTGCCTGATTTCCCCATAATATGTCTGGCAATACCGACAATGGTTAATGCTATCAAAGCGATTATGCTCATAAATGGCAAAACCACATAAAGACCCGTGAACAACACATTTTGCACAGACCAGCCAACGTTGTCCATAAGCAAAACGAAAAATGAAAGAACCATTGTTAAGACAATGGAGACCGCTATGATTCTCCGTTCCTGCTTCCGCTCCTGCAATCTTTGCATGCCTGCCTCTTTTATTGTATCCGATAATACAACGGAAGCGTCTGTACATTGAATGTCCGGTTCCCTAATTCTTTCGGATTTCATTAGTTCCAATACACTTAGCCCCAAAGCTTCTGCCAAAGGTTCAAGGGTATTTATATCCGGAAATCCCAATCCTCGCTCCCAGCGGCTGACTGCCTTATCGGTTACTTGCAGTTTTGATGCCAATTCTGCTTGCGTCATATGGTTTTCTTTTCTTGTGATGGCAACAAAATTACCAAACTTATGTGCGTCCATCTAATCACCACCTGATTGCAGTATACCGCTATAACGGCTTAAAGGCAACCGATATTCTCTTCCCATAGGTGAAACCGGAATCTATGTATCATTTACTTTCTTCAAGTTCTTGCGTTATGGTCACTTGTGATGGGGCAGGGAGCTATTTCATGCAGCCTTTCAGCAGCCCAAAGGCCGCGCCCAGCATGGCAAGGGGAATGAGAATCAGCACGCCGCCGGCAAAGATCAGGCACAGCACCAGCAGCGGCACCGCCAGGGTGAACAGTATGGACGCCGCAATTTTTGCCGCTCCCCAGGCAACCCGAAACGCAAGGCCGATGACCTTAAAAAGCAGCCAGACAAACAGAACCGTCAGAAGAATTTCCAGCATGGCTTCCGCCTCCTTTTTTCCAGAGTATAGCAGAAGCGCGGGGAAAATGTGTTGCGAATGTGTTACATTCCGGCAATTTGAGGGCCCCTCTCCGCAGGGGAGAGGGGCCGGATGTATTTTTACAGGGAAGAATAACCGAAGCTGTTGACCAGCGCGTCCACTTTTTTGCCTGCCTTGCAGTAGGGGCATTCGTGGTAATCATAGCTTTCGTAGTCCGGCAGGTCGGCAATGGAGTAGACGGAACGCACGGGATAGCCCGCCACTTCATCCACAGCCCGGTAGATAGCGGCGACACCGGCCACCTGACCGCCGTAATACTGGATGGCTTCAATGGAGCGCTTGGCAGTGAAGCCGGTGGTGACGGAGGCCATCAGCACCAGCACGTGCTTGCCGCGAATCATGGGCTGAATGTTCTCCCGGAAGATGATCTGGGAGTTGGCGTTGTACTCCGGCTCCACCACGTAAATGGTCTCATGGGCGTTGATGGTGCGGAAGCCGGACTTGGTCAGCTCCTCGGCGATGCAGGTGCCCAGCACCGCCGTGCCGTCCAGACACAGCACCGTATCCACGGGGGTATCGTTGACAAAGTTGGAAACCAGCTGATAGGCGCTGTCCCGCGCTTCGCTGAGACGGGTCTTCTGATAGGTGATGTCAACGTAGTAGTTGATATGGGAGTGGTTGGTCACGAAATGACCCTTGGCAATCCGCAGGGGGGCGTTGCCGTGCTTTACAGGCAGTTTTACAAGCTGGATCATAATTTCTTCCTCCATTTGTTGTGGGTTATCAAAAAGAAAAGGCGTTTTTCAGCCCGGCGCAAGCGTTTTCGCCGGCCCCTGGAAAAACGCTTTTTTTGATTATACCCCCCACAGCCCCAAAACGCAAGGGCAAACTGCCTAAATGGTTGCCAAAAATCAGTGCCTGAACTTGGGCATATTGCGCAAACGCAGGGTCTTTTCCTGCCGCCGGAACTGCTGACCGATGATTTTACAGATTCTGCCGGTGCGAATCATCCAGTTGACTTTGCCAAAGCTGGCCCACATGACGTCGTCGGTCTCCCCGGGCAGCAGCACGATGTCCTTCAGGCTTACGCGGCGGCAGAGACAGTAGTGGTCATAGAACATATTTCGGTCGGAGTCCGTGTCCAGGTACTCAAATTCCTCCGGGTCTGCCCGGATACCCGTCTCCTCGAACAGTTCCCGGGCTACCGCCTGCCGGCTGGTTTCTCCCGCCTTCACCGCGCCGCCGGAATTCTCCCAGGTGCCGGCGAAGCTCTTGCCTTTTGCCCGGCGGGTCAGCAGCAGATGCCCCGCGCCGTCGTAGACCCAGACGCAGACCACCACGCCGTATTCTCCCGGCTTCCACTGGTTCCCCCGGCGGTGCACCCTGCCGGTGAGATTGCGGTTTTCATCGTAGATGTCGTTCCATTCCACCAGCCGCGCTTCCCCTCATTGTTGTTTCTATCAGCATAACACAGGCAATCGGAAAAGGCAACCGGATTTGCGGCTTTTTCTGAAAAAGACGCGGGCCGGGAAAATGATTGTTGACTTTTTCCAAAACTGCATATACTATAGTGACGCATAGAGGATTTGTGTAACGGTAGCACACCGGACTCTGACTCCGTTTGCGGGGGTTCGAATCCCTCATCCTCTGCCAATCATAAAGGCCACCCGTTCGGGTGGCCTTTATGATTGGCAGAGGATGAGGATGGATTCGAAAGGGCGGCATCAGTGGTGCTCCGCGCAGCGGATCAAAATCCTGATGATTGCCGGTGGCAATCATACCTTATTTTTGCGCACACTGATGCAAAAACAGTCCGGTGGACTGTTTTTAGCCCGTGGGAGAATCCATGGACTTGCGGACGCACCCGGTACGGGTGTGGACGTAAGTCCATAATTCGTTGCAGAAAGGTGTCCTGTCCGGTGGGGTGTTGCTCGTCACCGGCTCGACGGTGACGACACCTTAATCCAGTCGAATCCCTCATCCCTGCAATTCTCATCTTTTCAGGTGGCCTTTATGATTGGCAGAGGATGAGGATGGATTCGAAAGGGCGGCATCAGTGGTGCCCCGCGCAGCCGTACAGTGGTTGACATATCGCTTCCGTATCTGCTATGATACCTGTAGATTTTCGCAAAGGAGAACGGACTATGCCGAAAAGTACACTGATTGCAGACACCACATTGCAGGAGCGCGTGGAGATCGTCCGGAAATGGATACCGGCGGATGAGGGACTGGATGGGTGCGATATTGACCTGTGGGATTTCTACGATGACTATATCAAGGGAAAGAAGGAGATCGCCGAGTGCAATGCGGCATTTGCGGAAAAGCTGAAGATTTGAAGCAAAGGGGCGCCGGATTCCGGCACCCCTTTTCGCACTATCGTTTCAGGCATCTGGCTATGACCCGCTTTATCTCCTCCGCGCTGACCGGCTTGGGAATGTGACCGTTCATACCGGCATCGAAGGCCGCCTGCACATCCTCGGCAAAGGTGTTGGCGGTCATGGCAATGATGGGGACTTCCCGGCTGTGCTTCCGGATTTCGATTGACGCCTCATAGCCGTTCATGACGGGCATCATAATGTCCATCAGGATCAGGTCGAAGGTGCCCGGGGGACTGGACAGATAAGCCTGCACGGCCTTTTGACCGTCTTCCGCCCAGGTGACGGTGATGCCCAACTCCTCCAGCAGAACCTGCGCGATCTCGGCGTTTAATTCGCTATCCTCAGCCAGCAGAGCGTGTAAGCCGCGTAAATCCACATTGTCGTGGGCAACCGGGCGCTCCACGGCTGCCACGGTGTCCGAAAGCTCCATGGGAATACACAGGCGGAAGATGGAGCCGACGCCTTTTTTGCTCTCCACCTGAATGGTTCCTCCCATCAGGGCCACATATCGCTTGACGATGGACATGCCCAGTCCGGTGCCCTTATACTGGGTTCTGGCATCCGACCGTTCCTGAGAAAATTCGTCAAAGATATGCTCCAAAAAGTCGGAACTCATACCGATGCCTGTGTCGGAAATGGTAATGACGGTGGTGACTTGACGCCTGTCCGCTTCCGGAATCATATTGGAAGAGAAGGTAATGGCGCCGCCATCGGGGGTAAATTTGATGGCGTTGCTCAGGATGTTCAGCATGATCTCCCGGAGCCGGAGGGCGTCCGCCAGAACGTAAGGGTAGGGGGCGTGACAGTCTTCCGTGAGCTGAAGCTCTCTGCCCTCCAGATTTCCCCGGGCAATTGCCAGCACGTCGTCGATGACGACCCGAAAATCCACGGGTTTCGGATCAAAGGTAATTTTTCCGCTTTCAATGCGGCTGATGTCCAGCACATCGTTGATGAGACTCAGCAGATGTTCAGAGCTGCCGCTGATTTTTTCCAGAGAAACCGCCACCTCCGGGTCGTGGTTCTGCTTTTTCGCGATGTTGGTGTAGCCGATGATGGCGTTCATGGGCGTGCGGATGTCATGGGACATATTGTTCAGGAAGGTGGTCTTGGCCACATTGGCCTGCTGGGCATCCTTCAGGGCCAGGGACAGCTCCAGCTCATGATTCTGATCCCGGAGCACCTCCTCGGTCACGTTGTAGTGGTAGCCTCGGAGAATAAAGCCCTTTCCCTCCACTTTTTGGGCGGTGCCGCCGCAGCGTACATACTGGGGGCCGAGGGACGGATGATTCCACAGGTAGGTGTTTTCGGACTTGACGCCGCTGAGCATTCTGGTGACCGATGCCTCTATGGCGGACAGCGCGTCGGGGGCGATGCGCGCATGCCACGACTCGTAGATCGCTTCTTCATCGGTCATATCCTCCGGCAGGCAGAGCAGCTCCCGCATTTTGGGATTGGCCCGCATCCGGGGCTTTTCCCCGTCAAACAGGAAAATATGCCAGATGCCGATGTTGGCGTCGGCGATAATGTCGTTGTTTTCCGCCAGCGCTTCATTGGATTTCTGCACCAGCGCCCGCTGCTTTTTTTCCAGCGCGTTGGATTTGCGCTGAATCTGCAGGATCAGAACAATGGAGGCCAGCAGGGCAGACCCCAGAATCAGGCTGGAAGCGACCAGGCCCCGGTTTGCGATTTTCGCGCTCTGGGCCGCGGCGATATAGTAGCCGTCAAAGCAGGCGGCGGATACATAATAGATGGTTCCCTCGATTTTTGCCCGGTACTGCCGCTTCCCTTGATCCACAAGAGGGCCGAACAGCTCCTCGAAGCAGGTGTGATCGGAGTCAATAATGGCCTTATCCGAGGACGCTACCAGCGCGTGGGTGCTGCTGTCCACAATGGAGGCCAGAATCCCATCGTCCGCGAAGGAAATCTGCGAAATCAGGTTTCCGGACTGATTCATTTCCTCCAGCAGGCGTTCCGGCGAAATACCGATCTGCACGATGCCGCTGTGGTCCTCCATCCAGCAGATGGCGTACATCATCTGCCTGGCTTCCGCCGTGTTGGGGGTGACATCCTGACACATGACCAGATCATAGTCGGAAAGTATGGGCTTAAAGTAAGCAATCTGTTCGCCGGAATCGAAGGACATTCCCCAGTATTTCGGCTCAGAGCCGGCTACAATGCGCCCGTTTACATCGAAGATGTGGATTTCGTCGATTTCCATGGCCCTGGCGATCCGGCGGTAATCCGACACCTCGAATTGCTTGTCGGAAATCGACAGGGTGTAGGCAACGGCCTTGGCCCGAACCTTGTATTCTTCATTCAGCGTATCGGAAAGGGTCTGAATGTTTTCCTCATTTTTCACAACCACCTCCTGAATATTGGAGATCGTGGCGGCGGTGGTGGCGTAGGAATTGCTGCGGTTGTTTTCATATTGCAGAAAGCTTTCCAGCGCCAGCAGGAGCACAAACAGAATGACGACCGTTCGGAAGGTCACTGACCGGGCTGTGCGGCTGTCGCCCATGTTTGCGGAGGAATGAGAGAAAAGGTTCTTTTTCAAGGAAATCGCCCCCTTTACCTTTCCCAAATGGGTCGCTTGCTGCCTAAGGAAACCATATCACGTTCCTCTGATGCTGTCAACCGGATATTGCGGACGCCCTGCCGGAAGGGGAAAATGGGGGAATGACAAGGGCCTTGTTTCGTGATAAAATAGATGCGTATAGATGCGTAAGTTCAATTCCGGGAGGCGTGTATGATGGATCTTCGAGGACTTCATTACTTCTCGGTGGTTGCCGAGGAGCTGAATTTTACCCGGGCCGCCCAGCGGCTCAATATGAGCCAGCCGCCGCTGAGCAATCAGATTAAGGCTCTGGAGGAGGAGCTGGGCACACCGCTGTTCCTTCGCGGCGGCAGAGGATTGCAATTGACGGAGGCCGGAAAACTGCTCTACCGTCGTGCAGCCCAGCTGCTGGATCTGGCGGAGCGTACCCGGGAGGAGGTGGGCTCTCTCGCCATGGGCCTGTCCGGAACTCTGTGCGTTGGCAGCGTGGCGGGCCTTGCACCCTTCCTTGCCGCCCGGTGGCTGGCAGGCTTCCGGGAGGAATACCCGCTGGTGCGTTTTGAGATCGTAAACGGCAGCAGCGACGACATTATCGAACAGATCCAGCGGGGCTATATCGAGCTGGGACTGATTGCCGCGCCCTATGACAGCGAGCACCTGGAGGGCATTCCGGTGGGCGACGAGCCCTGGTGTGCCATCATGTCCGACCGGAATCCGCTGGCGGCGGAGCCGGACGCGCCCCTGCCTCTGCGGGAGCTGGCGGGCAGGCCGCTGATTGTGCCCCACCGCCGGTCTCGTGTGGACGAAATCCGCAGCTGGTTCCGTCAGGCCGGTGCGGAGCCGAACATCATCGGCGAGCATTCCAATTTCGTGGACGTGCTTGCCATGGCCCATGCCGACGTGGGCATCAGTATTTTCCCTCAGACCGCCCCGGAGACCATGCCCGGCATTGTCTGCCGCAGGATTGTGGAACCGTCCCACCGGGCGCGGTATCTGCTGGTGCGCAAGCGGAATACCTCCATATCTGAACTGTCCCAGACCTTTCTGGACTATGTCACCGACTATTTGCAGGAGCATCCGGCGGATTTATTGGAAGGGGAGTCCTGTTAATAGTTAGTAACGTATAGCAGGCTGATTAGTTGTAATTTAGTTGACAGTTGAAAGTTGACAGTGGACAGTTGTGGTATCCCTGCGGGATGAATAAATATAAGTGCAAAGATACGAAATGTGAAACATTCTTGCTGGAATACCTTCTTTTTTCGCCATTATTATTTCAATTGTCCCGAAGGGACTCCTTAACTGTCCACTGTCAACTTTCAACTGTCAACTAAATACCAATTTGTTTTCCTGCTGCGTCATGCCGATCAGCATTTCACTGAATATCATAAACAAAACCCCGTCACTCGCATCGAACAAGTGACGGGGTTTATGAATTGTCGGTATTTGTCATTTGGTTCCTCACAATAGACACTTATCAATGCTTAAAGGTCTCGTAGTACTCTTCCAGCATGGCTTCAATTTTCTTAACAGTCTTCATAGAAATTCTCCTTTCGTTTTGTGCCCGGCGAGCGATTAATGTTTGAAGGTTTCATAGTATTCTTCCAGCATGGCCTCGATCTTCTTAACGGTCTTCATAATGACATCTCCTTTCGGCTTGGCGTTTTGTTCTTTCTGGCATTATAATAATACACATATAGGAAAAAGTAAAATACCAAAAACAAGAGATGAATTATATCTTTTTGATATAGCTAAGCCATTAGGAATTGAGATACCACACGCCCAGATTCAGGTATGCGGCATAGATCAGCCAGACCCGATAGGGAATCTGCAGCTTGGCGGCGGGCAGGTCTGCCTGATAAAAGAACAGGGTCATTCCAAAAACCAGCGCCCACAACAGCATCAGCCAGAGAAAGGCCAGAAAATAGGCTTGCGCGTTGAAAAAGATCAGGCTCCAGAAGAAATTGACAATCAGTTGAAGGACATACAGATTGAGTCCCTTGCTGCGCGCCGGGGAGGGCGGGGACAGCCAGACCCTTGCCGCGCCGATGCCCATGAGGGCGTACAGAACGGTCCATACCACCGGAAATACCCAGTCCGGCGGCGACAGGGAAGGTTTGGTTACGGCGGTGCGGAAGTGGGCCATGCCGCCCCGGGACAGCCAGCCGGAGAGGATACCCACGGTCTCGGAGAATAAAATTCCCAATGCGTACGGTTTCCAGTTTTTCATGATCCATCACCCAAAGCCAGGATATGTGGAGACTGGACGGATATACCGAAAAAAGGAGACGCCGGTGCCGGCGTCTCCAAACCTGCTATGGGATTTTACGCGTTTGCCGCCGCTTTCCGCTTGCGGAAGAAGCCGCCTGCCATGCACACCAGCACAGCCACACCGGCAACGATGGCGGAACCGAGAAGACCGGAAACGGAGGTGCCTGCCGCGCTGTCGCTGTTTGCGAAGGCGTAATCCGGCAGGAAGGCGGTTTTCTCCTGAATGGACCCAGCGACCTCCGCCGCGCCGCTGGAAACGCCGTAATCTTCCTCGTCCAGTCCCATGTTCTCGCTGTAGCCGGACTCGGCGTTGCCGAACATGGACCACTCCAGACCGTCGGGATTACCGCTGGCAAACAGGCTCAGGCCGCCGCCCACAATGGCGACTACCACCGCCAGAATCACCAGCGTGGTTTTCAGGGAGCACTTTCCGGTCTCTTTACCGGCGGTATTCACGTCCATCAGCAGCTCGGGACGGGCTTCATACACGAATACCAGCACCGCGGAGGTAATCAGACCCTCGATTAAACCGATGGCCAGATGGATGGGCTGCATAATGCCCACAAAGGTGCCGAAGGGCAGCTCGGTGATGCCGGAAGCGGTGGTTTCCAGAACCACGGAAAAAGCGCCCAGCTGTAAGGTCAGCATACAGCCGAGAATGGAGGCCAGGGTGATCTTGGCCCGGGCAGCGCCTTTGGTGCCCAGCTTGCTGAAAAGCGCGCTTCGCATGATCGGTTTCCATAGTAAGTAATATCCCACAAAACACCCGTAGAAGGCCATATTCCAGCAGTTCGCGCCCAGCGCCAGCAACCCGCCGTCGGCGAAGAACAGGGCCTGAATCGCCAGAATCACCACCATGGACAAAAAGCCAGCCTGAGGCCCCAGCAGGGCGGTGAGCATCATGCCGCCGCACAGATGGCCCGAGGAGCCGGTGCCGGGAATGGTGTAATTGATCATCTGACCGGCGAAAACCAGGGCGGAGGCAACCGCCATGGTGGGCAGCTTTTCGAGGTTTTCATCTTTTTTCAGTGTTTTTACGGAAGCACCCACCGTTACTGCGGTGGCGGCGTACATGGTCGCGGCAACCGCCGGAGCCAGCAATGCGTCTGCCATATGCATAGAGATGCACCCCTTTTCTATTTGGTGACTTCATTATAGCAGAGCGTTTTTTCCGGCGGAAGCCCCCCGGGGGGATGAAATTTTGCAAATTTTTTCCCGGACATCTTGCAATGCCGCACGGGTGAGATATAATTAGGGAAAGCAGAATTTAGCGAAATAGTATGTCATTGCGAGGAGGGCGAAGCCCGACGTGGCAATCCGTTCCCCTTCTCACGTTCCGAATACATACCTGCTGCGAAAAGAAGTACGGATTGCCACGCCAGTGTGCGCACTGGCTCG
>JAXEXE010000048.1:0-23929 GCA_034113565.1 Faecousia sp.
GTATTGATTTCCCAAAGCCTACGATGAACGGTGTTCGGTGGACTGACATCCAGACAATTACCGTGGGACCAACGCAAGGCATATGACCAACCTGATCGGCGGGGTCATGACATAAGCCCTACGCAGTTGCCTAACTAAAGCACAATATACGCCTCTACAGTACCATAGAACGATACCGAGCGGTACCCAATGGTGTATCGATATCATACCAGCCTGCGCACGCATTGGCTGGCCGCACTGCGGCCGGCGACTCGCCGCTTAGCCCATGTATCTCGGTTCGCAGGTCAGATTTACACCCAGCCGCTTAAAGGTTCTTTCGTCCACGGAGGACAGAATCACGGACGAGTGCACCTCGCAGCCCCGCAGCTTGTCCAGCTGCTCCATGGCGTATTCCGCCATGGGGTTGGTGGCGGCGCTGATGGACAGGGCAATCAGGGTTTCATCGGTGTGGAGCCGGGGATTCCGGTTGCCCAGATGGTCCACCTTCAGATGCTGAATGGGGTCCAGCGCCACGGGGGAGATGAGGTGCAGGTCCTTGGGCATCCCGCCGAGGGCTTTCAGAGCGTTCAGAAGCAGGGCAGAGGAAGCGCCCAGCAGATCGGAGGTCTTGCCGGTGACGATACGCCCGTCCGGCAGTTCCATGGCGGCGGCGGGGGAGCCGGTCTCCCCGGCCCGCCGAAGCGCCGGGGCAACCACTTTCCGGTCGGCGGGGGAGACGCCGGCTTTTTTCATCAGCAGGTCCAGCTTCCGCACCGCGTCCTCCACATTTTTTCCCTTTTTCTGGTCGCACAGGGCCTCGTAGTATCGGCGGATGATCTCCTGCCGGGAGGCGGCGCAGGTGCCCTCATCGTCCACAATGCAGTTGCCCGCCATGTTGACGCCCATATCCGTGGGGGACTTGTAGGGGCAGTACCCCAGAATCTTCTCGAAAATCGCCACCAGCACGGGGAAGGCTTCCACGTCCCGGTTGTAGTTGACGGTGGTAATGCCGTAGGCCTCCAGATGGAAGGGGTCGATCATGTTCACGTCGTTCAGGTCTGCCGTTGCCGCCTCATAGGCCAGGTTCACCGGGTGGTTCAGAGGCAGGTTCCAGATGGGGAAGGTCTCAAATTTCGCGTAGCCCGCGGTGTTGCCCCGGATGTGTTCATGGTAGAGCTGGCTTAAGCAGGTAGCCAGCTTGCCGCTGCCGGGGCCGGGGGCGGTGACTACCACCAGTGACCGGCTGGTTTCGATGTAGTCATTCTTGCCGAAGCCCTCTTCGCTTACAATGTGGGCGGTGTCGGCGGGGTAACCGGCGATTTCGTAGTGGTGGTACACCCGGATGCCCAGCCCCTCCAGCCGGGATTGGAAGGCCTTTGCCAGGGACTGCCCGTGATAGCGGGTCAGCACCACGCTGGACACATACAGGCCAAAGCCCCGGAACACGTCAATCAGTCGAATCACGTCCCGGTCGTAGGTGATGCCCAAATCCCCCCGAACCTTGTTCTTTTCAATGTCGTCGGCGTTGATGGCAATGACCATTTCCACCTGATCCTTTAATTGCAGGAGCATCCGCAGCTTGCTGTCCGGCTGAAAGCCGGGGAGCACCCGGGACGCGTGGTTGTCGTCGTACAATTTGCCGCCGAATTCCAGATACAGCTTGCCGCCAAACTGAGCAATCCGCTCCCGGATGTGCTCAGACTGCATCTGTAAGTATTTCTCGTTGTCGAATGCCGCATTGACCATTTGCGTCGCCTCTCTTAAAAAAATCATACGCAAACATTCTACCGCATCCGACAGGAAATAGCAAGAAGAATGTGGAGAGTGAAGAGTGGAGAGTTATAGAAAGGGCTGAGGATTAACCTTCCCCTCTTGGGGGCAATGCATCAACTTAAGCGTTAGCGTATCGTCTGCCACTGTCATTGCGAGGAGCGCAGCGACGTGGCAATCCGTACTCTTCTTGGTACCGGGTACGTTATCGAACTATGAAAAGGGGAACGGATTGCACCACAGGCATTCCCTTCGGTCAACACACCAGCGTGCGCGCTGGTTCGCAATGACAACAAGTGTTGTCTATGGTGCCTTAAGTTGATGACATTGCCCTTGGGGGGAAGGCAAGGGGCGCGAAAAGGCATCAATTGTAACCGTTTAATTCTTAAGAATTTCCTAACGTGCTGAAAATAAGGTAACAAAAGTTGTGATAAAAACAGGGAAAAGCGTCGAAAATGGGAGAAAGCTGACAAATAATCACAAATTATGGGAAATGTTTGTTAAGAAATGTAAATCGTTTTGTAATTTTTTGTAATTTTCCTATTGACAAGCGAAACCACTTATGGTATCATTTGGGCATGAAAGAGATGCCAATGGAGCGCCTGCCCCCCCGGCGAAGGCCGGAAGCAGGGAACCCGGCGGCAAAGATTTCTAAAACTGTAACCAATTTCATTAGGAGGTTAGTAAAAATGAAAAACACAATGAAGAAGCTGCTTTGCATGGCTTTGGTCATCATGCTGCTGGTCTCCGCTGTGCCCGCGTTCGCTATGGCGGATGATGGTTTTGGCGATGATTTGACTCCCATGGTGGAAGATTTCAACGAGACCCCTGATGCCGCGAGCGTCAACGAGCCGGTTGTTGTGCCTAATGATCCCGTTGTTTCCGAGGGCGAGGGCGAGGGCGAAGGCGAGGTTGCCGAAGGTGGTGCTTCTCTGAAGATTTATGCCTACCTGTACACCGGCAATCAGGATTTGACTCAGTTCAAGAGCGTCAAGTCCTACTCCGGCAAGAACGTGAATGGCTCCCTGACGGTTGCCGATCTGCTGAAGAAGACTGAGTTCCTGGGACAGGGTGTTTATGACAGCAACGGTATTTCTGAGTTCCAGAAGTACACATATTATGTTAGTTTCAATGATAAGAAGGTTAGCGCTGAGGACACTGCTGCTGAAGCTAACACTGATTTGACTGGTAGCTTGGAGGCAGGCTGTTACACCTTCGTCCGCGTGCGTAAGCAGATTGATGTCACCCTGATGGTGGACGGCGATACTGTTTACGGTGAGAAGACCATCAAGGCGAACACCTACGATGTGCTGAATTTGCCCACTGTTTTCAAGAACAATGGCCTGAAGGCCAACAGCGGCAACTACATCTATATGTATACCCGTGACGAGGATGATACCCCTCTTGGCAACAACTTCCGCGTTCCCGGCAATGTTGAGTCTGTGACCATCATTGGCCATCAGGATCTTCTGAGCAACAAGGCTGAGAATGATGCCAACGGTGTCGGCACTCCCGGCACAAGTGGTGGCACCACTGGCGGCACCACCAGCGGCTCCTCTGGCAACAGCAGTGCCAATGGCAGCACCGGCAGCAACAAGTTCCCCTATCCCGTTTACCTGAACATCTACAAGGACACTCTGGTCGGCAGCCCCGACAAGCGTGTTGAGATCACCAAGGGCGCCGCTCTGGATGGCACTGTCACCCTGAGCGAGGTCAAGAACGTGGTCAAGAACTACTACACCGCCAAGGACAGCGACGGCATCAGCTACGATGGCCTGTATATCGCTGAGGGCAACTGGGTTGCCGACTACGTAGCCGACACCGCCAAGTACGACAGCATCGACGCCGGCACCATGCGCCAGACCGGCACTGTGTACATCAACGTTATGATCGGCAACGCCAAGGCTAAGTCCAGCTCCACCGCTGACGCTTCCAACCCCAAGACCGGTGACGCCATCTTTGTTCCCATGATGGTTATGGGCCTGACCGGCACTGCTCTGGCTGCGGCTTACGTCTTCGGCAAGAAGCGCATCGCCCGCTGAATCCTGACGAAACTCAAAATTACATCCTAATGAAAATCCCCGGCAGCGTGACCCGCTGCCGGGATTTTCGCGTCTTGAAACCGTAGAACGCGTAGGGCTTATGTCATGACATAAGCCCTACGCATTTGTGTGACATTACCGATTTTTGTAATTACAATACAACATTGACAAATCATCCCAAATCGATTATAGTGTATTTAGTTGAAATATGCAAAAGCATATCATTTTTACAACAAGGGAAAAGGTGATTGAATATGTACATGGATGATTACAAGCGCTGGCTCGCCGCCGATCTGGAGGACCCCGCGCTGACCGAGGAACTGAAAAGTATCGCCGGTCAGGACGAGCAGATTAAGGAGCGGTTTGCTGTGGCGCTGAAGTTCGGCACCGCCGGACTGCGGGGCGTGCTGGGCGCAGGCTCCAACCGCATGAACATTTATGTGGTTCGTCAGGCCACGCAGGGCCTTGCCAACTGGGTCAAGACCCAGGGCGGCAGCCAGCTGGTTGCCATCTCCTACGACAGCCGCATCAATTCCGACGTGTTTGCCAGAACCGCCGCCTGCGTGCTGGCTGCCAACGGCATCAAGGTGCGTATTTACGACGCTCTCATGCCCGTCCCCGCCCTGTCCTTCGCTACCCGCTACTACAAGGCCAACGCCGGTATCATGATAACCGCTTCCCACAACCCCGCCAAGTACAACGGCTACAAGGCCTACGGCCCAGACGGCTGCCAAATGACCGACGATGCCGCCGCTGTGGTCTACGCCGAGATTCAGAAGACCGATATCCTCACCGGCGCGAAGATCATGTCCTTTGAGGATGGTCTGGCTCAGGGCCTGATTGAGTACGTAGGCGAGGACTGCAAGGAAGCGCTGTACAACGCCATCAAGACCTGCTCCGTCCGGCCCGGTCTGTGCAAAACCGCCGGTCTCAAGCTGGTTTACTCCCCCCTGAACGGCTCCGGTCTGGTGCCCGTCACCCGGGTGCTGCACGACATCGGCATCGATGACATCACCATCGTACCCGAGCAGAAGTACCCCGACGGCAATTTCCCCACCTGTCCCTATCCCAACCCCGAAATTTTCGAGGCCCTGCGCCTTGGCCTGGAACTGGCAAAGTCCTCCGGCGCTGACCTGATGCTGGCAACCGACCCCGACGCCGATCGGGTGGGTATCGCGATTAAGTGCCCCGACGGCTCCTATGAGCTGGTTTCCGGTAACGAAGTGGGCGTGCTGCTGCTGGACTACATCTGCGCGGGCCGCATCGAGAAGGGCACCATGCCCAAAAATCCCGTTGCCGTCAAATCTCTGGTGTCTACTCCTCTGGCCGATGCCGTCGCCGCCAACTACGGTGTGGAAATGCGCAACGTCCTCACCGGTTTTAAGTGGATCGGCGACCAGATCGCCCGGCTGGAAGCGGACGGCGAGGTGGATCGGTTCATTCTGGGCTTCGAGGAATCCTACGGCTACCTTGCCGGTTCCTACGTCCGGGACAAGGACGCCATTGTCGGCTCCATGCTGATCTGCGAAATGGCGGCCTACTACCGCTCCATCGGCTCCTCCATCAAGGAACGGCTGGAAGAAATCTATGCCAAGTACGGACGGTACCTCAACAAGGTGGATTCCTTTGAGTTCCCGGGCCTTTCCGGCATGGACAAGATGGCTGGCATCATGGCCTCCCTGCGCTGCAAGCCCCCTGTGGAAATCGGCGGCTACAAGGTTGTGAAGGTCACGGACTACGAGAACACCGCCGAAACCGGCCTGCCCGCAGCCAACGTGCTGGTCTATGCGCTGGAAGGCGGCGCCACCGTCATTGTCCGTCCCTCCGGCACCGAGCCAAAGATCAAGACCTACTTTACCACCCTGGGTCAGGACCTTGCTGAGGCCGAGGCCCAGAAGAACAAGCTTGCCGAGGCCCTCAAGCCCATTCTGGCGTAAATAAAACCTACTGTCATTGCGAGCCAGTGACCGATGTCACTGGTGTGGCAATCCCCAAAATCGAAGGAGATTGCCACACCAGCGTGCGCGCTGGTTCGCAATGACAGGTTTTTCTTTTGCTTGCCATTTTTCGCGCCCTGTGGTATGATGGCAAAAACAATGCTGGAGGAAAGACCATGAGCTACGCCGACGAAGTATACAAGGCAACCTGCCGAAAAATCTTAGAGGAAGGCTATTCCGATGCTGAGCTGGACGTGCGCCCCCACTGGGCGGACGGAACCCCTGCCCACACCATCAAAACCTTCGGCGTGGTGAACCGCTATGACCTGTCCAGGGAATTTCCCATCATGACCCTGCGCCGCACCTATTGGAAAAGCGCCGTGGATGAGCTGCTGTGGATCTGGCAGAAGAAAAGTAACCGCATCGCCGACTTGGGCAGCCACGTCTGGGACGAGTGGGCAGGGGAGGACGGTACCATCGGCAAGGCATACGGCTACCAGCTGGGAATCAAGCACCACTACAAGGAGGGCGACTTCGATCAGGTGGACCGGGTACTCTACGATCTCAAGCACAACCCCGCCTCCCGCCGGATTCTCACCAATATTTACAATTTCGAAGACCTCCATGAGATGAACCTGTACCCCTGTGCTTACTCCATGACCTTCAACGTCACGGGCAACAAGCTCAATGCCATCCTGAACCAGCGCTCTCAGGATATGCTGACGGCCAATAACTGGAACGTGGTGCAGTACGCCGTGCTGACCCACATGATGGCCCAGGTGTCCGGGCTTCAGGTGGGCGAGCTTGTCCACGTCATCGCCGACTGCCACATCTACGACCGGCACATTCCGGCGGTGAAGACCATGCTGGAACTGGAGGGCTACGACGCCCCCACCTTCCATGTAGACGAAACCGTGAAGGACTTCTATGCTTTCACCAAGGATTCCTTCGCCATGGAAAACTACAAATTCCATCCCTTCAACTTTGAAATCCCCATGGCGATATAGTATTCTGTCATTGCGAACCAGCGCGCACGCTGGTGTGGCAATCCGTATTGGAAAGGTGTACTTTATGGACTTAATTGTTGCGGTTTATGACGACTGGGGCATCGGCAAGGACGGCACCCAGCCCATTGCCCTGTCCGCCGACCGGAAATTCTTCCGGGAGACCACCCGGGGCAGCCTTGTCATTGCGGGCAGGCGTACCATTGACGATTTTCCCGGCAGAAAGCCTCTGCCCGGCCGGGTGAACGCGGCCCTGACCCGACAGGAAATCGAAATTCCCGGCTTCATCGTCTGCCACAGCCCGGCGCAAGTGCTGGAACTGGCAAAGAATCACGAACGGGCCTTTGTCATCGGCGGCGGCAGCGTCTACCGGCAGATGCTGCCCTATTGCGACAGGGCATACGTGACAAAGGTGCATATTACCCCGGAATCCGACACTTTTTTTACGAATTTGGACGAAGATTCCCAGTGGTATCCGGCGGAAACCCTGCAATCCGGGGAGGAAAACGGAATTTCCTACGAAATGCTGCTCTACAAGCGCAAATAATCAATCCGCGCCCTCTTCCAAACCCGGAAGGGGGCGACCGAATTCCTGATACAGCCCCACGGCAGCAGTGACACCCAACTGTTCCGCTTCTTCCAATTGCGCGGCGATATCCTCCATCGTCCGCCAGAGGGTGAACAAGGCGCTGTCACAGCCGAGGGATATTTGATAGTGACAGTGCAGACGTGTATCCTCCAACCCACCCTCCGGACAATCCCAAACGGGCAGGGGAACGTTTTTTGCGCCTTTTTCGGTTAAAACGATTTCCAGCCCTTCCATAGTGGTGTCCAGCCAGATTTCCCGCCCGCTCCACCGGGAGAGCCACATGCCCATGGATTCATCTGGCGGGACGGGCGATACAAAGACCCCGCAGTCCAAACCATCGGCGTAAGAATCGGATACCACCACGGGGAAGGGAAGCACCTGGCACAGGTATTCGGTCAACGTTCGCGCCTGTTCCTCACCGGGCCGTTGAAAATCCAGCAACAGCCCCGTGCATTGCAGCCGCTCCATACAGCTGCCCAGCTCCGCCGCGATTCGTTCGGGGTCGTGATCCTGAATGGGCGTGCTGTCATCGAGAATCAGCAGGGAACCGGGCGGCAGCCCCTTCGGCAGATTGGACAGCCCCTTTCCGCCCGGGGAAAAATGACAGGCCATCCACGCCGCATAGTCGGGGAAAACAGCATTTCCTGCCATTTCCGCGCCGGTCATGGCAAGATATCGCGCAATCGGCATGGACAAATCCTCCTTTCCGTGGTATAATCCCTCAATGGAGCATTCCGTTTACACTATCCTATGAAATCCGGGAGGACAATATGCCCCTATCTTTTTTGCCGAAAATCATCGCGAAGAATTTGACCGACCTGGGTCCGGAGCTGCTGCGCTCGCGGGATATCCGCCTGCTGATGCTGGATTTTGACAATACCATCGTCCCCTATACCACCAACGTACCCACCCCCGAAATGGCGGCCTGGTTGGAGAAAATGAACAAATTGGAGGACATCCGATTGTGCATCGTTTCCAACAGCCACAAGGATCGTGTTCCCACATTCTGCCGGGAACGTGGCCTTGACTGCATCACCTATGCCAGAAAGCCCTCGGGAAAGGGAATCCGGGAGTGCCTGAGCAGATATGGTGTTCCAGCTTCGGAAGCGGCGCTGGTGGGCGACCAGATTTATACGGATACGTTGGGCGCCAACTGCGCGGGCGTGACCTCCATTCTGGTGGATGCCATTTCCAATCATAATTTTTGGCTGAAAGCCCGGCATGTGCTGGAACTGCCATTTATTCTTATCGCAAGGAACAGGAGAATGAAGCAATGAAAAACCTTGAAAAGTATTTGTCCCTGCTGAACGGGGAAGTGGACGGCCTGCTGCTGACCTCCCGCTACAGCCGCCACTACGGCGCGGAATTCGACATCGCCGAGGGCGTAGCCATCGTCACCAGGGCAGGCTGCCGCTATTTCACCGACAGCCGCTACATCGAATCCGCCGAGAGCAACCTGAAGGGCTTCGAGGTGCTGATGACCGACCGCCAGCACACCCCATTCCAGCGGCTCAACGATGCCATCGCCGACTTCGGTGTGACCACTCTGGGCTATGAGGAGGACTACCTCACTGTTGCGGAGCTTCAGGGCTACGAAAAACACCTGAACGCCAAACTGGTTCCCTTCAACAAGCCGATTTTCGATTTCCGGGCTTCCAAGGAAGAATGGGAGATCGACCTGATGAAGAAGGCCCAGGCCATCACTGACAAGGCCTTTGAAGAGGTTCTGCCCAGAATTCGGGTGGGTATGTCCGAGCTGGAGCTGCAGGCGGAACTGATTTACTGTATGTATAAGAACGGCGGCACGGGCCTGGCCTTTGACCCCATTGTGGTGTCCGGCCCCAACACCAGCCTGCCCCACGGCGTTGCCGGCGAACGGAAGATTCAGGCTGGGGACTTTGTGACCATGGACTTCGGTGCTTCCTACATGGGCTACTGCGCGGACATGACCCGCACTGTTGCCGTGGGTTTTGCCACCGAGGAGATGAAAAAGGTCTACAGCATTGTGCTGGAAGCCCAGAATTCCGCCATCGCAGCAACCAAAGCCGGTGTCACCGGCGCCTATGTGGATGGCGTTGCCCGGAAGGTGATTGAAGACGCTGGCTTCGGGGAAAACTTCGGTCATGGCTACGGCCACAGCTTAGGCCTGGAAATCCATGAGGCGCCCAATATGAACACCAGAAATCAGGAGCCGCTGCCCGCAATGGCTGTGTGTTCCGCCGAGCCGGGTATTTATCTGCCGGGAAAATTCGGTGTGCGCATCGAGGATGTGACCATTTTAACAGAGGATGGCGCAATCGACATAACCGCAAGCCCCAAAAAACTCATTATTGTCTAACTTTTTTTCCGGTGCCCTATTGCATAACAGCGAATTTTGCGGTACAATATACGAGCTAAAGCTGTGAAAACAAATCGCCTCCCAAAACGGAGAGGTAGTCTTAGGAGGATAAACACATGATTTCTGCAGGTGAATTTAGAAACGGCGTTACCTTTGACATGGATGGCAAGGTTATGCAGGTTGTCGAATTCCAGCACGTAAAGCCCGGTAAGGGTGCTGCTTTCGTCCGCGTCAAGATGAAGAACGTCATCACCGGCGCCGTGACCGAGACCAGCTTCAACCCCACTGCCAAGTTCCCCACCGCCTTTGTTGAGCGCAAGAAGATGGAGTATTCCTACAACGACGGCTCCCTGTACTACTTCATGGATCAGGAGACCTACGAGCTGGAGCCCATCGACGCCTCCGCGCTGGATGATTCCTTCAAGTTTGTCAAGGAGAACGATGTCTGCACCATCATGAGCTACAAGGGCAAGGTCTTCGGCGTGGAAGTGCCCAACTTTGTTGATCTGGTGGTCACCAAGACCGAGCCCGGCTTCGCCGGCAACACCGCTACCAACGTCACAAAGCCCGCCACTGTGGAGACCGGCGCTGATGTGAAGGTGCCCCTGTTCATCAACGAGGGCGATAAGATTCAGATTGACACCCGTACCGGCGAGTATCTGGGCCGTTCCAAGGCCTGAGGCTTCGCCTGCGTTAAGGAGAGGTTATTATGACGATTTCTGAAAAGTCCGCCTATCTCAAGGGCCTGATGGATGGTCTGAAGCTGAACACCGAGTCCGATGAGGGCAAGATGATCGCCGCTATCGTGGACCTGCTGGGAGATGTGACCAAGCGCGTCACCGACATTGAGGAGACCACCATCGCCATCTCCGACGAGTTGGACGAGATCGAGGAAGACCTGGACGCCATTGAGGACTACATTCTCGACGACGAGGATGATTATGACTTCAGCGATGACGATGACGAGCTGGATTGGGACGACGACGAGGATGAGCTGGACGGGGAGGATCCCGAGGAGGGCTTCGACTTCGGTGACGAGAACAGCACCATCTATGAGGTGGAGTGCGCCTGCGGCGAGATTATCGACTTCGATGAGGAAGTGCTGGAGAAGGGAAGCATCGTCTGCCCCAACTGCGGCGAGACGCTGGAGTTCTCTCTGGAAGACGAGGAGTAATTCCGTTTTATGAGCCTGCCGCGGTGCATGCCGCGGCAGGCTTTTCCTGTTGTGGGAAGAAAGGAAGATTCCTATGAATGAACCTGAACAAAACGAAAAGAAGCAGTCAGACCGGTGGTTCCCCATTTTCTGCGCGGTCATGGTTGTACTGCTGCTTGTCAATACTTTTGTTATCAAGCTTGCGGTGGTCGATGGCCGCTCCATGTACCCGACCCTCCATGACCGGCAGCTGCTGCTGGTACTGCGCCCGGGCTATCAGCCGAAACAGGGGGATGTGGTGGTGATCCACACCGGAAACGGCATTTTCAACCGGGACTATATTGTCAAGCGGGTCATCGCCACAGAAGGCCAGACGGTGAAAATCGACTACGACCTGAACGAGGTAAGTGTGGATAATGTCACCCTCGCGGAACCCTACCTGAATTTTGAAGAGGGGGACCCGATGCTTCCCCGGGATGACCGCAGTGTGGTCAGCGATACCGTACCGGAGGGCTGCGTGTTTGTCATGGGCGACAACCGCAACCACTCTGCCGACAGTCGCAGTGAGAAATACGGAATGATTGATAAGAGCCGGATTGTGGGTCGTGTGGTGCTGCCGGTACTGTCGTAAACTCCGCGGTTTTCCGCGTTTACATAGATATTCCGCAATGAAAGGGGATGTTTGTTATGAATACTTCATTCGTATCAACCGACACACATTTTCAGGAGGAATTCTATGAACGAGGTAACACTTAAGAAAATTGACGAATCCAATTTTCTGGATGCTTTTCACCTGACTTTGGCCCCGGAACAGGAGAAATTTGTCTCTCATCCCATCCGAAGCCTTGCACAGGCCTACGTCTACTACAGCCAGTGCACGCCCTTTGGAATCTACCATGGAGAGACCGTGGTGGGCTACGTCATGGTGATTTATGACTACGATCTGGAAGAATACGACATCTGGCACATGATGATCGACGAAGCCCAGCAGGGCCGGGGCTATGGCAGGGCCGCCATGGAAGCCTGCCTTGCCTACATTGCCGGGAAGCCCTTTGGCGCTTCCAATCGGGTGGTGCTGACCTGCAACCGGGAGAACCCCAGAGCGCTTGCCCTGTACAAGTCCCTTGGATTTTCCGAGACCGGGAATGAGGATGAGGACGAAATTGAATTGTCGCTGGAGCTGAACGCATGATACATAAACACCCTGCCGGTTTGCCCGGCAGGGTGTTTATGCTGGAAGGAACCATCGCACCGTCCAGGAAGCCATGCAGAATCCGACAAAATCGGCAAACAAAGCGGCGGGAATGGTGTACCGGGTTTTTCGAATGCCTGCCGCGCCAAAATAGACGCTGATGGTGTAGAATGTGGTTTCCGTGGAGCCCAGCATCACGGCGGCAGTCCTGCCCACGGTGGAATCGGGGCCGTAGCGTGCCATTAAATCCGCACCCACCGCCAGCGCGGCGCTGCCGCTCAAGGGCCGCACCAGCACCAGCAGCGCTGTTTCCGGCGGAATGCCGAACCGGGAAAATACCGGGGACAAATGTTCGCTGATGGTCTCCGCCGCACCGGAGGCTTGCAGCATATGCACCGCGCACAGCAGCAAAATCAGTGCTGGCAGAATGGAAACGATCAGCCGCAGACCATCTGCCGCACCGGACAGCATAATGTCATAAGCGTTTTCTTTTCGCCCCAGCGCCAGTGCCATGGATACAAACAAAATCAGAGGAACAATGTAATCCGTCATCGCTTCCAGACCTTTCCCAACAGCCATGCGGCGGTGACACCCAGTCCGGCGGACAGGAGACTGGTCAGCCATACTGCCGGAAGAATGTCGAAAGGGGTGCTGCACCCCAGCGCGGCCCGGACAGCCGCCACATTGGAAGGAATCAGCTGAATGGAGGCGGTGTTCAGTACGATCAGACGACACAGCTCGTCGGTGGCTGTGTCACCACGTTTCAGCCGTTTTGCTGCCTGAATCCCCATGGGAGTCGCCGCGTTGCCCAGCCCCAGAAAATTCGCGCAGATATTGGCGCTGAGCTTTTGAGAAAGAATCGGGTCTTTTCGTGTTGAAGGGAAAACGCCGTGAAGTACGGGACGAAGAAGTCTGGACAGCATTCCGGTGATTCCTGCGGCTTCCATCACGGCGGCGGCGCCGGTCCACAGGCAGATGGAACCCGCCATGGACATTCCAAGGGTCACGCCGGTCTGCGCCCCCTGCAAAACCGCAGCAGCCAGAATTCCCCCGCGTCCGTTCAGCGCCGCGCACAGAATGCTGATACCGGCGATGCCTGCCCAAATCCAGCTCATCAGCATGGACATCCCTCCCCTGTGCTGTATCCTATGCGGCAGGGACGCCGGGATATTCGGGGAAAGCCGGATGATGGGATTGACATATCTCCCCAAAAACGATAACATAGTAAAAGAGAATGTGCTTATCGGCTTTACTCAGCGGACAGATCATGCGTAATTGTCAGAGTTGACAGTTGAAAGCAGAAAGTTGAAAGTGAAGGAGTCCCTGCGGGACAATTGAAGCATTATGTCTTAAAACCGGACATTCTCTTGTAAATGTGTCGTAGTCAAGATTTGTCGGGATATTTTAAATCATCCCGAAGGGATACCACAACTTTCAACTGTCAACTTTCAATTTTCAACTCAGTTACAATTTGCCGTTTTGCTGACGGAAGTCAGGAGGAATCACCATGCTTCTTTCACGTCCAATCGCAGAAAATGCTTTGGCGCAGGCGGAGCGGGCCAACCCTGGCCCCTGGGCAGACCACAGCCGTTACGTTGCCCTGGCCTGTCAGAATATTGCCAGCCGCTGCCCCAATCTGGATGCGGATCTGGCCTATATTTACGGTCTTCTGCACGACATCGGCAGATATGCCGGTGTTACCTCGGAGCGGCACCTGATTGACGGTTATCGTTATTGTATGGTGCGGGGATGGGAAAAAGCGGCCCAGATCTGCATTTCCCATGCCTTTATGGTGAAGGACATTTCGTCTTCCATCGGTGTGTTCGATATGCCACCGGAGGACAATGCGTTCATGGCAGATTTCGTCAAACACGCCGTGTATGACGATTATGATTATCTGGTGCAGCTGTGTGACGCGCTGGCGCTGCCCACGGGCTTCTGCCTGCTGGAAAAACGCTTCGTGGACGTTGCCATCCGCTATGGCACCCACCCGGCAACGGTGGATCGGTGGAAGGCGGTTCTGGCAATTCAGGCACGCTTTGAGGCAGCGATCGGCGGCTCCATTTATGACTGCCTTCCCGGCGCGGTAGAGAACAGCCTGTAATGCAATTGGGATGTCCACCCGTGCTGCTGTGCGGCAAAAGCGGAGGCAAACCCGTTAGGACTCCGGGTGGGAAGGACGCGAGTTTCCATGGAGTCCTATGGAACCTCTGAACAAATCGCCTGCGGCTGAGCAGCGGATCTTTTGCTCCATCGGTGCGGTTTGAAAAACAGGAAATACATACAGTATTCCTCTGTTTTTCAAACCTTCCGCTGAATCAAAATCTCTCGCTGTCAGCTCTTGCCGATTTGTTCAGAGCTTCCCGATGTTTTTTGGAGGGTAGGGAATGAAAAAGACAATCTCTTTCACGGCTGTATCCATGGCAGCGCTGACAGCGCTTTGTACCCTGCTTTTCCGAAAAACGGGCGCGGACAGCTTCTTTACTCTGTCAGTGACGTTTGGGACAATTTCCTATCACTTTATCATGCGGCTGGCGGTGGGCTTCGTCGTGAACGCGAGAATGAAAAACAAGGCGGATTATACGAAAGACTGGTACCGGCTCCAACCATGGGAAGAAAAACTTTACAGGTTTCTGCGCGTCAAAAAATGGAAGGGCCGGATTCCCACCTTTTCGCCGGAGAATTTCGACCTTCAGGGAAAATCCATGAGCGACATTGCCCAGGCCATGTGTCAGGCAGAGGTGGTGCATGAGGTGATACTGGTGTTGAACTTCCTGCCGATTGCCGCGTCACTGTGGGTCGGAGCGCTTCCGGTGTTCGTTATAACGTCCCTGCTGGCTGCCGTACCGGAACTGGCCTGCATCGTCGCGCAGCGGTACAACAGGCCGCGGGTTGTCAGAGTTGCGGAACGTATGCAAGAAAGAAGAAAATAGTCATACCGTACCATACTGTTCCGGAGCGAAAGGGCTCCGGGACATTTTTTGTTGACAAATTGGTCTATTAGTGATAGACTACAGAAAAGGTCTATTATAAATAGACCAATTCAGAGGAGGAACATCCATGGACGATTTCAGATTAGGCGTGGTAGAGACCCGGTTTGCGGAGCTGATCTGGGCGCATGAGCCCCTCAGTTCCGGCGAGCTGGTGAAGCTGTGCGCAAGGGAATTGGAGTGGAAAAAATCCACCACCTATACGGTGCTGAAAAAGCTTTGTGACCGGGGGCTTTTTCAAAATCAGGACGGCATTGTGACTTCCATCGTCTCCCGGCAGGAATTCCAGTCCCGGCAGAGCCGCCGGTTCGTGGAGGATACCTTTTCCGGCTCTCTGCCGGCCTTCATCGCCGCTTTTGCCGATGGGGGAAATCTGACAGACAGGGACATTTCTGAAATCCGGAAAATGATCGATGCTTACGGGGGAGGCGGGAAGAAATGACAGAAATTTTCCTGTATCTTGCCAACAGGAGCATCACAGCGGGCTGCCTGATCCTGGTTGTTCTGGCTCTGCGACTGCTTCTGCGCAAGGTTCCCAAGAACCTGCTGCTCTGGTTGTGGGCGCTGGTTGGCCTTCGGCTTATCCTGCCGGTCTCCGTGGAAAGCGCCCTGAGCCTGATTCCCAAAGCGAAGCCCATTCCTATGGACATTGCCTATTCCCCGGCCCCGGCCATTGACAGCGGTATCGATGTGATCGACCGGGCGGTAAACCCGGTGATCACGGAGAATCTGGCACCCGCTGTGACAGCCAGCGTCAACCCCATGCAGCTTGTGCTGCACATTGCAGCGCTGCTTTGGATTGCCGTCATGGCGGCAATGCTTCTGTATGCCGTCATCAGCTATATCCGGCTTGCACGAAAGGTTCGGGTATCCCTGCGTCTGCGGGACAATCTCTACCTGTGCGATGGCATCCGAACTCCTTTTATTTTGGGCATTGTCAAACCCAAAATCTACCTTCCCTCGGATATGGCCCCTGAGAGTCAGTCCTATGTGCTGAAGCACGAGCACGAACATCTGCGTCACCGCGACCACTGGTGGAAGCCGCTGGGGTACTTACTGCTTTGTGTGTACTGGTTTAATCCACTGGTTTGGACCGCCTATCTGCTGTTCTGCCGGGATTTGGAAATGGCCTGTGACGAGCGGGCCGTGGCGGGCATGGGGGAAGGGGAGCGGAAGGCCTATTCCTATGCCCTGCTGTCCTGTGCCGCACCCGGAAGGGCTGTTGCGGCGTGCCCGCTGGCCTTCGGGGAGAACAGCGTGAAATCCAGAATCAAAAATGTGCTGCAATTCAAAAAGGCCGGCTTCTGGGTCATCGCCGCGGTGCTGGTGATTACCGTCATTGCGGCGGTGTGCTTCCTGACCAATCCGAAGGAGGAAGAAAAAACGCTTTTGCAGACTGTGCCGGACACGGTTCCCACGGAAGCCATGGAAGCGGCGGAGGAAGATTATCAGCCCCTTTCGGGTTACTACGCCTATACCAATGGCGGCCTGACACTGGAAATCGACAAGGTTTCCGGCATGATGACCCGGACGGCGCGGGACAGCAGCGGGGAAGCATACGAGCAGACCATCCTTCTGACGGAGCCGGGGACCGTCGTGTCCATCGTTGACCCGGATATGAACGGTGAGGCGGAGAACTGGCGGCTGTGCGAGGCCACAGGCAGTCTGGCCCCGATCCCTATTCGGGACGATCTTGGCTCCAGGCACCTTGCGTTGGGCCATAACGATTATTATTTGGAAGATGTCAATTCCGATTCTCACAGAGTGCTGCTTCTCCAGCGAAAGGTGGAGGACATTACCTTCTACCAGCCAGCCACCGCCACGGACGCGGATGCCTATGACCTGAATGCCGGAAAGCTGCTTTTCTCCTACCAGCGTTTCATGAAGACCCCTCCCGGCGACCTGGGCAAGCTGGCGCTGGCGCTGGTGGTGCTGGAAGACCACGACCCACAGGAGCTGGTGGACACCACAAACCTTCCAGCCTACCTGTCTGAACCAATCTACCGACAGTCATTCTCCCTTGTGAATCCGGGAATGCAGCTGGAACGGATGGGGGAAATGACCGTGGAAGACCTTCTGACCGTGATGCTGCTTCGGGGCGCGGATGACGCGGCCTATGCTCTTGCCCGGTTTGCCGCGGGCAGCGAGGAAGCCATGGTGGAAAAGATGAATGAGTACGTCAAATACGCCTGCATGGATACGAACTACACCGATCTCTTTGGTTACGCCGAGGGGCAGTTCACCACCGGCATGGACACCATTTTTCTGGTAAACCGAATGCTTCAAAACCCCTGCCTGTCCAAAATCTGGCAGGCGAGAGAGTATACCGCGATCTTCCCGGATAATGGGGAGGAATACACGGGATATACCTCCAATTATCTGTTTGACAATTGCACCATTCCGGAATTCTACGATGTCCGGGTCACCGGCGGCTTTGCCTATTATCGCGGGACAGCCAGCGCGGTCTGCACCGCCCGGAAGGATGGAAAGGACGTTCTGTTTGTCATTCTGGGCGCCCAGCGGAGATTTGCGGAAAATGGCTGGCAGGTGAAATACTATGGAAATTACGAGGAAATGGGCAGCCTTATCAATACCGTGTTCGAGGCCATGGACAGCTACCCGGTTCAATTCGCGGACTGACTTTTTCCGCCAAACTATTGCACCTCTCCCGATTCAGTGTTATAATTTCTCCGGGATGAGGTGACTGCATTGAAAAATCTTCTGAAATATTTGAAAGGCTACGAAAAACAGTGTGTTTTAGGCCCGCTGTTTAAGCTTTTGGAAGCGGCCTTTGAGCTGCTCATTCCGCTGGTGGTGGCCCGGATCGTAGATCAGGGCATCGGCAGCGGCAATACCGGATATATCGTCAAAATGTGTCTGGTCATGGTGGCTTTGGGCATCATCGGCCTTGCCATGGCGGTGTGCGCCCAGTATTTCTCCGCCATGGCGGCGGTGGGCTTCTCCACACGGCTGCGCCATGTACTGATGGAGCACATTCTGCACCTAAGCTACAGCCAGATTGACCAGTTGGGTACCTCCACCATGGTGACCCGCATGACCTCCGACATCAATCAGGTGCAGAACGGCGTGAACCTGACCCTGCGGCTGCTGCTGCGGTCGCCCTTTGTGGTGTTCGGTGCCATGATTATGGCCTTTACCATTGATTTTCAGGCAGCGCTGGTGTTTGCCGGGGTGATTCCTGTGCTGTGCCTCATCGTCTTCGGTATTATGCTCATTACCATGCCCATGTATAAGCGGGTGCAGTCCGCGCTGGACGGCGTGACCTCCGCTACCCGTCAGAATCTGGCGGGCGTCCGTGTTCTCCGGGCCTTCTGCAAGGAGGATACCGAAGTAGAGGGCTTTGAAGCCCAGACCGAGGGCCTGACAACCCGTCAGCTGTCCGCCGGACGGATTTCCGCGCTCATGAACCCCGTGACCTATGTGGTTATCAATCTGGCAGTGGTGCTGCTGGTGAACGTGGGCGCCGTGAAGGTGGAGCACGGGATTCTGACCCAGGGCCTTGTGATTGCCCTGTATAACTATATGTCCCAGATTTTGGTAGAGCTGATTAAGATGGCCAACCTGATTATCACATTGGCAAAGGCTGTAGCCTGCGGCAACCGCCTTTCCTCTGTGCTGAAGCTGGAAAGCGATCAGGAAAACGGAGCTGAAATCGGGGATGCCCTCACCGGCGATGTGGAGTTCCGGGACGTGACGGCCCGTTACGCCGGTTCCGCCAGCCCCTCTCTGGAGCACATTTCCTTCCACGCAAGGCCTGGTCAGACCATCGGCATCATCGGCGGCACCGGCTCCGGCAAAACTACGCTGGTGAATCTGATTCCAAGACTCTATGACGTCTCAGAGGGCGCGGTGCTGCTGGACGGGAAAAAGGTTCAGGACTACGACATGATTTCCCTGCGGCAAAGAATCGGCGTGGTTCCCCAGAAGGCGGTATTGTTCAAGGGCACCATCCGGCAGAATCTAAAGTGGGGCAATGAGAACGCCACGGACAACGAGCTGTGGGATGCTCTGAAAACCGCTCAGGCGCAGGAAGTGGTGCAGGGCAAGGACGGCGCATTGGACGCCCCGGTGGAGCAGGGGGGAGCCAACTTCTCCGGCGGTCAGCGTCAGCGCTTGACCATCGCCCGGGCGCTGGTGCGCAAGCCCTCGGTGCTGATTCTGGACGACAGCGCTTCCGCGTTGGACTACGCCACGGATGCCAACCTGAGAATGGCTATCCGCAACATGGAAAATCCGCCCACTACCTTCATCGTCTCCCAACGGGCGGCATCGGTACGCTACGCCGACGAAATTCTGGTTCTGGACGATGGGCTTTTGGTGGGCAGAGGCACCCATGACGACCTGCTGGAAAGCTGTCCCACCTATCAGGAAATCTACTACTCTCAGTTTCCCAAGGAGGCGGCGGGCAATGAATAATCAGATGACTGTTCTGAAAAAGGTTCTGCGCCGCATCCGCCGCTACTGGGGAAGTCTGATTGCCTCCCTGATTCTGGCGACCATCTATGTGGTTATGACCCTGTATATCCCCATTCTGGTGGGCAATGCCATTGACTGTATCATTGACGCGGGCAGGGTGGACTTTGCCGCCATGGCTGTCCATCTGCGGGGCGTGCTGATCTGTGCAGGTGTGGCTGCCCTCTCCCAGTGGCTCATGAGCGAACTGAATAACCGCATGACCTATCAGGTCACCCGGGATATCCGCAACGAGGCCTTCTGCCACATTCAGAAGCTGCCCCTAAGCTATCTCGATGCTCACCCCCAGGGTGACATTGTCAGCCGGGTCATTGCGGACGTGGACACCTTTGCCGACGGCCTGCTCATGGGCTTTACCCAACTGTTTACCGGCATTATGACCATTCTGGGCACGCTGCTTTTCATGCTGCGCATCCATTGGGGCATTGCGCTGGTGGTTGTCTGCATTACGCCCCTGTCCCTGCTGGTGGCGAACTTCATCGCCACCCGAACCTATTCCATGTTCCGCCTGCAAACCGTCACCCGGGGCGAGCAGACGGGCCTGATTGACGAAACCATCGGCAATATCAAGGTAGTCCGCGCTTTCGGCCATGAGGACGCTTCCATGGAGCAGTTTGACGAGATTAACGGACGGCTGCAAAAGGCGTCCCTGAAAGCCATTTTCTTCTCGTCCCTGGTCAATCCCTGCACCCGGTTTGTCAACTCTGTGGTCTATGCGGGGGTGGGCCTGACAGGCGCGCTCATTGCCATTGGCGGCGGCATTTCCGTGGGCAATCTCACCAGCTTTCTGAACTACGCCAACCAGTACACCAAGCCCTTCAACGAGATTTCCGGCGTGGTAACGGAGCTGCAAAACGCGCTGGCCTGTGCCGGGCGGGTGTTTGAGCTGATCGAAGCCCCGGAGCGCAGCCCCGAGCCGGAAAATCCCCAGCGCCCGGAAGCCGTACAGGGCAGCGTGGAGATTCACAACCTGAAGTTCTCCTATGTACCCGAAAAGCCCCTGATCGACGACTTTAACCTCAGCGTGAAGCCGGGCCAGCGCATCGCCATTGTCGGCCCCACAGGCTGCGGAAAGACCACCTTTATCAACCTGCTCATGCGGTTCTATGACCCGGATGGGGGAGAGATTCTGCTGGACGGCGTGAATACCCGCCATATGCGCCGGGACGATCTGCGGCACTGTGTGGGCATGGTGCTTCAGGATACCTGGCTCAAGGCGGGCACCATCCGGGAGAACATCGCCATGGGCAAGCCGGACGCCACGGAAGAAGAGATTCTCGCCGCGGCAAAACAGGCCCACGCCCACAGCTTCATCCGCCGTCTGCCCAAGGGCTACGACACGGAGATTTCTGAAAACGGCGGAAATCTGTCTCAGGGCCAGAAGCAGCTACTGTGCATTGCCCGGGTCATGCTGTGCCTGCCGCCTATGCTGTTCCTGGACGAAGCCACTTCCTCCATCGATACCCGAACGGAGATTAAGATTCAGAAGGCTTTCGACACCATGATGCGGGGCCGTACCTCCTTCATTGTTGCCCACCGGCTGTCCACCATCCGGGAAGCGGATGTGATTCTTGTGATGAAGGACGGGCACATTGTGGAGCAGGGGAAACACGAGGAACTGCTCAAAAAGCAGGGCTTCTACGCAAAGCTCTATCAAAGCCAGTTCGCCCATTGACAGAAAAATCCCACCTTGCGCTGTTGCAAGGTGGGATTCATTTTGCGGCGAGTCGCTACTAAATTGTTCTTTCGTGAAGGTTCCGAATAACCATGTCATTGCGAGGAGCGAAGCGACGTGGCAATCCGTATTCCTTTGATAATGGGTACGTTATCGGAACGTGAAAAGGGGAACGGATTGCCACGCCAGTGTGCGCACTCGCTCGCAATGACATGCTACTTCGCTAAAATCCTCCTTTTGCCCAGTGCATTTTCCATATTACTCCATTCCCAGCGCATTCTGCAGATACTCGGCATTCAGCTTGAGATTGCACTCCAGAACGCTGGAGGGGTAGCCGTACAGGTCTATATTTTTGCTCCACATACTGTGAGGCAGAGTGTCGTTGTCCACCGGAATTGTCAGGGACGCCAGCTTGATGTCTTTGACCATGGGAATCAGCTCCCACAGGTAATCCGCGATTTCCTGACTGGACATATCGGTGATGATCAGGGGCAGAATCTGGGTTGCCAGGTCATGGAGCTCCAGAAGTCCCATATTCCTGCATTTCTCAAGCAGAGAAGTCACCACTGTGCGCTGACGGGCCGCCCGCTGCCGGTCACCGTCAATCTTCCGTATCCGGGCATAGGCCAGTGCGTCATAGCCCATAAGCGCGTTCTGGCCTTTTTCAAAGCTTCCAACGTAGCCAACGTGATCGGTCATATATTCCGCTTCTTCCTCTGTCAGCACTACGTCAACCCCGTCCATGGCGTTGATGATGGCGGCGAAGGTATCGAAGCTGACCTCAATGGTGTGGTCAATGTGGACGCCGAAATTCTGCTCGATGCATTTTGCCAGCATTTCCATGCCGCCCTCCGAGGAGCGCTTCCAGGTGCTGCCCAGGGCATAACACACGTTGATTCGGTTTCTTCCGCCGCTGTGCCCGGCATAGGCGGGCAGGGGTACGTACAGATCCCGCAGGAAGGAAACCATGGTCAAAGTGTGGGTCTTCCGGTTGATGGAGCACAGGAGCATGGTGTCAGACAGTTTGTTTGGCTCGTCCTCCCGGTAGTTCTGGCCCACCAGCATGATATTTGTGATGTTCTGGTCGGAAACGACCTGAGGCCAGGTGTCCTCCGGTGTTGTGGTGGCAGGTACAGTCTCCTCGGTGCCCACAATGGCATCCAGCTCCTCCTGAGACAGGGTAGGCACGGTGTGCTCCTCGGCGTTTCCCAGCAGGCTCAGCATATGATTCCAGTACAGGCCACCGGCAATGGCAGCGATCAGCACCAGCGCCAGCACGGTTCCGACAAGGATCCAAAGCGTTTTTCTTCGATTTCTTTCAGGATTCATGAGAATCCCCTCCTAAATAACAGTTTATCCGCTCCAAATCAAAAAGTCTGTCGAAGAACGTCAGAGCAGAAAAAACGGGCAGCGACCGCTGCCCGCCTCAGGGGAGAAGCTTACTTTTCCACGATTTCCAGAATTTCCATGGGGCAGGCCTTGGCGCAGATGCCGCAGGCGATGCACTTGGAAGCGGTGTCCTTTATGACCATGACCTTCATGGGGCAGGCCTCGACACACTTGCCGCAGCCGACGCACTTCTTCTTGTTGATCATGTACACGCCGGTCTTGGGGTTCTGGGTGATGGCCTCATGCTCACAGGTGCGGGAGCACTTGCCGCACTGGATGCAGGTGTTGGGCTTTGCACCGGTACCCTTAGCGACGATCTGGATGCAGGACAGAGTCACGTCAGCCTGCTTGTAGAAGGCCTCAGAGCAGGCATTCATGCACTGCAGACAGGCCATACACTCCGCGCCTTTTTTAACAGCCAGCTTTTTCATAAAAGGATTCTCCTTTATTCTAGTTTTTGACAGTTTTTATTATACATTGCGCGGACAAAAAATGCAATGGGGAATTTATATTTTTGTATCGAATACATAGCCAAAAATCGGGTTTCAGATATGGAGAGATTTACCAGTCTAAAGGATAATCAGGTGGTAATACTATCGTTGAAACCAAAACTTTGGAGGGAAAGAAATGAAATCATTCGCGTCACTGTTTATGAGTTTTGTCCTTACCGCCGCAATGCTGACCGGCTGCGGCTGCACCAATCGGAATGCCGGTATGACTACGCCGACCACGATGCTGCCCACGACGGAGATGACGACCGCGCCTACCACGGCGCCCACCCATGCGTCCACCGAACCAACCACCACTCATGAAACCGATGAGACCATCAATCACGGCAATGGCCCGCTGGTGGAGGACACCACAGGTACCACGGAGAATACCACGGAACCCACCGCTCAGAACCGTTCCCGGAACATGCCGATCAAGTGAAAAAAGCTCAGGGCGAATGCCCTGAGCTTCCTTACATAAATTCTTCCCAGTCAAAAGTGATGCTGCCGTCCTCCCGCTGAATGCAGGGGATGCCGATATTACCCTCCCGCCGGGCGGCGTCAAACAGGGGATTCCCGTCCCGCAGCTGGAGAAACGCCTTGAGATTGGCGGTCTTTTCTGCAAAGTCCAGATATTCAAATTCCACCCCGGCCTGTTTCAGGGCTTCACAGCATTCCACCGTATCCGGGCAGATGGACATTCCGTACACTTTAAGCATATTTACTTCCTCCCAGAATTTTTACGCGGCGCTTCCCGGTGCGTTCCTGAACCTTCAGACACAGAATCCGTGTCCGGTCTGCCACCGCGGGATTGTAGGCAAAATCCTCGGAATGGTATTGCGCCATGATGCGGTCCAGCGCGTGCAGCTTTTCGCCCGGATCCGTCACC
>JAXEXE010000049.1:0-16595 GCA_034113565.1 Faecousia sp.
TGCCTTGGCCTCTTCAATGACCTTCTGCTGCACGTTGCCGGGGGCTTCCTCGTAACGCACGAACTTGCAGGTAAAGGAGCCGGAGCCCTGGGTCATGGAGCGCAGGTCGATGGTGTAGGTGGTCATTTCGGCCATGGGCACCTCGGCCTCGATGGTGGTCATGCCGTCGTCGGCGGGCATGGAGCCCATCATGGTGCCGCGGCGCTTGGAGTTGATGTCGCCGATGATGGCGCCCTGGTACTCGTCGGGAACGGTGACAAGGAGCTGACCGATAGGCTCAAGAATGGTGGGCTTGGCCCTGGGAATGCCGTCCTGGTAAGCAAGACGTGCGGCAGTCTGGAAGGCCATATCGTTGGAGTCCACAGGGTGGTAGGAGCCGTCGTACAGAGTAGCCTTCAGGCCCACCAGGGGGTAGCCTGCCAGAACACCCTTCTGCACTGCGTTGCGCAGACCCTTTTCCACGGAGGGGAAGAAGTTTTTGGGAACGGAGCCGCCGAAGACTTCCTCGGCGAAGATCAGATCGTCCTGCTCGTCCTGAGGCTCGAAGCGTACCCAGACATCACCGAACTGACCGGAGCCGCCGGTCTGCTTCTTGTGACGGCCGTGGGCCTGCACGGTCTTCTTGATCTTCTCGCGGTAGGCAACCTTGGCAGGCATCAGCACCGCGTCCACGCCGAAGCGGCCCTTGAGCTTGGAAACCAGCACGTCCAGCTGCTGGTCGCCCAAACCGGACAGCACCAGCTGCTTGGTCTCGGCATTGTTCACCAGATGGAAGGAGGGATCTTCCTCGTTGAGCCGGTTCAGGCCCGCGCCCACCTTGTCCTCCTGACCCTTGGTCTTGGGAGCAATGGCCATGGAGTAGCAGGCGGGAGCGTAGGGAATCTGCTTCAGGGAAACCACCTTTCTGGGATCGCACAGAGTGTCGCCGGTCTTGACCTTGTCCATCTTGCCGATGGCGCCGATGTCGCCGCAGCCCAGCACCTTGGCTTCGGTGGCCTTCTTGCCGCACATGGTGTAAAGGCGGCCCAGCTTCTCGGTCTCGCCGGTGCGGGCGTTGACCAGGGTGGTGTCGGAGGTGATTTCACCGGACAGCACCTTGATGAAGGAATACTTGCCGTACTGGTCGGACACGGTCTTCCAGACGAAGGCGGAGGGCACGCCGCCGGGAGAGACCACGAATTCCTCGGTCTCGCCGTCGGCATTGGTGGCCTTGTGATAGTTGCCCTCGGCAGGGTTGGGCAGCAGATCGATGATGTGATCCATCAGCATCAGACTTCCCAGGCAGGTGACGCCGGAGCCGCAGAGCACGGGGAACAGGCTCAGCTCTTCCACGCCCTTGTGCAGGCCATCCAGCATCTCGCGATAGGTGAACTCGTCGCCCTCGAAGAAGCGGTCCATCAGGGCCTCATCGGTTTCGGCTACGGCTTCCTTCAGTGCGTCGTTGAACTCCTCGATGACGGGCAGCTTATCCTCGGGGACCTCGATCTCCACCCGCTTCAGATTCTTCATCTCATAGGCCCGCTTGTTCAGCACATCAATGATGCCGGTGACCTTGTGGCTTGCGTCCCAGATGGGCACCACCACGGGCGCGATCTTGTTGCCGTACTTGGCCCGCAGGGCCTCGAAGGTGGCGTTGTAGTCGGAGTGATCCTCGTCCACCTTAGAGATGTAGACGAACCGGGGCATATTGCGCTCTTCGCAGTATTTCCAGGCCTTCTCGAAGCCCACGGTGATGCCGTCCTTGGCAGAGCACACCAGGATCGCAGCGTCGGCGGCCCGAAGGGCCTCCATGACAGCGCCGGAGAAGTCGAAGGCGCCGGGGGTATCCAGAACGTTAATCTTGATGTTCTTGTACTCCAGGGGCACCACGGAGGTGGAGATGGAAATATGGCGCTTGATCTCCTCGGGATCATAGTCGCAAACGGTGTTGCCGTCGGCGTTCTTGCCGATCCGGTCGATGGCACCGGTCATGTACAGTAAGCTCTCCGCCAGGGCGGACTTGCCGGAACCGCTGTGGCCCAGCAGGCAGATATTACGGATGGAATTAACAGTATACATAGTGGTCAATACTCCTTTCGGGAAGGGGTGCCTTCCCCACAGCTTGGGACGGTGCCGGGCACCGCAATACGGACATTATACACGAAAGGAGCACCGATTGCAACGCTTATTTTCGTCAGAATGCAAAATTGTGTAATTTCCCCGGCGGACACATGATTTCCTGTGCAAAACAGACAAATTTCGCCTTTCATTTTTGGTACGGTTCACAAGCAGAGAGGTTGAGGAGTGAAGAGTGAAGAGTGGAGAGTGGAGTGAGTTAGGAGTGTGGAGCTATTTCTAATTCATCGCCGAAGGCGATACCATCACTCCGCTCTCCACTCTCCACACTTCACACCCCACACTCCGCAAAAAAGAACCGCTCCCCGAAAACACGGGAAGCGGTCAGATCTGGGAGGATAACTGTCAACTATCAACTGCCAAGTGCTAAAAACTCCGCCGGGTCGACGGGGACATCGTTGCAGGTGACACCGAAGTGCACATGGCTGCCCAGCGTAGACTCCACAATTGCGGAGTCGGAAGCGTATCCAATCACCTGCCCCATGGTCACGATGTCCCCGGGCTTCACCGTCAGGTTCTCCGCAAGGGACGCATACTTTGTGGTATACCCATCGGCGTGGCGGATGACCACGGTGGTGCCCATGGCATCGTCCTCATAGACGGTGGCCACCTCCCCATCGGCAGCGGCCTTCACCTCCGCCCCGGCTTCCGCCGCCAGATCCACGCCATTGTGGACCCGCCAGTCCCGGGTGGTCTGGTTGTAGCTCAGCGCCTCCATGGAGTAGCCGAAAATCGAGTCGCCCGACACCGGGGACATGGTTTTCAGGGGCTTTTTCTCCGTAGGCGCGGTTGTGCTCTCCGTCGCCGCCGGAGCCGTAGCCTTTGGAGACGGCTGGGTGGCAATGACGGGCACATCCTCGGTTTCCCCGATCAGTGCGGGCACCTCCGGAGCGGTTTCCTCAAGAGAAACCGTTTCCGTGTGATTGACGTTTCTGTAGTATACATAGCCAGTGATCCCGATTGCCGCGGCGCACAGGATCAGGGCTATGTAGTAGCCCTGACCGCCGCGGCGGGAACGTTTGTTGTCGCTCATAAATAAGCACCTCCGAGGCTGATTATGGGCAGGATTTTGGGAGTTTAAACAGGCATTTCAACTTTTTTGTAAGTGTGAAGTGTTGAGTGTGGAGTGATGGTATCGCCTTCGGCGATGGATTAAAATAACTCCTAACTTCTCACTCCTAACTCCTCACTCCTCACTTCGGCACTTCTCCATTGGTCAGCGCCTGGGTGAACGTAAACTTGTAGCTGACCACGTTTTCCCTCGGCTCCTGAATCAGCTCAAGGCCCGTGAAGTAACAGTACCGGATGCCCCAGATGGGATGCTCCAGATTTCCCGCCGTCTTGTCCTCAAACAGCTTTTGCAGCTTCTTAAACTCCGTGTAAGCGTTTGGCCCATAGAAGGTGCCCTCCCCCGTGATGGTGCGCTTCAGCTCCCCCATGTCGTCAAAATACACCACCCCGTCCACCGTCACATATTGCGGCTCCCGGCTGGTTTTCTCCACATAGGTGTGGGGATTCTGGGGCCAGACGAAGGTTTTGTAGCTAAGATAGTCCATCCGTTACCTCCTTTCGGGAAAGGGCTACGCCCTTGTGGATGCGCCGCAGGCCCTCCTTGCTGTACGCCCGGCTGGTACTCTGCCAGACGCACCGGTCAAATTCTTCCGTTTTTTCATCGGTAATGAGCTTCAGGCCAAACTCCGTCTCCGGCTCCGCACTCACGGCGGACCCGGCGGGAATCACCTCTTCCAGCTCGATGTGCCAGTAGCGGCAGCCCTCGCTGACCCCGGTGGGGGCCGCCTCCCCCATTTCGCATTCCACCTGCCGCCCGGTGACTTCCTCGATCTGAATGCTCACCGCGAACCGCTGAAGGCTCCCGTCCACATAGCAGTAGAAGCCGGGCCAGATGACGCAGGCGTCTTCATCGGTGGTGCCGGTGAAGGTGGCGAGGATGCTGACCACATACACCTGGGACACGCCGTCATAGGTGCACCCGTTCTGGACACACACGGCCCCGGCCCAGCGGAGAATCTCCGTGGCCCGCAGGGCCTCCACCTCGCAGGCGGTGCCGCCGGTGGCGGCGGGGCTGATGATGCTGATCTCCATGGTCACGGTGAGGTTGGCCCGGTCCACCTTCTCGATGTGGGCCGTTGCCACGGTTTCCCCGATCTGGGGATATTTCTGGCCCGGGTAGGCCACATCCGCCCGAAACCCGGCCTGCCGCAGCCGCCGCAGGACTAATTCGAGGATGGAGTACCCCATGTGTCGTTGACCCCCTTCTCCACGCACAGCCCCCACAGATAGATGGGCTGGTTTTTAAAATAGTAGGGTTCCACCCGGCGGAACAGGTAGGATTTCCGCCCAATAAGCAGGGTGTCCCCCTCCTTCGCCGGAATCCCCATGGGGCCGATGTAGACATACTGGCCCCGGGAAATCTCTCCCAGCAGGGATACCACGCTCTCCATATTCTGCCAGCTTTTGGAGTTGACCGCCCGGAAAAAGCCCCGGACGGTCAGTTCTTCCTCACCGCTGACGATGGTCATGTCCGTGCCGTAGCGCACCATGCTCTTTTCCATCGTCTGCCGCATATCACACCCCCACGAAGGTAAATCCGGTTTTCAGGTAAGGCCCCAGCAGGGCCAGGGCCTCCGCTTCCAGATTGGCGACCTGTCCCTTTTTCACCGTCAGATCGCCGGCCCGGAACTCCTGAATCTCCTCGCCCCGCCCCCACCGGGAAAGGGCGTACAGGCTCGCCGCCGCCACGAAGTCCTCCCGGATGTCCTCCGGGGATGTTTCATCCCGAAGCTGGGCAGTCAGAGCGCGCACCGCAGCGGCACACAGCAGCCGCAACCGCTCCCGCCCGGTGTCGTCCAGCTCCCCAGTCAGCAGCTCCGCCTGATTCAGAACCTGATCGGCTAATCTCATACGTTCAGCACCTTTGCCGCGCCGTCGCAGATCTTGCCGAAGCCGGAGATGGAGGTGATGGCGGCCCGCTCCAGCTGGCGGTCAATCAGCTTGTCGTACTCCACCAGCACGTCCCCGGCCCGCACCAGCTCCAGAGCGTAGCGGTTGTCCAGACCGATAATGACGCCGTCAGCCACGGCAGAAGTCCGGTGCAGCTGGGCGCCCAGAGGGGAGGTCAGCTTGCCGGTGCCCTGGAAGTTCAGGCCCGTCAGGGGGTTCTGCAGCTCGGGCACCTTCAGAAGCTTGGTCATGGTGCTGGTGGAGCACAGGATGGTATTCATGGTGTAGGGGTCAAACTGGCCCCAGAATTCCACCAGCTGGTCATAGCCCAGCGTGCCCTTGGTGCCGGAGATGGGGCTGGTGCCGATGGTGTACTGGACGGCGGCGTTGTCGTTGCCGTCGCCGGAGATCAGCACATTCACCGCGTCAGAAAGCAGCTGCTTCTGGATGTGGGCGCCGATCTGCCGCAGCATAACGCTGAACAGATCCAGCTTCTGGAACCGCAGTGCCTCATAGGAGGCCACCAGCATTCGGCCCCGCTTGGTCAGGCTCACCAGATGCTCCTTGGTCTTGACCTCGGTCTCAGGAATGGCAGCGCCCTCGGCTACGTCCTTCAGCTCCTTGTCGGCGTCGGTGGGGTTGGAATAGATGGAGCGGTAGTCCATGGCGTCGATGACGGTGGTGGTGGCGGTGATGGCGGGCAGAATGTCGTTTTCCTCCATGCCCTGCCGGACGGTACGGGCGATGTACTCGGGGAACAGCACCGCGGAATCCATGGTGGCAAAGAACTTCTCCACGGGAGAGGAGCCAGCCCCCTTGGCCCGGATGCCGAAGCGCTTGAGCTGCCGCTGGAAGGCGTCGGTGCCCTCCAGGGCGGTGCCCCGGTAGTTCTCGCTGGGGTCCAGAGATTCCAGCACCTGGGTAAAGCTCATCCCCGCCTGCCGATACATACCCTTTTCCAGTCTCAGATTGTCGTAGCCCATTTTTCATTTCCTCCTATATTATAATAAAGTATATGGTCACCGGATTGCTCCGGGGAGACCCTGACAGCCTTCCCCTCTGGGGAAGGTGGCTGAGCGCAAGCGAAGTCGGAAGAGGTTCTTTCGACCAATTCGCCATAACGCTCCCGCAGATAAGTGCGTGCTGCACCTCTTCAGTCAAAAATCAAAGATTTTTGCCAGCTTCCCCAAAGGGGAAGCCATTTTAAATCAAAAATCCACTTTCCACTTCTTCGTCCTTTCCGGCAAAGCCCCCCAGCTGGGTAACCACGGGCAGGCTCTCGTCCAACCGTCCCTGCAAGGCATCCCGCAGGGCCAGCAAATCCTCAGCGGCGGCAGTCTTCGCAAGGGAGCGCAGAACCGGCTCGGAAACTCCCAGCTCCAGCGCCAGCCCCAGCCGCACCACGCCGTCCTCAAGGTCTTTTCGATAGCAGCGACCCAGCTCTGCTTCCTTGCACAGCGCCCGGTACTCCGCCTGGGCTCCATTCGCTTCCGCCAGCTCCTTCAAAACCGGGGCCTTGCCCATGGCCTTCATGACCCCGGCAGCGCGCTGGGCAGGCACCGCCACGAAGGAAAATTCGTAGGCGTCCACCGGCTCCTTGAGAATCACGCCGCATGTCTGCCCGTCGTAGACTTCCCCCTTGACGTGTCCGCAGGTGCCGTACTCGCTGCCGCAGATACTGCACACCGCCCGGGCCATGGCGCAACCCACGGAGACCTCCTTTTTAATGCCCGCCTCAATGTCGGCAATCACTTCATCGTTTGCGCCGCCCCGGCGGATGTAGGCCCAGGCCTTGATGTAGCTGACGTCCTTCTCCCTGACCACCTGTGTCTCGAAAATCCGGGCAATCTGGTTGTCCGTGCTCCACTTGTGGTCGACGATTCCCGTCTTGCCAATGAACAGCTTCGCCAGCCCGGGCAGAGCGGCGGTGTCGAACCGCTCCCCGTCCCGGTCAATCTGGTCGTCACACAGCCGCAGGGAAAACACGTACACCTGTTCCCCGTTCAGTCGGGTTTTCGCCAGCGAATTAATTTGCTCCAGCTGCATGGCGGTAGGCGCGCCGCTGGTCACCGCCTCCGCCGCTTTTCTGATTTCCATATCATTCCTCCTTTTTTACTTCCGCCCGGTACTTTTCCGCCTGAGCCCGGTACAGTTCCGCCTGGGCCTCCTGGGTGATGTCCTGCAAACTGATATCGTCCCATTCCAGCTGCACCCGGTTGTCCAGGCCCTCCAGCGCCAGATAGGTCTGGCAGATTTTCCGCATGGCAGGCTCCACCGCCCGGCGCAGTGCCCACAACTCCGACGTGAGCAAATCCGCCTGCTGGGTGCTCATACGCTCGGTGGTGCTCCAGCTTAACCCCAGCAGGAAGGGGGGCAGGCCGGTTTTCGCCACCAGCTGCTCTAAGATTTGCCGCACGGGCACCTGAGAATCCAGGATGGGCGCTTCCCCGCCGATGACCTTGATTTCCACGTCCCCCACCGCCACAAAGTCCCGGACGGTGCCGTTTTTGCCATCTTCCATGGCCTTTGCCCATTCCTCGGCAATGAGACGGCCCCGCTCCTGGGCTGCCGCGCCGTCCAGCTCGCCGCCCTTGCAGGTGACGCTGTAGCGGATATTCCCTGCCCGCTCCCAGTTGACGCCGATGGTGTTGTAGATTTTCAGCAGAATATCCGCAAGGAACGGCATCCCTCGGAACAGGCTGACGCCATAGGGGTGGGCAGGCTCCGGGTGCCAGGTGGTAAACAGCAGCAGGTTCTGATAGGGCAGGGGCCGCATAAGCCCGTGCTCGTCCATGCCCCACAGCACAGTTTCCAGGGCGTTGTCCCCCTCTTGCACTTCCAGCTTCGTCACGTCTCCCCAGCACACCGCCCGGAGCTTCCCGCCAGCCACCACCAGCTCGCCTACCGCCCTGCCGTAGGTCAGCAGGCTGTCCAGATACCCGCTCAAAAAGCTTTCAATGCCCATCTGGCCCCGTCCACAGGGCATCATTTCCAGAAATCCATTGAGTTTTTTCTGGGCCTCTGGACTTGCGCACTTTACCTGAAAGCCGCCGCAGAGTCGAACCATCTTCCCCACGGCGGCGTCCAGCACGGGAATGGCCTCCCGCATTTCCCGGTACACCCGCTCCTCCCCGCCGCCCAGGGGCACAAAACCCCGCATGGCGCCGAAGGGGTGGGTGTCCCCGCAGCGCAGCTGACACACCGCCGCCACGCCGCCGGACTTCTTCTTCCGTTTCATTTTCACTTCTCCTTCACCGTTCAGAATAATGTCGATACCGAGCGCGCCCAATGGTGTAACGATTACCGACCAGTCTGCGCACGCATTGTCCGCGGCGACTCGCCGCACCGTTCTACGCTGTACGCCGCGAAGCCGCCGCCCGTCTCCCCCAGCACGGTGGACACGAAATACCGCATATCGTCCATGGCGTGATCGTGCTCCTTGCGCACCCTGTCCCTGCTTCCTCCCGGCTCCCAGAGGTACTCCCCCAGCTCCCGGATGCAGTCGGTGCAGCCCTCGCAGATGACGATTTTTCCCGTTTTCAGGCAGTCGGAGGTAATGCGGATGCCGCTTAGCACGTCGTTTTTGGCCTTTTTCACCCGCCAGCCCTTCCGCCGCAGCACCTCCATAAAGCTGGCCGCCGAGGGGTCGACGATCACCACCTGAATGGGCCTGTCCCCCGCCAGCGCGGCAAGGGCGGCGGCGTATTCCTCGTCGGTCATCTGGCGCTTTTCCCGCCGGGAATCGAAATAGAATTCCTTCACCCGGTACCAGACCCCGTTTCGCTTTCCCCACAGGCCCATGGAGGTGGGATTCACCGTGCCGTAGTCGCAGGAAATGTACCACTCTTCGCAGCGTTCCGGGGCTTTTCCCAGCATATCCGGGGCGAAAAAGTCGTAAACTCTTCCCTCCGCCTGCACCCACTGCCCCAGCACATACCGCTGGTAGAACACCCCCGTGTACAGCCTTTGATAGCGCTGTCGGATACCTTCCGTCAGGGAGGGGTTGTCTTCCATGGTAAATTGCAGCCGCAGGCAGTTTCGCTGCTCCGCTTCCAGAATCCAGGTTTTGTAGAACCAGTGCTCCGGCCCCTCGGGGTTGCAGTTGAACCACAGTCGGCTCCCCGCCACAGAGCACCGGGCGCAGGCCTGCTCCACAAAGCTGCGGGGCATCAGAGCCGTCTCGTCCAGCAGCACCCCGGCGAAGGTGATGCCCTGAATCAGAGATGCGGAGCTTTCGTCCCGCCCGCCGAAGGTGTAGAAGCTGTTTTCGTGCCCCCAAAGGGACACAATCACCAAATTTTCCGTCCGTTTTTCCCGGCAATTTGCCCCCAGACCGGCCAGTCTCGGCAGAATTTCCGACAAAACGTTTCGCCTCAGGGAGGAAATGGTCTTCCCGCAGACGCCGAATTTCTGCTTATCAAAGCAGCACATGGCCCACAGGAAGAAGCTCAGCCCCATGGCGAGGGTCTTGCCGGAACGCACGGCCCCGTCGCAGACGATGGCCTCTTTCTGGTGGTAAGGCGAATCCGGCATCCACCAGGACAGAACGATTTTCTGCTTGGGCGAAAAGGCCCTCATCCGTCCTCACCGCCCCGCAGTGCCTGCAAAAACGCTTTCATCTCCCCTTCCTCGCTGCCCACCATCCCGCTCAGGGCTTCCAGCGCCTGAAGCCGGTCAATGAGCCTTATTTCCACGGTTCCCTTGTCGTTGCGCTTGACCTCGCTGAGCAGGCTCAGGTCGAGGGCATCCACATCCGGGCCTTCCTCCAGCACCAGCCGGACACAGTCGTTGGCCCGTCCGAAGGCCAGTTCGGCAAGCCTGCGCTGAATGTCCCGCCGCTGAATGTGGCCCGTGCGCACCCGCCGTTCCAGCGGGGTTTCCTTTGTTTCCTGTTTCATTGCAGCCTCCTTTCATAAGTAGTCTCAAATGGCTGTTTTTTTGCGGAAAAATATGCAAAATTTTCAAAAAATGTTTGAAAAAATAAAAAACTCCCCTCTCTGGGGAGCCGAAAAAGCCTTGATTTCTGGCAGGTAGGTTTTCGCCGGTTCGGATGGTCACGCATCGGTCATCCGACGCCGGCAGCGCCCCAAACCGGGAGAACACTTTCTGGTCACAATCCGCTTTCCGTTTTATCTTTCTCAATATAGTTGTTGCTTTTTGGTTATTTTTATTATAAAATGACGATATGATGAAACAGAAGCTGGGCTTTTGCGCCTGAGCTATCGACAGGAGACGAGACTATGACCATTGAACAGTGCTATCGGGAAATGGGGGGTAACTATGCGGAGGTCTGCGGTCGTCTGCCCAGCCAGCAGCTGGTTGAAAAATTTGCCCGAAAATTTTTAGACGATCAGACCTATGCCGAGCTGACCGCCGCCATGGCCTCCTGCGATCATGACGTTGCCTTCCGCGCGGCTCACACCCTGAAAGGCGTCGCCGCCAACCTGAGCTTCACCCGGCTCCGCGAATCCGCCAGCGAACTGACGGAGCTGCTCCGCGCCCCTGCGGACACCATCCCCCCGGAGGCCGCTCCCATGCTGGAGGCCGTCACCCGGGATTACGAAGCCACCGTCGCCGCTATCCGCGCCCTTGACTAACGGAAACGCCCTTCGGGATTTCTCCCGAAGGGCGTTCTTATGTCAAAAAAGAATTTCATTGGCAAAATTCACTAAATTGTTCCTTAGCGGATCAATACCTTCCCCCGAAGGTGGTGCTCCGCGCAGCGAATCAGAATTCCAATGATTGCCGGTGGCAATCATGCCATAATTAACCGGTGGCCGAGCGCCAGTGAGGTCGGATGAGGATTGGCAACGGGTATTTCCTTGCAGCAAGGTTGGTAAACGAGGTACAAGCCTGACAGTTGGTTCCATTTTATCCTGGTACATACGGAATCGAAAGCGTTCGCCGTTTCTCATCCGCCCCAGTGTACGCACTGGGGCACCTTCCCCCCGGGGGAAGGCATTGGTACGCGATACACAACTCCACACTCCGCACTCCACTCTCCACACTGAAAACGCCGCCCCGGACAAGCCCGAAGCGGCGCATTCTTTATTCGGCGGTGCCATACCCCATGGGGTTCTGGGACTGCCAGCGCCAGGAATCCCGGCACATATCCGTCAGATTCTTCTCAGCCTTCCAGCCCAGCACCTCCGCGCTCTTGGCGGGGTCTGCGTAGCAGGTAGGCAGGTCACCGGGACGACGGGCAACGATCTTGTAGGGCACGGTCAGGTTGTTGGCCTTCTCGAAGGTCTTCACCATGTCCAGCACGCTGTAGCCGGTGCCGGTGCCCAGATTGAACACCTCGCAGCCCTTGTTTTCCGTAACGTACTTCACCGCCGCAACGTGTCCCTTGGCAAGATCGACCACATGGATGTAGTCCCGGACGCCGGTGCCGTCGGGGGTGTCGTAATCATTGCCGTAGACGCTGAGGTACTCCCGCCGGCCGATGGCCACCTGAGTGATGTAAGGCATCAGGTTGTTGGGAATGCCCCGGGGGTCCTCTCCGATCATGCCGGACTCGTGGGCGCCAATGGGGTTGAAGTAGCGCAGCAGCACGATGCTCCAATCGGGATCGGCAACGCTCATACCGGACAGAATCTGCTCGGTCATGTACTTGGTCCAGCCGTAGGGGTTGGTGCAGTTGCCGGTGCGGCTGGTCTCCCGCAGGGGCATCTCGTTGTCCCCGGAGTAGACGGTGGCGGAGGAGGAGAAGATGATGTTCTTGCAGCCCATCTCGCCCATGACCTTGGTCAGCACCAGGGTGGAATTCAGGTTGTTGTCATAGTACCGCCAAGGCTGGGCCACGGACTCGCCCACGGCCTTCAATCCGGCAAAGTGGATAACGGCGGAAATCTCATTTTCCGCGAAGATTTTCCGCAGCAGGGCCTCGTCCCGGACGTCGCCCTCATAGAACTTGGGCTTTTTCCCGGTGAGCATCTCCACCCGCTCCAGGCTCTTGGGGTTGGAGTTGCAAAGATTGTCGATGACCACCACGCCGTAGCCGCGGCTCAGCAGCTCAACGCAGGTGTGGGAGCCGATATATCCGGCGCCGCCGGTAACCAGAATGTTCATGGGATTCAACCTCCTACATTATTATATATGGAAATTATACTTCTGTGGGCAGAAGATGTCAAGACAGAGTGGAGAGTGAGGAGTGGAGAGTGGAGACAATCAAATCTATTTTCATTCATCGCCGAAGGCGATACCTTCACTCCACACTCCACACTCGCTTACGCATACTTGCGCACCACCGCGGCCATTTCTTCAAACTGCGCTTCCATGTCGGCAACCAGCTTGAACTGAGTGCGGCAGCGGTCAAGGTTCTGCTCCGGGTAATGGATGCGGAAATAGTGGTCGCCGTCCAGGTAGTCCGTCAGGAACCGGATGCCGCATTCCAGCGTCATAAGCCGGGCGCCCCAGGGCAGGTATTCCAGCTCCGCCGGGGTCAAGCTGCCCTTTGCCCCCTCCAGGAAGCCCCGGGTATAGGCCTCAAACAGTTCGATGTCAAAATTGACCTTGGACAGATCCTTCTCGTCTTCCGCGCTGTGGTTGGCGCCGAAGCGGATGGAGTCGCCGAAGTCGTTGATGGAAAGGCCCGGCATGGTGGTGTCCAAATCGATGACGCAGATGCCCTCGTGAGTATTCCGGTCGATGAGAATATTGTTGAGCTTGGTGTCGTTGTGGGTAACCCGCAGGGGGAGCTTGCCGCTGCGCAGAGCCTCCAGCGCCACGGAGCAGTCAGCCTTCCGGTCCAGCACGAACTGAATATCCTCCGGGATATCCTTGGCACGGCCCAGCTTGTCCGCTTTCAGCGCGGCCTCGAATTTGGCGAACCGGTCCTCCGTATCGTGGAATTTCACAATGGTCTCGTGGAGCGTGGCGGCGGGGTAATCCTGAAGCAGATACTGGAACCGTCCAAAGGCCCGGGCAGACGCCTCGAACAGCTCCGGGGTGGCGGACTGGAAGCAGTCGGTGTTTTCAATGAAGGGAGTCAGCCGCCAGACCTTTCCATTGGAATCGGTGTAGAAGTCCTTTCCGTCCCGAGTCTTCACCAGGGACAGGGTCTCCCGCATGGGATCGCCGCCGGAAGCAAGGACCTTTTCCCGAAGATAGGAGGTGATCCCGATGAAATTCTCCATCAGCTCCTCCGGATGGGGGAAGGCAGCGCTGCTCAGGCCCTGCAGGATGAAGCGGATGGGGTCGCCCTCCTGAGGCTGGCAGAGAACGCAAAAGGTGTCGTTGATGTGGCCCTGACCGTAGCGCGCCGCGCCCAGCAGGGTGGCGGGGAATTCATAGGCACCGAGAACCTCGGCAAGGATCGGGGCGTCGCTGGGAATGGAAATCTGTGACATGGCTGGCTCCCTCCTGTAATTCGGAACGGTTTTGCTGTTTTTCACACGCAAATAATTGAAATATATAAATCAGATATATTTCCCGTCCCTTTTTTCTTCAGTATAGCACAGAAAAACCCCAGTTGCAACAACTTTTTAATTGCAGAATCGCGTGAATTGTGTTTGGAAAATTGTACAATTTGAAGGCGCTGCAATTGTTGAAACATCCAATTTTGTCTATTTTGTCGAAAAGCGCGGTTATTTTCCGCGAATTCTCATTGACTTCTCCATTTTTTGCTGTATACTAAGAGCAGATACCACTTGTCATTCAAAAAGACAAACGTATCTGAAACGAATGGCCTTCCCGGCGCGGCTGCGCCGTGTAAGGTACATACCAATTCAAAATGGAGGACATAAGATGAAGAAGATTATCTGTTTGCTGCTGGCTCTGGTTATGGTTCTGGGTCTGGCAGCCTGCGGCGGCGGCAGCAAGGGCACCACCGTGACCATGATTGCCGCTCAGTACGGTCCCAAGACCGCTGACTGGTGGGCTGAGTTCGAGAAGAAGTTCGAGGCTGACAACAAGGGCATCGATCTGGTCGTTGACTGTGTCTCCTGGAACGACATTTACACTGTTGTCAACACCCGTATCGCCAACGGTCAGGCTCCCGACCTGCTGAACATCGACGTCTTCGCCGATTATCAGGCTGACGGCCTGCTGCTGCCCGCTGAGAAGTGGTGCTCTGCTGAGACCTACGCCAAGTTCTATCCCGCTTTCCTGGATCAGTCCGTTGTTGACGGTGTTGTCTGGGCCGTTCCCGATCTGGCTTCCGCCCGCGCCATGTACTACAACAAGGACATTCTGGAGCAGGCTGGTGTCGCCGTTCCCACCACCTGGGACGAGCTGACCGCTGCCTGCAAGACCCTGAAGGAAAAGTGCCCTGATGTGTACCCCTGGGGCATTGACATGACCACCGACGAAGGCCAGGCTGCCTTTGCCTACTACACCTGGGGCAACGGCGGCGGCTTCGTGGACGACGCCGGCAACTGGACTCTGAACTCCGCTAAGAACGTGGAAGCCGTTGAGTACGCCGTCGGTCTGATTAAGGACGGTCTGACCAACTCCGATCCCACTAATGACACCCGCTACAACCTGCAGGATCTGTTCTGCGCCGGTAAGCTGGCCATGATGATCGCCCCCAACGCCCTGTCTTCTCAGGCCGGTGAGGCTGGCGTCAACTATGGCTTCGCCGCCATCCCCAACAACTCCGGCACCTCCGTCTCCGCCGGCGTTATGGACCGCATCATGTGCTTCGACAACAAGCAGGACGACAAGCAGATGGAAGCCATCACCAAGGTTGTGGACGCTTTCTATGATGACAAGCCCTACTCCGACTGGGTTCTGATGGAGGGCTTCCTGCCCGCCACCACCGCCGGCGGTGAGGCCTGTGCCGCTGCGGATCCCGCCATGGGCGCCTGGATCGACATCGTTGGCTCCGCCAAGTTCTACCCCACCGCTAAGGCTGAGTGGGCCGATGTGAAGCAGGGCGTTATCGATGTGGAGCAGCAGGCTCTGCAGGGCGGCAACGTTCAGGAGCTGCTGGATGCTCTGCAGGCGCAAGTGGCCGGTTAATCAATCAGCAAGTCCAAATCACCGCATGATCTAGCATAAGAGGTGGGCCGGGCGTTTGGCCCGGCCCACTTTGATTGCAGCCATTTTCAAAGTGCTGCACACCGCCTTTGCCGCGTTTTGAAAGTGGCTGCGTTTTTTCAGCCCCTTTTCCACCGCGCACTTCTAAAGAAACAGGGAGGTACAAAAAGTGAAATCAAAAAAGCCTTATACGCTCCTGAATAAGGCGGAACCCTACCTCTGGATTCTGCCCAGCGTCATTCTGATGGCAGTCTTCATCATTGTCCCCATCGGGTATGTCTTCCGTATGGCCTTCAGCACAGTCACCAAGGCCGGTCTCGTGCGGGGCTTCTGCGGCTTCGACAACTTCGCCAAGGCCATCCAGAACGCCAAGTTCGGCATGGTTCTGAAAAACACCGTCATCTGGACCATTCTGGTTGTGGTGCTGTCCACGGTTCTGGGCTTTATCCTTGCGCTGCTGCTGAACAACGAGTTCAAGGGCCGCAAGATTGCCCGTGCCATTGTGGTCTTCCCCTGGGCCACCACGCTGGTCATTCAGGCCTCCGTCTGGAAGTTCATTATCAACACCGACTACGGCGCGCTGAATACCCTGCTCAAGACTCTGGGCATTATCCAGAGCAACGTGAACTGGACCCCCACCCCCGAAGCCTTTTTCGCCTGGGAAATCGCCTGTGGTATCTTCGTTACCATTCCCTTCGTCTGCTTTACCGCCCTCAGCGGTCTGCAGAGCATTGATGCCAGCTACTATGAAGCAGCCATCGTGGACGGCGCATCCTACTGGGACAAGCTGTTCAATATCACCCTGCCTCTGGTCAAGCCCAGCCTGACCGTAGCCACCGTGCTGAACATCATCTACGTGTTCAATTCCTTCCCCATCGTCTGGACCATCACCAAGGGCGACCCCGCCAGCCGCACCGATACGCTGGTGACTTACCTGTACAAGCTGGCCTTCTACAACGGCAAGCAGGGCGAAGCCGCCGCCGTTTCCGTCATTGGCTTCCTGATTCTGCTGGTCTGCGCCAGCTTCTACATGGTCTCCACCCTGAAGAAAGGAGATGAGTAATCATGGCTGACAACATCCGTGTGAACTGGGGCAAGCTGCTGAGCCGGATTCTGCTGTATTTCGTGGTAGTGCTCATCTGCCTGTTCATTCTGTATCCCTACTTTGTCATGGTCTGCACCGCGCTGAAGAGCCGTGACGAGATTTTTGCCATGAAAGGCACCATTTTCCCCATAAAAGTCATGTGGTCGAACTTTGCTGACATATGGGTAAAGGCTCCCATGGCAAAATACATGCTCAACTCCATCATCATCGCTGCCGGCTCTACCGCCATTGCCATGGTATGCGGCATCCCTGCGGCCTACGCCCTGGCCCGCATGAAGTTCAAGGGCCAGACCGCCTTTCTGGGCTTCATCATCGTGTCTCAGATGTTCGCCCCCGTGGTTCTGCTGATCGGTATTTATAAGGTCATGCAGATTATGAGCCTGACGAACTCCCTGCTGGGCCTCATTTTCATCAACGCCGCCTTTAACCAGGC
>JAXEXE010000050.1:0-9240 GCA_034113565.1 Faecousia sp.
CGGCAGGCTCAGAGCGTTGGAGACGATATTCAGCTTAAATTTGTTCAGATGGGGCAGCAGGTTCTGGGACAGTATCAGGGTATCCGCCGCCGTGCAGTGGTAGTCATAGCCCAGGCGCTCACATTCGGCACGGATGAAGCCGGTGTCAAAGTCGGAATTGTGGGCAACCAGCACCCGATCGCCGATAAAGTCCAGAAATTTCGGCAGCACTTCCTCGATTTTCGGCGCGCCCGCCAGCATTTCTTCCGTAATACCGGTGAGTTCCACAATTTTCCGTTCCAGATGGCGTTCCGGGTCCACAAAGGTCTGGAACCGGTCGATTTCCTTGCCGTCCTTCAAAATGACAGCGCCGATTTCAATAATCCGGTCGGTTTTCGAGGACAGGCCGGTGGTTTCTAAGTCGAATGCCACAAATTCTTCGTGGAAGGTCATGTCCTGCTCGCCGTGGACTACGATTCGGTCATCCACGTCGTTTACATAATATCCTTCGCAGCCGTAGAGAATCTTGATGGTCTCGTCGGTGCCCGCCACCTTGGGGGGCTTCTTCCCCTCCACGGTGTGCAGCGCATCGGTGAAGGACTGGCAGCAGCCGTGGTCGGTGATGGCAATGGCCCGGTGGCCCCAGGCCGCGGCCTGCTTGATGGCGGCATCGGTGGGAGTCAGGGCGTCCATGTTGGACATGGTGGTATGCAGGTGCAGCTCTACCCGCTTCATGCCAACCGCCGTGTCCTGCCGTTTGGGCAGGCTGCCGGGCTGCATGGCGTAGGGCTTCAGCACCATTTCGTTTTCAAACCGGTCCTCGATGAGCTTGCCCTGCACCCGCAGAACAGAGCCGATATTCACATTTTCCAAGATCGGTTTTGCCTCGTTTGCCTCCAAAAATCGGCTGATACGGACGGAATTGGTATTGTCGGTCATGTCGAATTTTACAACAAACGCGTTGCGCTTTTTCAGTTCCTTGTGGTCGACGTTGAATACCTTTCCCTCCACGATCACCGTGCCCATGTCCATGGACAAATCCTTCATGGGCACGGCAGTTCCCTTGAAGGGCTTGCCGTAGAAGGTCTCGCTGGGGGCGGCGGAGACGGCAGCCTTTTCCTCCCGTTTGGACGCGGAAGCAGCGGGCAGATTCTTCATCATCTGGCCCCGCATGGTTTCCATGGCTTCAAACAGGGCTTTTCCCTCCAGCGCCGCGCCGGTTTCAATGGAAATGGTTACAGGCACGGCAAACCGCTCCCGAAGAACCTGCTGCACGGAAGGCACCTGCTCCATCAGGGCGTCTTTCCCATTGGCTGCCAGATGGATGGTCAGGTGCTCCTCTTCCCATTCCCATTTGGCCCCGGCCAGGGAGCCCCGGGCCATGGAATCCCGCTGAACAAACAGGTTCATCAGCTCCTCTGGCTCGATTTTTGTCAGCTCCGAAGCCGGGTGGGTCGCATTCAGGGCCATGCGCCGCAGCCCATAGAGGGCGGCAATCTCCTTCGCCGCCTGATCCAGCAGCCGCTGGGGGATGTAGTTTTCGCTGTGGACAACAACGTGGACGGATCGATCCTCGGCGGAAATGTCCGCAGCGGCGATAGCCGCCTGAGACAGGGCTGCGTGCAGCTCCTCAGGCGGCTGATAATCCGGGAACATATGGAATAAATAAATTGGCTCGGTCATGGTTACCTCAATGTCTCTGTCAAATCCCGGATGCGGCGGGAAAGGTCTTCCAAATCCACCTTTGAAAAATCGGTCGTATCCACCACAATTCTGGGGCCTTCCACGGAAAAGCTGTCCATCCCCCGGTTGGTGAAGCCGGTTACGAACTCCTCATAGGACATCGGCTCCACCACTCTCCCGGGTTCCGGTTCCGGGTAGCAGTCGTTGACCACATGCCCCCGGTGCCGCTCCTGACTGCCGTTGCGCCGGACAAAGCGTTCATAAAGCACGGAATACTCCCCGGTTACAAGAACCGTAACCGGATAATAGGCATACTCCTCCAGCAGCGCCACCAAACCGGGGCGGGATACTTCTTCAAAGTTGTTCTCCAAAATAAATGGGAGCTTCTGCTTCATCAACTGGCGGGCCGCATAATACAGGATATCCATGGCGGCTGTACCCAGACGGACCTTTTCCGTCCTGCCTGTAAAGCCCACTGTGTCATATAGCAGCTCTTTTATCTTGTCCTTGGAGAGAACAGGCAGGTTCAGACTTTGGGACAGCGATTCCGAAATCGTGGTTTTTCCCGCAGCGGGAAGCCCGGCAATCAGAATACAGTACATGTTACAGCGCCTCGATCCGTTTCAGCAATGCGGGCAGCAATTCCTCATAGGGCAGCTTTTCAACCTGCTGGCCCTTCTCGAAAATCATGCCCCAGCCGTCGCCGCCGGCAATGCCGATGTCGGCTTCTCTTGCTTCGCCGGGGCCGTTGACCACGCAGCCCATGACTGCCACGGTGATGGGCTTTTTGCACTCCCGCAGGGCTTCGTCCACCCGGTTGACAAGGCCAATGAGGTCAATCCGGGTTCTGCCGCAGGTGGGGCAGGAGATGATGTTCACGCCCTCCTTGCGCAGTCCGGCGGCTTTCAGAATGTCCTTGGCGGCATAGACCTCCTGCACCGGGTCGTCGGTAAGACTCACCCGGATGGTGTCGCCGATGCCGTCCAAAAGCAGCGCGCCGATGCCCATGGCGGACTTGATAAGGCCCTGCTTTACCGGGCCGGTCTCCGTCACGCCGATGTGGAGGGGATAGTCGCATTTCAAGCGGAACAGCCGGGCTGCCGCCACCATGGTGGGCACCGTGGAGGACTTCATGGACACGCAGGTATCGTAAAAGCCCTCCTTTTCCAGCAGTTCCAGATGTTCAAAGGCGCTTTCCACCAGCGCTTCTGCCGTGGGATGGCCGTATTTTTCCAATAACCGTTTGTCCAGAGAACCGCCGTTGACGCCAATGCGGATGGGGATGTGCCTGTCCTTGCACACCTCCACCACGGCCTTCACCCGATCCTCCCCGCCGATGTTGCCGGGGTTGATGCGGATTTTACTGGCCCCGCCTTCCGCTGCCGCAATGGCCAGCTTGTAGTCAAAGTGAATGTCCGCTACCAGCGGCAGGGGGCTTTCCTTACAAATTTCCGCGAAGCCCCGGGCAGCCTCCATATTGGGCACCGCCAGCCGGGCAATCTGACAGCCGGCGGCTGCCAGCTGACGAAGCTGCTGTAAGCTGCCCTCTACGTCCGTGGTTTTGGTGTTGAGCATGGACTGAATCACCACCGGGGCGCCGCCGCCGATGGGGATTCCGCCTACCAGTATCTGTCTTGTCATATGTTTCACCCTTTAAACAGCACAAAAATATCCTTGAACATGATCAGCGCCATAAGGCCCAGCAGGGCGATCATACCCGCGCCGTGCAGATACCCTTCGTATTTGGGGTCGATCTTCTTTTTGGTCACGGCCTCCGCCGCCGTGGTGAGCAGCAGGCACACCACCCGTCCGCCGTCCAGCGCCGGAATGGGCAGCAGATTCATCACTGCCAGATTGATGGCGATAAAAGCGCCAAAATACAGCATATTCAGAACAGCGGCCTGCCTTGTGGGGGAATTGTCCGCCACAATGGACATCTGCTGCACGATGCCAACCGGCCCGGACATATCCCGCAGTCCCACCTGGCCCTTCACCAGCATTTGCAGGCTCAGCCGCACCATACGCACAGTATCCAGACACTGGTTCCAGGCGTAATTCAGCTTTCCGGTCAGCGTCAGCTTCTGAACGGTAAAGTTCATGCCGAACATCTCCCGGGTGGTGCCATCCTGAGCGGTTATCGTGTGGGTTTCCATGGGGAAGTTGGGAAGCGCCACCTTTTTGCCGTCCCGCTCCACCACAAGGTCATGGACTTCGCCGGGATTCAACCGCAGCAGCATGGAAAAATCCGACTGAACGTATATTTTTTCGCCGTCCAGCTCCACGATCCGGTCGCCGACCTGCAGGCCGTCCGCACCGTTGATCGTGGAATAGCTTTCGAAGCTGTCGATCACCGGTTCGATGATCTGCTGTACCGGCAGGTAAATGGCAACCATAATCAGAACACCCACCAGAAAATTCATAGCGGCGCCTGCTACCAGAATGATCAGCCGCTTCCACCAGGCCGCCTTGTCAAAGGAGCGGGGATTGTCGCTGCCGCCGTCCTCGCCCTCCATGGCGCAGAAGCCGCCGATGGGGATGAGACGCAGGGAGTAGGTGGTCTCCCCAATCTGCTTTGACCACAACAGTGGGCCCATAAACATGGAAAACTCGTTGACCTGCACGCCCGACAGCTTCGCGGCGGCGAAATGTCCCAGCTCGTGTACAAAAATCAGCAGGCTGAACAGAAGGATCGCAAAAAGAACGCTCATAGATTTCCTCGCTTAACTTTGGGATAACGATTTGACCGCTGCCCGGGCAAGGCGGTCGGCCTCCAGAATTTCCTCCAGAGTGGGATTTTTCAGGAAGGGAACCGCTTCCACCGCCTGAGATACCAGACGGTAAATGTCGTAGAAGCCAATTTCATTTCGCAGGAACATGGCAACCGCTTCCTCGTTGGCGCCGTTCATGGCAGGGCAGGCCGTGCCGCCCTTTTTCGCGCATTCATAGGCCAGCGCAAGGCAGGGGAAGTTCTCCATGTCGGGCTTGCAGAAGGTCAGCGGGCCGCAGGTCAGCAAATCCAGCGGCTCCACCGGACTGGGAATCCGTTGAGGGTACGTCAGTGCCAGCTGGATGGGCAGACGCATATCCGGGGTGCCCAGTTGGGCCATCACCGCGCCGTCGGTGAACTCCACCATGGAGTGCACCACGCTCTGCCGGTGAATCACCACGTCCACCTGTTCCAGCGGCATCCGGTACAGCCGCATGGCTTCGATGACCTCAAGACCCTTGTTCATGAGAGTGGCGCAGTCGATGGTGATTTTCGCGCCCATTTTCCAGTTGGGATGCTTGAGGGCATCGGCTGGGGTAACGGTTTTCAATTCCTCACGGCTTCTGCCGAAGAAGGGGCCGCCGGAACAGGTCAGAATCAGCCGTTTGATTTCCTTCCTGTCGCCGCAGCCCATGAGGCACTGGAAAATCGCGGAATGCTCGGAATCCACGGGGATGATCTCCGCGTGGTATTTCTCCGCCTCCGCCATTACCAGCTCGCCGGCGCAGACCAGCGTCTCCTTATTGGCAAGACCGATACGTTTGCCCGCCCGGATGGCGGCAAGGGTCGGTTTCAGACCCACCATGCCAACCACGGCGGTAATGACGCAGTCGGCAGCCGGTAGGGAAGCCGCTTCCAGAAGACCCGTCTCTCCCCATTCTACCCGAATGGGCAGGTCGCGAATCTCAGCGGACAGCTCTTTTGCCGCCGCTTCCGTCGCCATGACCGCCATCTCCGGCCTAAATTCCCGGCACTGTTCCGCCATGCGCTGCACACTGGTGCCCGCAGTTAAAGCCGCCACCTTCACTTCCGGCAGGCGGCTGATAATATCCAGACTCTGCCGGCCGATGGAGCCGGTAGAGCCGAGAATCGTGACGCATTTTACCATGGCCCTCACCTCATTACCGCTGAATCAGCGGCAGAATCAGCAGCAGCGCTTCCATCAGGGGTGCTACCATGGTCAGGGAATCGAACCGGTCCAGCACGCCGCCGTGACCGGGAATCAGATTGCCATAGTCCTTAATACCGGTCTGGCGCTTGATGATGGAGAAGCACAGGTCGCCGAAGGTGCCCGCCGCCGCGCCGACGATGCCGTACAGCAGGGCAATTCCATAGTTCACATCCAGCCGCAGGGGCCAGTCCAGAATGATGGTGTAAATCAGCATACCGATGGTGGCGCCTGCCAGTCCGCCCAGCACGCCCTCAATGGTCTTGTTGGGGCTGACCACCGGTGCCAGCTTGTGTTTGCCGAACCGCAAACCCGTAAAATAGGCGCCGGCGTCGGACATAAAGGCCACAATGAAGGGAATCAGGATCACATAGCGTCCGATATCCATGGTCAGAATCCGAATCAGCGCCGTCAGTAAGTACGGCACGATCACGCCGGAGACGTAGCACATACCAATCGTCTCAAAGTGAATTTTTATGTGATCCAGCATCATCTCGGCAAACAGCACCATGGAATAAGCCATGAGCAGCAGCACAAAATAAGCCCGCACCGCGCCCCAGTAGCTCCACATGGACAGGGCAAAAGCCATGACGGAGGAATAGGCCACCAGCCGGGGATGCTTCACCAGCCCCGTGCGGTACAGAAGCTCATAGGAGGCAATCGCCAGCAAGATACCGAGGATTGCCGCCGCCGCGCTTTCCGGGGCAACCAAAACGATGAGAAACAGCACCGGCACCAGTACCGCCGCCGCGATAATTCGAGTCTTCATATGTCTTTAAACTCCTCCAAAGCGGCGGTTGCGCCGGTGGTATTCCTCAATGGCCGCATCCAGATCCGCCGGGGTAAAGTCGGGCCACAGTACATTCATAAATACATATTCCGAGTAGGCGGACTGCCACAGCAGGAAATTGCTGGTGCGCTTTTCCCCGGAGGGCCGGATAATCAGCTCCGGGTCGGGTACGTCCGCAGAGTACAGGTAGGTGGAAAAAGCTTCCTCGGTCAGCTCCTCCGGCCGGTGCTTTCCGTCGGCAACATCCTGGGCAAACCGCCGCGCCGCCCGCACGATCTCGTCCCGTCCGCCGTAATTCAGGCAGAAATTCACCTGTACGTCATAGTCTTCACTCTGTCTCTGGGCCCGGTCGCACAGGGCCTGCAAATCCGGGCTGAGCTTGCTCAGGTCTCCGAAGAAGCAGAAACGGACCCGGTTTTTCTCCATATCCCGCAGGGCTTCCTCCAGATACCGGCGAAGCAGCTTCATGATGCCCGCCACTTCCTCGGCAGAGCGCTTCCAGTTCTCCGTGGAAAAGGCGTACACCGTCAGATATTCCACACCCAGCGTGCGGCAGTAGTTGGCGATGCGCCGGAAGGCTTCCGCGCCGGCGGCGTGACCGGCGGTACGGGGCAGCCCCCGCTGCTTTGCCCAGCGTCCGTTGCCGTCCATGATGATGGCAATATGACGGGGCGGTTTTGCTGTTTCGGAAAGTGCCAAAATGAGCACCTCTTTCTAAAATCATAATATGCGTTCGTTGGGAGCGCTACGCGCCCCCAACGACTGGAAAAATCAGAGAGACATCAGTTCCTTTTCCTTGGCTGCCAGCGCGGCGTCCACCCGCTTGATGTTCTTGTCCAGCAGGTCCTGCAGATCCTTCTCCGCCTTCTTCTGGTCGTCCTCGGTGATCTCGCTGTTCTTTTTCAGCTTCTTCACATAGTCCATACCGTCCCGGCGGATGTTGCGCATGGCAACCTTGGCGTCCTCGGCGTACTTCTTGACCTGCTTTGCCAGATCCTTACGGCGTTCCTCCGTCAGCTGGGGGAACACCAGCCGGATGACCTTGCCATCGTTCTGGGGGTTGATGCCCAGATCGGAAAGCTGAATGGCCTTCTGAATGTCCTTCAGGAGCTTGGTGTCCCAGGGCTGAATGATCAGCGTCCGGGCATCGGGGGTGGAAATGGTAGCCACGCCGTTGAGGGGGGTCTCACTTCCATAATACTGCACCGTGATGCGGTCGAGAACCTTGGCGTTGGCACGGCCCGCCCGAACGGCGCCGAAGTCCTCCTCCAGATGCTCCAGAGTCTTGTCCATTCTTCTTCCAAATTCCTTGAAATCTACGCTCATTGCTTAGTCCTCCTTAACAGTAACAGTGGTTCCGATTGCCTCTCCGCGGACGACGCGGAGGATATTTTCGGGGGGATTCAGGGCGAAGCACACCATGGGCATATCATTGTCCATGGCGAGGGTCATGGCGGTGCTGTCGGTGGCCTTCAGGTGGTCGGCAAGCACCTTGTCGTAGGTCAGATGGGTGTAGCGCACCGCGTCGGGGTTTGTACGGGGGTCGGCAGAGTAGATGGCGTCAATATTTTTCGCCATCAGCACCGCGTCCGCTTCAATTTCCACGCCCCGGAGCACCGCGCCGGTGTCGGTGGAGAAATAGGGGTTGCCGGTGCCGGCGGCAAAAATGACCACCTTGCCCTCATTTAAGTAACGGTCGGCGGTATCCCGGGTAAAATACTCGGCAAATTTGTTCATCTCCACGGCGGTAAGTACCCGTGCGTCCAGTCCGTGCTGCTCCAGCACGTCCGCCACGGCAATGGCGTTCATGACAGTGGCCAGCATACCCATGGCATCGCCGTGGGAACGCTGCATTTTCCCACTGCCGTTTTTCACGCCCCGCCAGAAGTTGCCGCCGCCGATGACCAGTCCAATCTGAACGCCCAGATCGTGGCACTGACGGATGACCTCACACACAGAATGAATCTTGGAAAAATCCAGGCCCACCGCCAGATTGTCAGAAACAGACTCGCCCAGAGCCTCGCCGCTGAGCTTCAGCAGAATGCGCCGGTATTTGATTGCAGACAAAGCGATCCACACTCCTTCTCTCAGTATCATATCCTTTCCTATTTTAATATAAGATAGCCGAATTGACAACCATAATTTTAAGAATTCTTAAATTGTTTTCTTATTTTTCACAAACCGACTCCCGCTGTACAATTTTCACACAACCGCAATGCAACAAGCCATCGTTTCTGGCACGAATGAATGTTGCAAATTTCCCCGCAATGGGGTATAATGGCTTATTATTGGAAAACCAAAGAGAGGATGTTTGGATATGGCTGAGACTACGGAAAGCAAAAATTTTATCCATGCCTTTATCGATGAGGACATTGCCCCGGGCGGGCAGTACGAGGGTGCCACCGTGCACACCCGGTTCCCGCCGGAGCCCAACGGCTACCTGCACATCGGTCACTGCAAGGCGCTGGTCATCGATTTCGGCACCGCCGCAAAGTACGGCGGCCTGTGCAACCTCCGGATGGACGACACCAACCCCACCAAGGAAGATGAAGAGTACGTGGAGGCCATCAAGGAGGACATTCACTGGCTGGGCTTCGACTGGGGCGACCGGTTCTACTACGGCTCCGACTACTTTGAAAAGGACTACGAGTACGCCGTGGAGCTGATTCAGAAGGGTCTTGCCTACGTCTGCGAGCTGACCCCCGAGCAGTTCAAGGAGTACCGGGGCGACCTGAACACACCTGCGATTTCCCCCTACCGGGACCGGCCCATCGAGGAGAGTCTCGACCTGTTCGCCCGGATGCGGGCCGGGGAATTTGAGGACAACCGCTACACCCTGCGGGCCAAGATCGA
>JAXEXE010000051.1:0-2839 GCA_034113565.1 Faecousia sp.
TACGCCCGTCAGCAACAGTATGACGGAATTATACACCATGCAGCGGTATTTGCAGTATGCCCGTCTGGAAGAAATGCACATGACCCACTTCGACTGCTGGGCATCCCGGTTCGGTGAAACCGTCACCGCTTTGGAGCTGGCACCGGAGGGCAAGGGCTACCGTCCCCGGACGCGGTTCAGCCGGTTCTTCAATCTGCCGGAGCTGATGAATCTATTCAAGGAAGTGGCAGACATCAAGACGGCAGATCAGCTCCATCTGCCCGTCCCGGAGGTGGAGTACCACAATGTAGTTGCAAAGCCCACAGAGGTGCAGAAGGGACTGGTACAGGAACTTTCTGAACGAGCCGCCGCTATCCACTCCGGCAGCGTAGACCCCTCCATTGACAATATGCTAAAAGTGACCTCGGATGGACGGAAGCTGGGGCTTGACCAGCGGATTATTAACCCGGACTTCTCGGATGAGGCAGGCAGCAAGGTCAATCTGTGTGTGGACAACATTCTGCAAGTTTGGAGGGACGGCAAGGAGGACAAGCTGACCCAGCTTGTGTTCTGCGATATTTCCACACCCCAGGCTGCACCGAAAGCGAAACAGGTTTCCATTGCGGGCAACCCGCTGGAAGCCGCCGCACTCCCTGCGGAGGAAAATGCTCCCTTCACCGTTTACGATGACATTCGCTCCAAACTGATTGCCGGCGGCGTTCCGGCAGAGCAGATTGCCTTTATTCACGACGCCAACACGGAGGTCAAGAAAAAGGAGCTGTTCGGCAAGGTGCGCTCCGGCCAGGTGCGTGTTCTTCTCGGGAGCACCTCCAAAATGGGCGCTGGCACCAATGTGCAGGATAAACTTGTGGCGATCCATGATTTGGATTGTCCCTGGCGGCCCGGTGATTTGCAGCAGCGCAAGGGCAGAATCGAGCGTCAGGGCAACCAGAATGAGAAAGTCCATGTGTTCCGTTATGTGACGGAAGGAACCTTCGACGCTTTCTTGTGGCAGACCGTGGAAAATAAGCAGAAGTTCATTTCCCAGATCATGACCTCCAAATCCCCGGTGCGCTCCTGCAATGATGTGGACGAGGTAGCGCTGTCCTTTGCGGAAATCAAGGCACTGTGCGCCGGTGATCCCCGAATTAAGGAGCGTATGGATTTGGATGTGGAGGTTTCCAGGTTGAAGATCATGAAGGCCGACCACAAGAGCAAGCAGTATCGTCTGGAGGATAGTCTGCTACGGCACTTCCCGGAGCAGATTGAAAAGCTGAAGGGCTGCATCCAGGCGATTCAGGAGGATATGCAGACACTGGAAGCCCACCCCCATCCCACGGACGGCTTTGCGGGAATGACCGTGCTGGCTGACGATCTGACCGACAAGGACAACGCCGGTGCCGCTCTGATCGAGGCGGCTAAGAAAGCAACCGGGCTTGACCCGGTGGAGGTTGGCACCTACCGAGGCTTTACGATGTCCGTTACTTTGGAGGACTTCGGCAAAAAGTATGTGCTGACCATGCAGGGGAGATTAAAACACCAGGCAATTTTGGGCAGCGACCCCAGAGGCAATCTGATTCGTCTGGACAACGCTCTGGCGCAGATGCCCCAGCGGTTGAAAGCCTTCCAGACACAGCTGGACGAAACCTGCCACCAGCAGGAAGCGGCAAAGGCGGAGCTGGGCAAGCCATTTCCCTTTGAGGAAGAGCTGCGGGACAAAACCGCGCGGCTGATTTTTCTGGACGCGGAATTGAATCTGGATGCCAATAAGGGAGGCCAGACGGAGCAGGTCATCGCCAAATCTGCCCGCCCCTCGGTTCTGGACAAGCTGCGCAGCCAGCCCGCCTCCAGCAGAAACAACCAAAAGCAAAAACGCCATGAGGAGGTGCGATAATGACAAACGCTGAACGCAACACGGCATTGTATCAGAAGATGTTTGCCGAACAGGAGAAATTCCGGGACTGGCTGAAAGGTCAGTCCCAAGAGGAAGTCCTGAACCACGCCTATGAATACACCATCCGGGAGGATATTCTACTGTCGCTGGAATACCACGATCTGTCGGATGCGCAGGCAGAGGTCCTGATGAAATCCCCCAGCCCGCTGGCGGATGTGTTTCAGGATTTTGAAAAGCGGGAGACAGACCACATGGAGACAATCTGGGACTGTTTGGAATCCAGAGCGGATACGCTTCTGGAAGAACAGCGTCGTGCGCTCAGAGAAACGCCGGTGTACCCTTTCCCTGCCAGCTATGCTCAGGAACACGGCGAGCTGGAACAGTACCGGGCATCCAGCAGGGCCAATGCCGCCTGCAAGGAAGCTATCGAAGCGGCGATCCGGGAGTATTACGATGGAAACTCGCTGGACAGTCAGGCAGCGGCGCAGGTAGTGGAGGCTTTCGGACTGGACAGAACGCTGTATGTCCTTGCCAATACCGTCCAGCAGAAAGATTGGGATGGGCGGATTTCCCCCGGTAATAAGGCATGGGCGAAAACCATTCTCATCCAGAAAAATCCCGACGCATGGGGCGCTGACCGCAATGCTCAGTTTGTTGTGAACAGCCATCCGGGACTGACCAATCTGTTTCTCAGCACCGTCCGGCGGGAATATTGTCAGCAGCAGGAGAAGTCTGCCAAAACCTCGGTTCGGGAAAAGCTGCATGCAATGCCAAAAGCAACTCCGCCGAAACATTCGGCAAAGTTGAAGGGACAGGAACGCTAAGATGGCCAACCGCAAAAGAAATATTGAAGTGCGGTTCCGTGTTACGCAGGATGAGCTGGATATGATCCATAAAAAAATGGCACAGTACGGAACCTCAAACCTGTCGGCGTTTCTCCGAAAAATGTCCATTGACGGCTATGTT
>JAXEXE010000052.1:0-4292 GCA_034113565.1 Faecousia sp.
CGTCTATCGGATTAATCAGTTAAAGGAGAACATTGTTGATTTAGGTGTCATTGCGAGGAGCGAAGCGACGTGGCAATCCGTTTTCTCCTTGGTAACAGGTGCAAAATCGGGACATTTTAAGGGGAACGGATTGCCACGCCACTTAAGCGCACTGGTTCGCAATGACATCCATTCTTATTCCGCTAAAGCACAATTTAGCTGAGTAAAGCCGGTGAGCACATTACTTTTTACAGACTACCACGCCGCCGGTTTTCCAGATGCTGTTCTCCGGAACCACACCCCGGACACAGGAGGTGGGGTAGATGTTGGTGTGGCGTCCGATGACGGTGCCGGGGTTCAGGACGCTGTTGCAGCCCACTTCCACGAAATCGCCCAGCATGGCGCCGAACTTTTTCAGGCCCGTCTCGATCTGCTCGCTGCCGTCCTTGACCACCACCAGCGTCTTGTCGGACTTGACGTTGGAGGTCAGGCTGCCTGCGCCCATGTGGGACTTGTAGCCTAAGATACTGTCGCCTACATAGTTGTAATGGGGCACCTGTACGTTGTCAAACAGGATCACATTTTTCAGCTCCACCGAGTTTCCCACCACACAATTCGCGCCTACCAGCGCGCTGCCGCGGATAAAGGCGCAGTGGCGCACCTCCGTGCCGGGGCCGATGATGCAGGGCGCGCCCAGAAACGCTGTGGGCGCCACCGTGGCAGTCTCATGAACCCAGACAGTGGGGGACACTTCCCGGTAGCCTTCGCCCAGCTGGGGGCCAAGGGAGAGAATCAGAGCTTTGATGCCGCCCAGCGCCTGCCAGGGATAGTCAAATCCGGAAAGGTACTGCCCGGCAATGGAGTGGGTCAAATCATACAGCTGGTTAACTTTTAACATAGAATTACCTCCTTCGGCACGACGCCGACGGCAAAATGAACGGAACTACTATACAACGCCTATGGACATTTGTCAACGTCCACGGCGAAAAATGTACATAAACCGATTGCAGGTGTTGCAAATTTGATTTATCCAAGACAAAAAAGGGAGCCGCTTTGCGACTCCCGTGGTATCAGATGGCTTTCCGGCTGACAAGGGTGGATATCTTTTGCAGCTGCTCAGGCGTGATGTCCTCCCGGCGAAGCAGCGCGTCGAACAGACCGACGATCTCCGGCTTATGACGGTGGCTGAAGATGGTTGCGGCGAAATACTCCTCCCGGGTCATGGTGGGGGAGAAGACTCTGCCGTAGGTTTTGCTGCGCTTGACGAGACCGGCTTCCCGGATTGCGCCCTTTTGAAGCAGTCCGTTCAGAAGGATGTGCACCGAGCTGTCCTTCCAGGTTTTTTCCTCGGAACGCTCCAACAGATCGGAGCGGGACAGGGGCTGATCGCTTTCCCAAAGAACGTCCATGATTTCCATTTCACTTTTTGTGAGTTCCATCCGCACACCTCCTCGCCTGAACTCCCTGTCATTATAGCCGCACAGGAAAGATTTGTCAATCCGGAAAGTGAGAAAAATAGAATTTTTTGACATAGGAATATCGGCAAAATCGGACTGCAATGGACGATATTCGTATTTCTGCGCAAAAAACAGAAATGAGATTTTATGACGTGGGCACAAATTCTTCAAAAGTGTGCCGACCGCAGGCGGACAGGGAAAACGGCGAAAACGAAGTGTTTTCGCCGCGTACCTTTCTTCAGTTCAGCAGCGTATCCCGCAGAAGCTGCCGGTTCGCCTCCAGATCGGCGGACAGCACCGCCATGCCGTCGATTTTCTCATCACTGAAGGTTCCGTCTGCCGGAATCCGCTGGCTCGTGATCTGTGCGCCGGAAAGCTTCGGCATAATTTCCATCGCCAGCAAGACCAGCTTGCCGTAATTCATGTCCGTGCTGATGAGCGGCAGCAGCTGATCCATCAGCGGCAGCAGCTCCTTCCATTGCATATTCCGGTAGCGGCTCACCAGAGCGTTCATGACCTTGCGCTGACGGCTGGTGCGGCTGAAATCTCCGTCGGCGTCCAGCTTGCGGATGCGGGCGTAGGTCAGGGCCTGTTCGCCGTTCAGAACCTGGGTTCCGGCGGCAAGCTCGCTGCCGGTTTCTTTGTTGATTTCCGCCGCTTCATCCTCCCGCAGCTCCAGCTCCACACCGCCCAGAAGGTCGATGATCTGGGCAAACTGGGAGAAATCCACCTCGATATTGCCGTCGATGTGCAGGCTGAAGTTCTCCCGCAGGGTGTCGTCCAGCAGTGCGGCGCCGCCTTCGGAATAGGCGGCGTTGATGCGGTTGCTGTGGTGCCCGGGAATGGGCACATACAAATCCCGGAGGAAGGAGGTCATGGTCACATTTCCCGTCTTCCGGTGATAGGTGCACAGAATCATGGAATCGGACCGGGCAGTTTCCTCGCCCTCCCGGCGGTCCTGTCCGATCAGAAGAATGTTTACAATGCCGCTGCCGGTGCCGCCGATCAGGTCAGACTGTTTTCCGATTCCCTCCGACGCCAGATTCGTCAGAAAGCTGCCCAGCCGGGTGCCAAAGTCGGCGGGGGGCTGGGTGTAGTGGATTTTTCCCAGCACCTGCTGGAACAGGGCGGTGGCGCCCAGAAGAAAAATGAGAATCAGGGCAAGAAGCAGGCACACCAGCTTCATGAATGCGCGGGCGAAGGTATCGTGCTGTTTTCGCTTCATGGGAATTCCTCCTGAAGGGGAAGGTTTATGAAACAGAATATGCACGCTGCCTTCGGACTATTCCCAGTGACCGCCGCTGAGGGTTTCCAGTGCCCGGCTGAAAAACAGGCTGTTGGAGGGACGCTCGTCCAGCTCGGGGAAGAGCTGCTGCCAGCGTTCCGCGTTTCTGCTGTTCCAGGCGTGTTCAATGGCGCTGCGGATGTTGCGCTCCACGGCTTTGGAACCGCTGCCGATCCGCTTGGCCACCTCAGGGTACAGCACCTTGGTGATGGATTGGGAGGGGTCCTCCGCCAGCAGCATCAGCGCCTCCACAAGGGGAAGATACCCGTTGTAGACAGTGGGCACCCCCAGCCAGAGGAGAAACCGGTTGACCTGCTCCCGGGAAGCCCAGATAGGGTTTACGCGCTGGTTCAGATCCAGCATCCGGGCGACAACGGCCTGCACGGGGCAGGGCCGGCGGATCATATAGCCGATTCCCAGGGCTTCCGCCACGTCAAAGGTGTACTGGGTAAACAGGGGGCTGATGGCGATGACAATGGGACGGACACCCCGGGAGACGGCGGCTTCCAGCATGGAAATGCCGTCCAGCTCCGGCAGCATCAGATCCAGCACCAGACAGTCGCAGTGTTCCCCGCACAGAATCTCCAGCGCCTCCTGACCGTTTCCACAGGTCAGGGTGCGGTAATAGGGCTCAAAAGCGTCTGCCAGCTGCTGGCGAAAGGCGTCGTTACTGTCCGCAATCAGCAGTGTCTGCATATTCCTGACCCCGTTTCTAATAAAAATTCACGATATACAATATCATAATTGCATTCCATTTTCAAGAAAAACGGGGAAATGTGTTTTCGACAATTATCGACAAATGGGCGCACCGCGTAACACGGCACGCCCAAAGTGTTTCACTTAACCGCCAAAGTAGCGGCGGAAATAATCGTACCACTCGTCAAAGCTGCCGCTGTTGGGCATGGTCTGGGTGGTTTCCTGCTGCTCCTCGGTTTCCTGAGGCCGCTCGTCCAGCGTAATCTGCAGCGTGACCTGCTTGCCGCCCCGGACGACGGTGATGGTGGTGGCGTCGCCGGCCTTGAAGGACCGCAGGGCCCGGGTCAGGTCGGTGATATTGCTGACGCTGTGACCGCCCACATCGGTGATGATATCCTTGACCTCAATGCCGGCCTTCTGCGCCGCGCTGTCCGGCTCTACCTTGACAACGTAGGCGCCGGTGGGCAGGCTGTACCGGGAAGCGGCATCCTCATCCACATTCTCCACGCTGACGCCCATGTAAGCGCCGGTGACGTAGCCGTAGTCAATGAGGTCGTCAAACATGTCGGCCACGTCGTCAATGGGAATGGCGAAGCCAATGCCCTCAATGGACGCGCCGGAACCCGTGGTGCCGGAATACTTGGCGGTGGTAATGCCGACAACCTGACCGTACATATTGAACAGGGGGCCGCCGGAGTTGCCGGGGTTGATGGCGGCGTCGGTCTGGATCATGCTGATGGTGGTGACGCCGCCGGTGGAGACCTCACGGTTGATACCGCTGACGTATCCGATGGTCTGGGTGGCGGACAGCTTGCCCAGAGGATTGCCGATGGCGGCGACCATATCGCCGATCACCAGATCGTGGCTGCTGCCCA
>JAXEXE010000053.1:0-2151 GCA_034113565.1 Faecousia sp.
CCACAGCTTGGCGTGTTCCTTCTCGTTCTCAGCGGTGTGCAGGAACAGCGCGGCGATCTGCTCGTAGCCGGCCTTCTTGGCGACGGAGGCGAAGTAGGTGTACTTGTTCCGGGCCTGACTCTCACCGGCAAAGGCTTCCCATAGGTTCTTCTCCGTCTTGGTACCGACATAGGGGTTCTTCACAGGGGCGGCCTCTTCGATCTTCACAAACTTGTCGGCGGGCTGCTTGCAGACAGGGCACTTGAAATCAGGGGTCATGGGGCCTTCATGAATATAGCCGCAGACAGAGCATTTCCACTTTTCCATTTTCTTTTCCTCCGTTTTTTCATTGAATTGAATGGTATGTAACAGGGATTCCACCGCATCCGCCGGGATGCCGGGATATGCTTTGATACGCTCCAGGAACGCCTTGGTGTTGCCACTCTGGGGGAGCATGAAGCCTGCTTCCCGGCACAGGTCCTCCGCCATCAGCCGGGAGGATTTTTCCACGGCCACGCTCAGGGCATCTGGTAGCTGAGAAGCAATGCTCTCGGCTTGAGCCTTACTCTGTACCAGACCCCGCAGGGCTTCCACTACCTTGTCCTCCTTGGGCTGCTGCACAGGAAGGGTCTTGGGAACCATAGAAATGGCCGAGGACGGACAGGCTTCGGCACAGGCACCGCATCCAATGCACTTTTCTGGATCAATGACGCTGTTCTCTGTATCCGTGGCCCCGCTGGGACAGACATAGAGACACAGGCAGTCCTTGGTGCACAGGCGAAGATTTCTCACCGCGTATTTTTCAGCCATCATCAAGCCCTCCCTTCCACTTTTTCAAATTTCCAGCTGGGCACCTTGCATACCGGACAAAGATCCGGAGCCGCGTTGCCCACATAGACAAAGCCGCAGACCGTGCAGACCCAGACGCCGGTATTCTCCAGCATCTTTTCCCCTTCGGTTTTGTAGCGTGTCAGCAGGGATTGGAGCATCCGGGTGACTTTTTCGCTCCAGACCTGACACCGCAGGGCACCCCGATCTGGCTTTTCCGCGGATACCGCGTTGCCATAAGGATAACCCACCGAGAGATCGTTTTCGATGAGCTCCAGCAACTTTGCGGTGCTGGCTTCCTGCACCGGTTCCGCCTTGGACCGGAAGAACTCTGCCAGCTTTCGGAAGTCCTCCGCCTGCTGGGAGAGATACTGTTTTTCGCAGCCTCTTGCCAGATTAGAGCAGATGATGCTCATTTCCATGGCGGACAGTTCCTTCTCCACATGGGGCTTGTCCAGCGCGGCAGCAGGCTTGGCTTGCTCGGTGTTCTCACGGAACTGGGATTTATCCGCACCGCACAGGGGACACTTCCAATCGACAGGAAGATCTTCCCACTTGCCACCGGCAGCTTCGTCATAAATATAGCCGCAAATACTGCAAACATATTGCTTCATAGGGTTCACCGCCTCCTTTAGCCATATTTTATCAAATCACGGCACAAATACCGTGACTTTGTCACTTATTTCAGCCGCAGGAGTGATGGCCGCAGCCATGATCACCGCAGTTGCCCTCGTGGTGGTGCTCTCCGTGGTGGCTGCACATCACATTGGGGTTATAGGCCAGCGTTCCGGCAGCCAGCGCCTCTGCCGCCTGGTCCGCGTCGCCGGATACACCGCCATACAGCTGGATGCCTGCCGCTGCCAGCGCCGCCTGGGCGCCGCCGCCAATGCCTCCGCAGATCAGTGCGTCCACATGCAGTGCGCTCAGAACACCTGCAAGCGCGCCGTGGCCACTGCCGTTGGTATCCACCACCTCTGAGGATACGATCTTCCCGTTTTCCACGTCGTAGACCTTGAACTGCTCTGTGTGGCCGAAGTGCTGAAAGATCTCTCCGTTTTCGTAAGTAACTGCAATTCTCATGATGTGTTCTCCTTTTGGCTTTGCGTACTGTTGATTGAATTTTTGTTTATAGCAATTGGTGCATCCGCAGGCCCGGTTACCCCCGTTGCAGAGCTGATAGTCTCCCCCTTCGATCCGCAGAGGAAGGCCGTCCACCAGCACATCCGCCAGTTTCTTACGGGCGCTGGCGTAGATCTGCTGTACGGTGGTGCGGGCCACCTGCATGAAATCGCCGCACTGTTCCTGGGAGAGTCCCTCTTTGTCGATGAGGCGGATGGTCTCGTA
>JAXEXE010000054.1:0-9103 GCA_034113565.1 Faecousia sp.
TGGAGCCGTGGATCGTGCGCTGGGAACAGGCCATTAACCGGGCGCTGCTTTCGGAGAAAGAAAAGGAATCGTATTTCGTGAAGTTCAACGTGGACGGTCTGCTGCGCGGCGACTATGAGAGCCGGATGAACGGCTACGCCACCGCCAGACAGAACGGCTGGATGTCCGCCAACGACATCCGGGAACTGGAAAACCTGGACCGCATCCCTGCCGAACTCGGCGGTGACCTATATCTCATCAACGGAAACATGACCAAGCTGCAGGACGCGGGAATCTTCGCTGGGAAGGAGGAAAATGAAGGTGAAGAAATTTTGGAACTGGACGAATCAGGCTCCAACGGAGACGGAACCGGAACAGCGGATTCTCACGCTGAACGGCACCATCGCCGAGGAAAGTTGGTTTGACGATGATATCACGCCCCAGCTGTTCCGGGAGGAACTGAATGCCGGGAGCGGCGATATCACGGTCTGGATCAACAGCCCCGGCGGCGACTGTGTGGCTGCGGCTCAGATCTACAATATGCTCATGGATTACAGAGGCAGCGTGACCGTTAAGATTGACGGCATCGCTGCCTCTGCCGCATCCGTCATTGCCATGGCTGGCACCAGGGTGCTGGTGTCTCCTGTGTCGATGCTGATGATCCACAATCCCGCCACCATGGCTGTGGGCGATGCGGCAGAAATGCAGAAAGCCATCGCCATGCTGGACGAGGTGAAGGAATCCATCATCAACGCCTATGAGATCAAGACTGGCATGAGCCGCGCCAAGCTGTCCCACCTGATGGATGCGGAAACCTGGATGGACGCCCACACGGCGGTCGATCTGGGCTTTGCCGATGAGATCATGGCCCGTCCGGCAGACACTGGTGTGGAAAACCACGCTGCCGGGCCGATGCTGTTCTCCCGGGCGACTGTCACCAACCACCTGATGGACAAGCTGGCGGCAAAGTGCCGCATCGAAAAGAAACCCACCAAACCGGAACGCTCCGTGGACGATCTCCTGGAGCGGCTCAATCTGATGAAACATTAAGGAGGATTTTTGATTATGACGATTCAGGAACTGCGCGAAAAGCGCAACACCGCATGGAATGCCGCCAAGGCATTTCTGGATTCCCATCGTACCGAGAAGGGTACCTTGACCGCCGAGGACGATGCCACTTACACCCGCATGGAGCAGGACATCGCCGATCTCGGCAAGGAAATCGCTCGTCTGGAACGGCAGGAGGCGCTGGATGCGGAACTCAGCAAGCCTGTGAATGCACCCCTCACTTCCAAGCCCACCACCGGAAAGCAGCCGGAGGTCAAGACCGGGCGTGCGTCTGACGAATACCGCAAGGGAATGCTGACCGCCCTGCGCACCAACTTCCGTCAGGTCAGCAACGTTCTGCAGGAAGGCGTGGATGCCGATGGCGGCTACCTCGTGCCCGAGGAGTATGACCGCCGCCTGATTCAGACCCTGTCTGAGGAGAACATCATGCGCCGCCTGGGCCATGTGATCACCACTTCCGGTGAGCACAAGATCAATATCGCGGCCACCAAGCCTGCCGCCGCATGGATTGAGGAAGGCGGTGCGCTCCAGTTCTCCGATGCCACCTTCGCCCAGATCCTGCTGGATGCCCACAAGCTGCACGTTGCCATCAAGGTGACCGAGGAGCTGCTCTATGACAGTGCTTTCAATCTGGAAAGCTACATCATCGAGCAGTTCGGCAAGGCGCTGGCCAATGCCGAGGAGGATGCCTTCCTCAATGGCACCGGCGTTGGTCAGCCCCTGGGCCTGTTCGCAGAAGTCGGCGGCGGTCATGTAGCCGGTACGCTTTCTGCCGCACTGAAGGCGGACGATGTGCTGGGCCTCATCTATGAACTCAAGCGCCCCTACCGCAAGAATGCGTCTTTCATTATGAACGACAAGACCGTGGCGCAGATCCGCAAGTTTAAGGACAACAACGGAGCCTACATCTGGCAGCCGTCCTATCAGGCGGGTGAGCCTGACCGCATTCTGGGCTACAGCGTTCATACCTCCGAGTATGTGCCGGAGAACGCCATCGCCTTTGGCGACTACAGCTACTACAACATCGGCGACCGTGGCACCCGTTCCTTCAAGCAGCTGACCGAACTGTTCGCCGGAAACGGCATGATCGGCTATGTGGCCAAGGAGCGCGTGGACGGCAAGCTGATCCTGCCCGAGGCGGTGCAGATTCTGAAGCTGAAGACCGAATGATCCTGATTACGGCGGTGCCGCTCTCACGGGTGGTACCGCCAATCTTTTGTGACCGAGGTGGTGACGAGATATGATTGTGTCCTTGGAAGAAATGAAGCAGTATCTCCGGGTGGATTATGACGATGATGATTCCATCATCACGGCACTGATCACCGGAGCGGAGAAGCTGTGTTCTGACATTCTCCGTGCAGACAGCACAGAAGCGCTGACCCAGGTGGAAAACGGCAAGGTGGCGGTCATGTATACGGTGGCCTATTTCTACGAACATCGGGAGGAAGCCGACCATCACGCCCTGACGCTGACCCTCCGTTCTCTGCTCTTCGGTTCCCGGAAGGAGACGTTCTGATGAAGATTGAACTGCTGAATGTCCGTATCTACCTCAGTAAAAACACGGTGACAGTGGATTCCATCGGCAATCGGAAAAACGAGTGGCAGCCCTACTACACCTGCTATGCCACGGTCAGTGCCGAGGGCGGCAAGGAAATGACCGATGCCGGGATGGTAGTGGACGATTCCACCATTGATTTTACCATCCGCTGGTGCAGGCAGTCCGCTGCGATTACCTCCACAGGCTATCGGGTTCAGTTCCAGGACGAACTGTATGACATCCTTTCGGTCGATCATATGAATTTCAAGCGCAAGGGTATCAAGCTGCACTGCCGGAAAGTGAGACGATGATATGGCAAATACGAAGATTTCCATTGATTCGCTCTCCGAAATCGTCATGAAGGAACTGAACGAGTATGCCGATGTGGCCTGTGATGATATGAAGGAAGCAGTAAAAAACGCCAGTACACTGGTCAAGAATCAGATTAAGGCCACAGCACCCAAGTCTACGGGAGCCTACGCCAAAAGCTGGTCGACCAAGAATACACGGGAAACCTCCCGGTCTTTGGAAGTGACGGTGTATTCCCGCAACCGCTACCAGCTGGCGCATCTGCTGGAGTTCGGCCATGCCAAGCGCGGCGGTGGCCGGGTTCCGGGCAGAAGCCATATCGCCCCGGCTGAACAGGCTGGCATCGACCAGCTGGAGAAAGACATCGAAAGGAGCCTGCGGCATGGATAAGCTGATCCAAATACTGACGGAATCCGGGCTGCCCTTTGCTTATGACCACTTTGCGGAGGGCGAGTCCCCGGAGCCGCCGTTTGTCTGTTATCTGCTTCCGGGCAGCGACAACTTCGCCGCTGATGGAGCAGTCTACTATAAAATCTCCGAAGTTCATATTGAACTGTACACCGATTGTAAGGACTTGTCGGTGGAACGGCAGCTGGAGGCTGTGCTGGATCAGCACGGCATTTTTTATGAGAAAACCGAAACCTGGATTGAGAGCGAACGGCTCTACGAAGTCCTGTATTACTTTGAAATGGAGGTTTGACCGCTATGAGCAATAAAGTCAAATATAATCTGAAAAATGTCCATGCCGCCAAGCTGACGGAATCCGTGGTGGACGGGGTGACTTCCTTCTCTTACGACACCCCCAAGGCCATCCCCGGTGCGGTCAGCATCAGCCTGGACGCAGAGGGTGATTCCTCTCCCTTCTATGCGGACGGCATCGTGTATTTCCGCACCAGTTCCAACAACGGCTACAGCGGCGATCTGGAAATGGCCCTCATCCCGGAGTGGTTCCGCACCGAAATCCTGCGGGAAAAGCTGGACAACAAGGGTGTGCTGGTGGAGAAGTCCGACGTCACCGAGACAGAGAAGTTTGCCCTGCTCTTTGAGTTTGACGGCGATGTGAAGGCCATCCGTCATGTGCTGTATAACTGCAGCGCGTCCCGTCCTTCTATTGAGTCCAAGACCAAGGAGGACACCATCGAGCCGGGTACTGAGACCCTGTCCCTGACTGCCGATCCCCGCAGCGATGGTCTGGTCAAGAGCCGCACCGGCGATACCACGGGCAAGACCGCCTATGACAACTGGTACAAGGCCGTTTATGTCCCGGATGAGGAGGTGGCCTGATTATGCTGGAGAAAACCGTAACCATTGGCGATAAGGAGGTCAAGTTCCGCTCCTCCGCCACCATCCCCCGTCTGTACCGCATCAAATTCAAGAGAGACATTTTCAAGGACCTGTCCCGTTTGGAATCTTCCTACAGCAAGAAGAAAAACGAGGATGGTTCCTTTGCCATCGAGGATCTGGAGATCTTCGAGAATGTGGCCTACATCATGGCCTACCATGCCGACCACACCATCCCGGACAACATCGATGACTGGCTCGATCAGTTTGAAATGTTCTCCATCTATGAGGTGCTGCCGGAGATCCTGGAACTGTGGGGTTCCAATCTTATGACCGATGTGGCTTCTAAAAAAAACTCCAGCGCAGCAGCCGTGAAATGACCACGGCTCTGTTCCTCCTGCGATGCACCGAGATTGGCATTGCCATCGCTGACCTTGACCTCCTCACCATCGGGCTTGTGATGGATATATGGACGGAAAAAGGAAACGATGGCGTGACCTACGACAAGGTCGCATCGCAGGAGGATTTTGACCGGTTCTAATGGTGGAAGTGTTCATAATTCCGTGCTATAATTACCTCGATAAATCGGGATTTGCGGAGGAGAACACATATGAAATACAAAGGAACGCTTATTGTTGTTAAAGATTGTAACCGTGCGCTAAAGTTCTATAGTGATATGTTTGGGTTTCAACTGCTTCAAGATAACGATGGAAATATGGAATTGACGAATAACTTGTATTTACAGGAAGCGGGTTACTGGGAACAATTTACAAAAAGAAGCATAATTTCAAACAGTAATCAGTCTGAATTATATTTTGAAGAACCTGACATAGAACAATTTGTAGAGCGTCTTGAGACACTTTACCCTGAAACCGAATACGTCAATTATCTGATGACACACAGTTGGGGGCAAAAGGTGGTCAGATTCTATGACCCTGACGGAAATCTGATCGAAGTCGGAACACCTATATAATCCGGCTTGACAACTCCCAGTTTACAGAACCGAATATCGATTATTGAGCATCGGCTAACACCCGGTGCTCTTTTCATGCTCGGAGAAATCCGGGCTATTTTTATGCCATTTTCAGGAGGTGACGCAATTTGGCAAGCAGAATCAAGGGCATTACCGTTGAGATCGGCGGCGATACCACAGGACTGGACAAGGCGCTGAAAAGCGTCAACTCGTCCATCAAGACCACCCAGTCCGGTCTGAAGGATGTATCCAAGCTGCTGAAGCTGGACCCCACCAATACGGAACTTCTAACCCAGAAGCAGAAGCTGCTGAAGGATGCCATAGGCTCCACAAAGGAAAAACTGGATGCGTTGAAGCTGGCCCAGGAGCAGGCCAAAGCACAGCTGGAAAGCGGCGACCTGGGGCAGGACAAGTATGATGCCCTCCAGCGGGAGATTATCGAAACCGAGCAGGAACTGAAACGCCTGCAGGAACAAGCTATCGAGTCTAATGCAGCTCTGGCAAAAATCGAGGAGGTCGGTGACAAGCTGCAAACCGCCGGGGATAAGATTTCCGGTGCCGGTCAGAAGCTGCTCCCTGTGACTGCCGCTGTGGCGGGGCTTGGTACGGCGGCGGTCAAGACTACAGCGGACTTTGACACCTCCATGAGCCAGGTGCAGGCCACCATGGGCATCACCAAGGACGCTATGTCCGAACTGAACGGCGAGTCTGTCAATACGGTGGAAGCTCTCCGGGAGCTTGCCAAGCAGATGGGTTCGGAAACGGCCTTCTCAGCCAGCGAGTGTGCGGACGCCATGAACTACCTGGCGCTGGCTGGTTACGATACCCAGGAAATCTATGATACGCTGCCCACCGTACTGAACCTGGCGGCGGCTGGCGGCATCGACCTGGCTTCCGCTTCGGATATGGTGACGGACGCCATGTCGGCTCTGGGGATGGAAACCAGCGAAGCCGATACCATGGTGGATCAGATGTCCAAGACGGCATCCACCACCAACACCTCGGTCGCCCAGCTGGGGGAAGCCATCCTGACCATCGGTGCAACCGCCAAGACGGTCAAGGGCGGCACAGCGGAACTGAATACCGCTCTGGGCATCCTCGCCAATAACGGCATCAAGGGTGCGGAGGGCGGCACCCATCTGCGAAACGTGATCCTCGCTCTGCAAAGCCCCACGGACAAAGCCGCCGCCTGCATGGAGAGACTGGGCGTGGAGGTTTACGACTCCGAAGGCAATATGCGTTCCCTCAATGATATTCTGGGGGATTTGAATACCAGTATGGACGGGATGACTTCCGCTGAAAAGCAGAACATCATCTCGTCCATTTTCAATAAAACCGATCTGGCCGCTGTCAATTCGCTGCTTTCCAATACCGGAGACAGCTGGGACAGTCTCCAGCAGTCCATTACGGAAAGCGGCGGCGCGGCTCAGCAGATGGCGGATACACAGATGGACAACCTGTCCGGCCAGATCACCATTCTAAAGTCCGCACTGGAGGGGCTTGCCATTTCCTTCGGCGAAATCCTCATGCCAAAAATCCGGGCGGCGGCAAAGAAAATCCAGGAATTTGTGGACAAGCTGAACGGCATGAACGATGAGCAGAAAGAAACCGTGTTGAAAATTGCGGCGGTTGTCGCTGCCATCGGTCCCATGCTCATTCTCTTCGGCAAAGTGACTTCAACAGTCGGTACAGCCATGAAGGGCTTTTCCGGTCTGACGAAGGGCATCGCCAAGCTGGGCGTAAAGATCGCCGGGAGCAGCGGCTCCATCACCGGACTGGGAAGTGCGCTTGGGGCCGTGGCAGGGCCGGTGCTTGCCGTGGTGGCAGTGATCGGTACGCTGGCAGCCGCCTTTGCAACGCTCTGGAAAACCAACGATGAATTCCGGGAAAATATCATCGGCACATGGAATCAGATCAAAGAAACCGTCAGCGGCTTCTGTCAGGGCATCGTTGACCGGCTGAACAGCCTGGGCTTTGAATTTGAAAGCATTACCGAGGTGCTGTCCGCTGTATGGCAGGGGTTCTGCAATCTTCTCGCTCCGGTCTTTGAGGGTGTGTTCAACCACATCGCCAATACACTGTCCACGGTACTGGATGTCATTCTGGGCATCGTGGATGTATTCATTTCCGTATTCCAGGGCGACTGGTCCGGCGCGTGGGAAGCCGTGAAGGGAATCTTCACCACCATGTGGGAAGGGCTGGTCAGCTGGTTTGAGAATATTCTGGGTACGCTCAAGGGCGTGGCGGATGTGGTCCTCGGCTGGTTCGGCACCAGCTGGGATGAGGTGTGGAACTCTGTATCCACCACCTTCACAAATATCTGGAACGGTATCATCACCTTCTTCTCGAATACCTGGGAAACCATCAAAAACGTGGTCAATGTCGGTATTCAGTTCATCGGTTCTCTGCTGGAGGCGGCATGGGATATCATCACGCTGCCGTTCCAGCTGATCTGGGAGAACTGCGGCGATACCATCACCAGCATCTGGGAAACCATCAAAACCACGGTGGGCAACGCCATCAACGCCGTTTCCTCCACGCTGTCCTCGGTGATGAACGCCATCCAGACAACCATCAGCACCATCTGGACTGCCATCAGCAAAAAGATCAGCACGGTGTTAAACAGAACAAAAACGACCGTATCCACGGTGTTTAACGCAATCAAAACCACGGCCACTACCATCTGGAACGGCATCAAGACCTCCATCTCCACGGTGGTGGATGGGGTCAAAACCAAGGTGACTACCGTGTTCAATTCCGTGAAAAGCACCCTGTCCTCGGTGTTCAGCAGCATCAAGAGTACCGCCACCTCGGTGTGGAACGGGATCAAGAGTGCCATTACCGGGCCGATTGACCAGGCCAAGACGCATATCAGCAATGCGCTGAACAGCATCAAGAGCTTCTTTGCCAACTGTAAGCTGTCCCTGCCGCATATCAAGATGCCCCACTTCAGTATCTCCGGCAGCTTCTCCCTGAACCCGCCCAGTGTACCGCACCTTTCTGTGTCCTGGTACAAGGAGGGCGGCATCATGACTGACCCGACCCTGTTCGGCTTCAACGGCAGTTCTCTTATGGCTGGCGGTGAAGCGGGGCCGGAAGCCATTCTGCCGCTGAAGGGCTTTTACGCCAAGCTGGAAGCCATGCTGGACAGCAAGCTGAATATGAGCGGTATGGAAAAGTATCTGGCGGTCATTGCCCAGAACAGTGAGAAGGGCATCTATCTGGATGGCAGCACCCTGGTGGGCAAGCTGGCACCCGGCATGAACCGTCAGCTGGGCATTCTGGCAGCGCAGGAGGTGTACCGATGAACAACATGACCAACGGTGCCACCATTACGGTGATAAGCACCGGGAAAAGCTATCATACCCTCCGGGACTGGGGCCTTGCCATCGGGAACAACAACTGCATTGGCACCCCGGTCCAGGAGACCTTTTATCTGGATGTTCCCGGTGCGGACGGCTTTCTGGATTATTCCGAAGCCCTCACCGGGCGTCCCATTTTCAAGCAGCGCCCCATTGAGATCACCCTGGGCGGCAAGATGGACAGACGCATCTGGAACTCCTTTATTTCCAGTATCCGAATCCTGCTTCATGGCAAGCGGGTGCGGATTGTCTTTGACGATTTCCCCGGCTACTATTGGGAAGGCCGCGCCGAGGTGACGGAGTTTGACCGGGTACGGGAAATCGGCACCTTCAAGCTGTCCATCCCCCAGGCGGACCCCTATGGCTACAGTCTCAATGACAACAGCACCTCGGACTGGCTGTGGAATCCTTTTGATTTTGAATTGGGTGTCATTGACGATCCCATTAGCATCACGCTTACGGCTGACAGCCCCACCGCCGCCTGTACCATCCCGCACAGTGCCGTGCCCTTTGTGGTCAGCGTGGTGGTTTCTGAGATTGGAGAAACCGGGCTGAAGATGACGGTGGATGGAGACGATTATCTCCTGCAAAAGG
>JAXEXE010000055.1:0-12069 GCA_034113565.1 Faecousia sp.
GCAGACCCGCAACATCATTAAACTGGGCAAGGGCATCGAGCGGCTGGATCTGTACCTGAGCCTTGACCGCCCGGCAGCGGACATCCGCCGGGAGTACGCCCGGATGAAGCAGTTTCTGCGCAAATCCCATATGCACTACGACGACAGTGTGCTGTACACCATGGACAGTATGCTGCCGGAGGACGACTTCTCCTACGGCATCGTCCGCAATCTGCTTCGGAATCTGATTACGGTTTAGGGAACCTCTGAACAATTCATCTGCGGCTGAGCAGCGGATCTTTTGCCCTATCCGCGCAGGTTGAAAAATGGGAAATACATACAGTATACCATCATTTTCCAACCTTTCGGATATGCCAAAATCTCTCGCTGTCAGCTCTTGCCGAATTATTCAGAGCTTCCTTAGAAAAGAGGGATAGCATTCAAACGCTTTTATTTCAATATGAACTGACGGCGAGCTACAGCGCCCCGGTCCGGCGCCACAACTTCGCCTTTTCCTTCCTGCCGGCGGACACAGCCCGCCAGCAGGTCATGACGTTGAACATTTCTGTCTCCGGCTGTGAGAATGTCCGGCAGACGCTGGGGCAGTTTGGCTCCCGACGGATTTACGGGTGCATTGAGCAGCCCCATACGGATTTCACCATACGGGTTTCCGGTCAGGTCAAAACCGGCTTGGCAATTTATGAAGAATACAGCGAAGCTCCCTTGGAAAGCGCCGTTTTTCGTGTGCAGTCCGGCCTGACCCAGCCGGGGCCCTCTATCCGGGCCTTCCACGATTCCCTTTCCCTGAAAGGAAGCGCCTATGACCGTGCTCTGACCATCCGCAAGGCGGTGCATGAGGCGTTCTGCTATCTTCCCGGCACCACCGCCGCCCACGAGAGCGGAGAGACGGCTTTTTCCCGGCGGGAGGGCGTGTGTCAGGACTATGCCCACGTCATGCTGTCACTATTACGCATGGAGGGCATCCCGGCCCGGTATGTGGCGGGGATGCTGCTGGGGGAGGGGGCGTCCCACGCCTGGGTGGAGGCCCAGTGCGGCGGGTACTGGTACGGCTTTGACCCCACCAACGATTTGCTGGTGGACGACGGCTATATCCGGGTCAGCTGCGGGCGGGACTCTGCCGACTGCGCCGTGATTCGCGGAACCTTCTACGGCCTGGCGGCTCAGGTGCAGCGGGAACAGGTGACCGTAGAAAAGAATGAGGAGTAACTATGATTGAAACAGTGGTGTCCGTGGGCTATCCCGTGGACGAAACTTTGCATATCAAAAAGAACCGCCTGACCCCAGAAAAAGGGTTGTCCGGCGGAGAAAAGCGCATCAGCATTGTCACCGGCACCCACGGCGATGAGCTGGAGGGGCAGTATGTGTGCTACGAATTGCAGCGGCGCATTCGGGAAACGCCGGAATGCCTGACGGGCATTGTGGACGTGTACCCCGCCCTGAACCCGCTGGGCATCGACTCCATCACCCGGGGCATTCCTGCCTTTGATCTGGACATGAACCGGATTTTTCCCGGTGCGGAAAACGGCTCCATGCCGGAATATATCGCGGCCCGGATTGTGGACGATCTGCAAGGCAGCGACATGGTCATCGACATCCACGCCAGCAACATTTTCCTGAAGGAAATCCCGCAGGTGCGCATCAACACCCTGTCAAGGGACGTGCTGGTGCCCTACGCGAAAAAGCTGAACGTGGGCTTCATCTGGGTCCACGCTGCGGCGACGGTGCTGGAATCCACCCTGGCCTATTCTCTCAACAGCATCGGCACTCCCACGCTGGTGGTGGAGATGGGCGTGGGTATGCGGATTACCAAAGACTATGGAAACCAGCTGGTGGACGGCATTTTCGCCCTGATGAAGGACATGGGCATCTGGACGGGGAAAGCCATCACCCCCAAGGAGCCGATCATCTCCGAGGACGGCGAGGTGTCCTTCATCAACGCCGGTTCCTCCGGAGTCTTTGTCCCGGCGGTGGAGCACTGGAAGGACGTGAAAAAAGGGGAGCACATCGGCGATATTCTGAACCCCCTCACCGGCGAGGTGGCGGAGCGGATTCTTTCTCCCGCCGACGGCATCGTGTTCACCCTGCGGGAATACCCCATCGTGTCCGAAGGCTCGCTGATTGCGAGAATTTTGGCGTAAGGAGGCGGCGCGCTTGAAAGAACAGGTGATTTTTGAGCTTGGTTCCGTCTACCGGGAGCCAATGCAGGTCAAGGGCTTTTCCTTCGGCGAGGGCGAAAAATCCATGTGCATTGTGGGCGCCACCCGGGGCAACGAGGTGCAGCAGGTCTACCTCTGCTCCCAGCTGATCCGGATTTTTACCCGGCTGGAAGAGCAGGGAAAGCTCTGCCCCGGCAAGTCCATTCTGGTGATTCCTACGGTGAACAGCCACTCCATGAACATCGGCAAGCGGTTCTGGCCGGCGGACAACACCGACATCAACCGGATGTTCCCGGGCTACAATTTGGGTGAGACCACTCAGCGCATTGCCGCCGGGGTGTTCGAGCACATCAACGACTACCGTTTCGGCATTCACTTCACCAGCTACTATATGCAGGGCTGCTTTGCCCCCCATGTGCGGATGATGAAGACCGGCTTTGAGGATGTGGAGAAGGCGAAGGACTTTGGCCTGCCCTATGTGTACCGCCGGGACGCCCGGCCCTACGACACCACCACGCTGAATTACAACTGGCAGATCTGGGACACCAAGGCCTTCTCCCTCTACACCGACGCCACCGACCGGATTGAACCCACCAGCGCGCTGGTGGTGATCGAGGCGGTGCTGCGGTTCCTTGGAAAAAACGGCATCCTGAACTATACCTGCCACGGCGGCTATATGTCCCAGATGATTGAGGGCAGCGACCTGGTCAATGTGAAAACCAACGCCGCCGGGTTCTTTCTGCGCAAGGCCGAGGTCAATGCCAGAGTGAAACAGGGGGAGCTGCTGGCCCAGATCATGGACCCCTATTTGGGGACGGTAATCGAGGATGTGGTGTCGCCGGTGGACGGCATCGTGTTTTTCCATGCCTCCCAGCCCATTATTTACTCCCACACATCTTTGTTCCGAATTATTCCAACATAAGAAAGGCACGCCCTCGGGCGTGCCTTTTTGCGCCATTATTCAGCAGAATCCGTGACTTCCGCGGCAGGTGCTTCCGGTTCCTCCGCAGGGGCTTCCTCAGCGGGAGTTTCCTCCGCGGGGGCTTCCTCGGTGACGACCTCGGCTTCCACCGGTGCGGGCTTCGGAATCTCCGCGCCGCAGGCGCTGCAGAAAGCGGCGTCCTTCGCCACTTCCGCGCCGCACTTTTCACAGACGGTCACGCCCTTGGCGTCCTGCAGCTGCTGGTGCAGGGTCTTGACGGTCTGCTCAGCGTTGGTGACGGCGGCCATGACACTGGCGAAGCCCTCCTCGTAATCCGACCGGTGGGCGGCGGCGTAGAGCCGGCCCAACTGGGTATAGCTGTCCTCTACAGCCTTCTCCGCCTCAGCGATTTGCAGCTTCAGCTTCGCCACCTCGGACAGGTCACGGGCCTGCTTCACGGCTTTGTCACTCAAAGCGGCAGCTTTTTTTGCGATATCATCCCAAATCGCCATATAAATTACCTCCTTGCTTTTTGGTTCTGTCCTCAGTTTAGCACGAAAATGCGACGGAATCAATAGAATCTGACAAATTCACACAAGCAGCTTCGTTTTTAACCCATTACCCGCAGTGCGGGCTGCCAATGCGTGCCCGGCTGGCCGATCATCGTTACACCTATGGGCATGAATTATGGAATGATTGCCACCGGCAATCATCGCTATCCAGAATCGCGCAGAGCGCTATACTCGGTATCGGCAGCTTTCTATTCCTGTCCGGAGATGGACATAGCCACCTTTTCCGGGGTAATGGGCAGCTCCCGGTGCCAGACCCCGGTGGCCCGGGCGATGGCGTGGGCAATGGCGGGGGCGGGGGTGTTGATGACGATTTCGCCGATGGATTTCGCGCCGAAGGGGCCGGTGGGCTCGTAGCTGTGCTCGAATTCCACCTTGAGCGTTCCCATATCCAGCCGGGTGGGGACCTTGTACTGTAGGAAGGAGGATTCGGCGGGCCTTCCGTGGCTGTCGTAGGTCACGTTTTCCATCAGGGTGTGGCCGATGCCCTGAACGATGCCGCCCTCGGTCTGAATCCGGGCCAGGGCCGGGTTGATGGGGATGCCGCAGTCCACCACCGCCATGTAATCGAGGATGGTGACGAGGCCGGTTAGCTTGTCCAGTTCGATCTCCACCATTCCCACCATGTAGGGCGGGGGAGACACGGGGGAGGAGTGGGTGGCGGTGGCTTCCGCCGGGATGGAATTGTTCACCTGGGCCTTGTAGGCGATGTCGGTGAGGGACACGGTCTGGTTGGTGTCAATTTTCCGCACCTTTCCGCGCTCAAACACCACGGCATCCTTTTCACAGCCCAGCATGTCCGCCGCGATGGCGCGGATGCGGTCTTTCAGCTCCGTGCAGGCCTTTTCCACGGCCTTGCCGGTGATGTAGGTGGTGGAGGAGGCGTAGGAGCCGGAATCGTAGGGGGAAGCGTCGGTGTCCGCGCCGAAGACCGCCACGTCGTCGAAGCTGCAATCCATCATTTCCGCCACCATCTGGGCCAAAATGGTATCGCAGCCAGTGCCCATGTCGGCAGCGCCGATGAGCAGGTTGTAGGTGCCGTCTTCGCTGAGCTTCACCGTGGCGGAGCCGACGTCCACGTTGGAAATGCAGCTGCCCTGCATGGCCATGGCCACGCCGGCGGCCCGAACCTTTCCACCCCCCATATCCCGGACGGGGTACTTTTCCTCCCAGCCGAACATCTGGCGGCAGTGCTCCATGCAGCGATCCAAGGCGCAGGCGTTGGCGGTCTCGCCGTAGTAGGCGGGCATGACCATGCCTTCCTTGACCATGTTTTTGTCACGAATGACGGTGGGGTCAATGCCCAGGGTTTCCGCCAGTTCGTTGACCACGGACTCCACGGCGAAAATGCCCTGTGTTGCGCCGTAGCCCCGGTAGGCACCCGCCGCCTGCAAATTGGTGTAGACTACGTCGTAGCCAAAGCGGTAGGCCTCCAAGGAGCCGGTGTACAGGGGGATGGACTTGTGGCCGGACAGGCCCACGGTGGTGGGGCCGTGCTCGCCGTAAGCGCCGGAGTTGGACAGGGTGTACAGGTCGAGAACCCGGATTTTGCCGTCCTTATTGGCACCCAGCCGAACCCTGACTTCCATTTCGTGCCGGGGAGAACCGGCGATCTGGGATTCCTCCCGGGTATAGATGAGCTTGGCGGGGCGGCCCGTCTTCATGGTGACGAAGGCGGGGTACACGTCGCAGACCGCCGTCTGTTTTGCGCCGAAGCCGCCGCCGATCCGGGGCTTTTCCACCCGGATGCGGCTCTTGGGGATTCCTAAGGCCCGGGACAGAATCCGCCGGGTGTGGAACACGATCTGGGTGGAGGACACCACATGGAGCCGTCCGTAGCGATCCAGCTGGGTAAAGCACCCGAAGGGTTCCATCATGGCCTGATTGAAGGCTTTGGTGTGGAAGGTGCGGTCAAGCACAATGTCACAGTCGGCGAGAACCCCTTCCACATCACCGTCCGCATCCAAACCGCTGGCAACCAGATTCCGCTTGTTGGTGCCGCCGACTTCACAGGGCGGCTCCCAGTCGTCTTCGGGATGCACCAGAATGGGGTTATCGAGAGCGGTGCGGTAGTCGAGCACCGCTTCCATCACCTCGTATTTGACCTTGATCAGCTTCATGGCCTTGAGGGCGGCCTTCTCGGTTTCGGCGGCGATGATGGCCACCGCGTCACCGGCAAAGCGCACATGGCGGTCGAGGATCAGCCGGTCATAGGGAGAAGGCTCCGGGTAGGTCTGACCGGCGATGGCGAACCGGGTCTTGGGAACATCCTCCCATGTATAAATATCTACCACCCCGGGCACCAGCCGGGCGGCTTTGGTGTTGATTTCCTGAACGATGGCGTTGGGGTGGGGACTGCGCAGAATCTTCACCACCAGCGCGTCGGGGGTTACGTCGTCCATGTACACGGGCTTTCCCAGCAGAAGCTGCATGGAATCCTTTTTGCGGAAGGACTTGCCCACAACTTTATATTCTCTTTGTTCCATGGCGTCCTCCTTATTTTCGGCTGTTTAAGTAGCTGCGGATGCCCCGGAGCTGCCCGTCATAGCCGGAGCAGCGGCACAGGTTTCCGGCTGAAAATGCCCGGATTTCGTCGTCCGTGGGGTCGGGATTCTCCCGCAGCAGGGCGATGGTGTTCATCACGAAGCCCGGGTTGCAGAAGCCGCACTGGTCAGCGCCCTGATCGGCGATGAAGCCCACAAAGTCGGCGGCTTCCTCCTGTAATCCTTCCAGCGTCTGGATGCTGTGGCCGTCGGCCCGGGCCGCCAGCATAGAGCAGGACAGAATGGGTGTACCGTCCATCAGCACGGTGCACAGGCCGCAGTTGGAGGTGTCGCAGCCCCGCTTGACGCTGTAGCATCCATGATCCCTTAAGAAATCCAGCAGAATCGTGTCGGCGTCAATCTGGGCGGAGAGCATTTTTCCGTTGAGTTTCAGCTTGATATCCATTTACATTCCTCCCAGTTCCCCGGCGGCCCGCTCTGTCAGCACCCGAATCAGATGGGTGCGGTAGGCGGCGCTGCCGCGGATATTGCCGTCCACAGGGGCGTTTTCCGCCGCATAGGCGGCAAAGGCCTTTCCATCGGGCATCAGGCCCAGTTCATCCCGGATGACCATGGCCTTGGCAGGCCGCGCGCCGATGACCGCCCGGTATTCCCCGCCAATATTCGACAGGGCGCAGGTGATGACCGGGAAATCCGTCCGCTGATTGCGCATGGCGGTGTAGACCACCTCGCCGGGAGTTTTCTTCACAATCAGCCGTACCAGAATGTCGTTGTCCTTCTTCATGGAAGCGAACTGTTCCAGCGGCACGATGCCGCCCTTGTATAGCTCCACATAGCTATCCATGGCGAGAAACACGGTGAGCACATCGGAAAAGCCGAACCGGCCCCAGATGCTGCCGCCCAGGGTTGCCATATTGCGGAACTGGACGCCTACGATGTCCTTGACGGCGTTTTTGATGGCATTATCGCAATAGGCGTTCAGCCCCTCGTGCTGTTCCAGCTGCCGCAGAGTGGTCATGGCGCCGATGGAAAAGGCGTCTTCCGTCTCTTCAATGGTATTCAGCCCTAAATCACACAGGTCGATGGCTGTGCCGATACTGCCCCGGCCCAGCCGCAGCCACAGCATTCCGCCTACAATGCGGTTTCGTTTGCTCTGGTTCAGCTGCCAGGCCTCCTCCAGACTCTTGGCCCGGACATATTTCTGTATGGTAATCATCGAAAATGCTCCTTTTCGGTTGGTTTGCATAGGCTTACGGCTACATTATAGCAGTATCTGTTGATTTTGGGAAGCGGGTTTGTTATAATACCGTTATACTTTTCAAACTACAACGATGGTGAATTTATGATTCAAAAACAGAAGCGGGTGGTGTTCACCTTCCACACCACCACCGACGCCATGGCGATGGAAGCCCTGTGCAAAGCCGAAAACCTTGGCGGGCGGATGATTCCGGTGCCGGGGGAAATCACGGCGGACTGCGGGCTGGCCTGGTGCGCGGCCCCGGAACAGGAAGAAATTTTGAACAATGCGCTGTATGCCGCCGGAATCCCGGTGCAGGGTGTATACCGCCTGATGATTTAAGGAAACCTATGATCTATTTTGACAACGCAGCAACCACGCTGCAAAAGCCGCCGTGTGTGGCCCAAGCGGTGTTGGAGGCCATGACCACCTTTGGAAACCCCGGACGGGGTGTCCACGAACCGGCCATGGCGGCGTCCCGGGCAGTTTACGAAGCCCGCTGCGCCCTTGCCCAACTGTTCCACGCCGAAAATCCGGCGCAAATCGCCTTCACTGCCAACGCAACGCAGGCCCTGAACATTGCCATCAAGGGAATTCTGAACCCCGGCGACCATGTGATTACCACCGCCATGGAGCACAACTCCGTCCTGAGGCCCCTGTACGAGCTGGAAGGGCAGGGGGCAGCGCTGACCATTCTGCCAGCCGATCGGCAGGGCCGGATTGACTATGGCGGTTTTGAGGCCGCCATCCGGGACAATACCCGGGCGATTGTCTGCACCCACGGCTCCAATCTGACGGGAAATCTGCTGGACATTGGGCGCATTGGGGCCATTGCCAAACGGTATGGACTGCTGTTTGTGGTGGATGCCTCCCAGACGGCGGGGGTATTTCCCATTGACGTGCAGGAAATGAACATCGACATTCTTTGCTTTACGGGCCACAAGGGGCTTCTCGGCCCGCAGGGCACCGCTGGGTTATACGTCCGGGAGGGTGTCACAGTTCGCCCCCTGCTCACCGGCGGCAGCGGTGTTCAGTCCCATAGCAAAACTCACCCCGCCCAGATGCCCACGGCGCTGGAAGCGGGCACCCTGAATGCCCACGGCTTAGCTGGCCTGAACGCGGGCGTGGGGTATCTGCTGGAAACAGGTGTGGACAGGATCCGGCAAAAAGAACTTGACCTGATGTGGGCCTTTTATGAGGGGGTGAACGCCATCCCCGGCATCAACGTTTACGGTGACTTTTCCGGTCGGGAACGGTGCCCCATCGTCAGTCTGAACGTGCGGGACTATGACTCGTCTCAGGTCAGCGACGCACTGTTCTCTGAATTCGAAATCGCCACCCGTCCCGGCGCCCACTGCGCGCCCCTGCTCCACGACGCGCTGGGGACAGGTCAGCGGGGCGCCGTCCGGTTCAGCTTTTCCCATTACAACACGATGGAGCAAATCAATACCGCGATTGCCGCGCTGCGGGAAATCGCACAGGAGGAAGAAATATGGAAAAAATGGTAGATGCCCGGGGCATGGCCTGCCCGCTGCCCGTTGTCAACGCCAAGAAGGCCGCCGAAAGCCTGCACCCCGGCGATACGCTGATTGTCCGGGTGGACAATGAAATTGCCGTTCAGAATTTGCAGCGGTTTGCCCAGCACATGGGCTTTGCCGCCGTCAGCGAAAAGCAAGGCGACACGGAATTTACCGTCACCATGCACATCGGCGGGGATGCCAAGGCAGAGCCGGAAACCGCCTGCGCTGTGGATGCCCGGAAGAAGGGGATGCTGGTGGTGCTGTCCGCCAACACCATGGGCACCGGCGAGGAAAAGCTGGGCAAGGCCCTGATGAAGGCCTTTGTGTTTGCCCTGACCAAGCAGGACACCCTGCCGGAGACCATTCTGTGCTACAATACCGGGGCGTACCTCACAACCGAGGGCGCGGACACGCTGGAAGACCTGAAGCTGCTGGAATCCGAGGGCGTCACCATTCTCACCTGCGGTACCTGTTTGGACTTCTACGGCCTGAAGGAGAAGCTGATGGTTGGCGGCGTTACCAATATGTACGACATTGTGGAGCGGATGGAATCCGCAACGACTCTTGTAAGGCCCTGATATGGAGACGGAAGTGAAGCTGACAAAGCTGGCAAACTGCGCCGGCTGCGGGGCGAAGCTGGGGGCGGGCACCCTTGCCAAAATGCTGGAGGGCTTTCAGACCCACGCAGACCCCCGTCTCATCGTGGGCTATGACAAGAGCGATGACGCCAGCGTCTACGTGCTGGACGAGAACACCGCCCTGATTCAGACCACCGACTTTTTTCCGCCCATCGTGGACGACCCCTTCCTCTATGGAAGAATCGCCGCCGTCAACGCCATGAGCGATGTCTACGCCATGGGCGGCGAGCCCAAGCTGGCGCTGAACATCCTCTGCGCCGCGGAAGGGATGCCCGAGGAGGCCATCCGGGAAATTCTCCGGGGCGGTTATGACGCTGCCTACGAGGCCGGGGCCATCATCACAGGGGGCCACACCATTCGCGGGGCGGAACCGATTTACGGTCTGGCAGTGTCCGGCTTTGTGCACCCGAAAAAGGTGCTGACCAACAGTAACGCCCAGCCCGGAGACGTGCTGATTCTGACCAAACCTCTGGGCATCGGCATCCTCACCACGGCGGCGAAAGCGGACATGGTGGATGCTTCCGTCCTGAACCGAATTTATGCCCAAATGGCGACGCTGAACAAGACTGCCAGAGATGTTATGGTAAACTACTCTGTCCACAGCTGCACCGACATTACTGGCTTTTCCCTGCTGGGCCACGGCTATGAAATGGCCCAGGGAAGCAATTGCACCCTGCACATTACGGTGGATACCGTACCCTATCACGCTGATGCGCTGGAGTTTGCTTCCATGGGGCTGGTTCCCGCGGGGGCATACCGGAACCGGCAGTACGCCGGGCCGGGGGTGAAGCTGCGCCGGGAAGTCAGCCTTGCCATGCAGGACATTCTCTACGACCCCCAGACCAGCGGCGGCCTGCTGTTTGCCCTGCCGGAAAAGGAGGCGGAAGACTGTCTGCGGAAACTGCGGGATCACATTCCGCAAGCGGCCATTGTGGGCTATGTTACGGAAAAGGAAGACGCCTTTCTATGTCTGGAATAACGGAAAATCTCATCATCGTCCGGGGCGGCGGCGACCTTGCCACCGGCACGATTTACAAGCTTCACCGGTGCGGCTTTCCCGTGCTGGTGCTGGAAACGAAGAACCCTTCCGCAATCCGCCGGAACGTGGCCTTTTCGGAAGCGGTGTATCAGGGGGCGCAGACCGTGGAAGGGGTGAGCTGTACCCTTGCCGGAACCGGGGAAGAAGCGGAATCACTGCTGAAAGCCGGAAAGATCGCCATGCTGATTGACCCGGCAGGGGAGAGCATTGCCCGGTTTCGGCCTTTGGCGGTGGTGGATGCCATTCTCGCCAAGAAAAATCTGGGCACCCATCGGGGCATGGCCCCCATCACGGTAGGCTTAGGCCCGGGCTTCACGGCGGGGACGGACGTGGACGCGGTGGTGGAGACAAAACGGGGCCACAATCTGGGAAAGGTGCTCTATTCCGGCTCCGCCGCCCCCAACACCGGCATCCCCGGCATCATCGCAGGCTTCGGCAAGGAGCGGGTCATCCACAGCCCGGCGGCGGGGATTCTGCGGAATGTATCCAAAATCACCGACACCGTGGAAAGGGGCCAGACCATCGCCCTGGTGGAGACAATAAATGGAGAAATCCCGGTGACTGCCGCCATATCCGGCCTGCTCCGGGGCCTGATTCGGGACGGCTACCCGGTAACGCAGGGCTTCAAAATCGCGGATATCGACCCGAGAATCGAAGAATTTGACAACTGCTTTACCATTTCCGACAAAGCCCGGTGCATTGCCGGCGGGGTGCTGGAAGCGATTCTGTATTTGAGGAGCAGGCTATGATTCGTGCTTTTGTGGGCGCCGGGGGGAAGACCACTCTGATTCATGAACAGGCGGCGGCTTTCCGGGCCGAGGGAAAAACGGTGCTTGTCACCACCTCCACCCATATGTTCATCGAGCCGGACACAGTGCTGTCCGACGACCCCGATACCATCCTTGGGGAACTGAACCGGCGGGGCTATGTGATGGCGGGGGTTCCGGAGGGGGAGAAAATCCGTTCCCTCTCGCCGGAAACCTATGCAAAGGTCTGCGTCCACGCGGATGTGGTGCTGGTGGAGGCCGACGGCTCAGGCCGCAAGCCCATCAAATTCCCCAATGCCACGGAACCGGTGCTCCCGGAGAATGCGGAGGAAATTGTGGTGGTCTGCGGCTTGCGGGCTTTGGGGAAGCCCTTGGGGGAGGTGTCCCACCGACCGGAGTTGGTGAAGGCCTGCCTTGGTGCTGACGATGATACCATAATAACGTTGGCACACATCGCCAGACTGGTGCGGGAGGGTTATTTGTGCCCTTTGCAGAAAAAGCACAGGAGAATCTCTGTATATCCAGCCGGGGGGACGGAAGAACAGAAAAAGGAACTGCTTGCGCTGATAAATTGTTCTATAGCTGACTAAGAAAACATGTCATTGCGAGCCAGTGCGCACACTGGCGTGGCAATCCGTACTTCTTTTCGTAGCAGGTATGTATTCGGAACGTGAGAAGGGGAACGGATTGCCACGTCGGGCTTCGCCCTCCTCGCAA
>JAXEXE010000056.1:0-2582 GCA_034113565.1 Faecousia sp.
TGCGGCATTCGGGTCAGTTCCGTGGTATGGAGAACCCTGCAAATAGTGTCTGGCCGTATCGTTGATGGTCTGGAACGTTCCGGTTACGGCCCCTGCCAGATTCCCGGCTCTGGCACCTGCAAAACCGGCCGCGGCGGTTCCCGCGTTTTTCCCAGTCCAGTCGTATACAGAGGCCAACGATTCATCGGACATCTCAGCCGTCTTCTCCCGCTTCAGGGTTTCGTACATGGCGTTGATATCTTCACGGCTGTATCCTTTCTGAAGAAGGTAGCCGTATGCCATAGATCCGTCTTTCCCGTGGCTGTCCTCCAGAGCCTTCCGATCTTTATCCGAAAGTCCGGCAATCATATTCTGATATCTGGCTAAGGTGTATCTGTCCTCCAAATCGTTCAGCCGGTCTACGTCCTGACTTGCCTTTTTTCTCTGGTTTGTATCCGTCCAGTCGTATTCCGATTCATCAATAAAAGATTTCAGATCCTGAATCTCTTGCTCAAGGGAGGAAATATCCGCGATCCCGCTGTCCTGCTGGTCTGTTTCGTAGTCAGATGCGGTATATTCCCGAATTCCGAAAATCTGGTTCTTTCGGTACAGGGAAAACATGGTCTGCGCTGTCTGCCTTCCAAAGTCATCCAGCGTGGATTTGATCCTGTCATATTCCGCGCTATCCATACTGCCTCTGTTTTCATCCAGATACTGCTGGATCTGAAAACTTCTTCTTCGCAGATTGTTCGCTGTACTCTGACGCGCCGCATACCTCACATCCCAGAACTGCGTATCATCGCTATCGAAGTCACTTTTTGCTCGCGTAAAAAAGTCGTTGGAATCCTTCACGAAAGAATTGATAAAACCACTGTCAACGATGCTTTTTCTGGTTTCTTCGCTTCCGAATACGGATTCCATTCGCTTTTTGAAGTAATCTGACATATTTACCCCCAATACTCTTTCTCGATTTCATCTGTTTTTGTCACGGTTTTGTGACATCTTTGTCACATTGGCATCCGCCTGCAACTATCATTTTTTCAACGGAATCAGCGTTATTTGTAGCCGCTTTTTGGTCATTTCGTTTCCATCTGAAATGCCGCTTTTTGGTGCAATTATGATGCAGATTTGATACGGTTGGTCATTCCTCATACTGTGATTCTATCATGCGGTAAACTTCGCAATTTTCATATTTTTCCATACAAAATACCTCCATCTGCTTCTCATAGTCACTCTTTTTCGTGAATCGCAAGCTGAAAGTACACGCATCCGTGATACCCTCGCAAGTTATTGTGTTTCGTCCATCATCTGTTCTGAAAAACGGACATTTCGCATACCAAGCATTCCAACAGGTTGACATAACGTTCACTCTCCTGTAAAATGATCTTGCTATCGATCATGCCAGCCCCAAGGGTTTTCAGCCCGAGGAGCTGGCTTTTTACTTGGAGCCGTAGAGCTTCAGCCAATCCTCCAGCCGCATGGTCACAAGCCACGGTTTCCGATTGCGCCGGTGGAATAGAGCGGGAATACCGTCATGCATCCTGTCACTGTCCCTGATTGCCTGTTCCATAGCCTCACCGACATTCAACCGTTCCACCCTCTTGCACTCAATGTGGATACCCGGCAGGCCGAGAACATCAGGGATTTCCCCGAAGGACAGGGAGCCGCCACGCTGGCATTCATACCCAGCAGCCGACAGCAGCGCGGCCAGCTCCCGCTCCCCGGCTGCACCCTTGCGCTGTGATTTACTGCTCATGTTCTCCCTCTAAGAGATTGGTGGCGGTGGCAATTTGCTTGACGGATTCCGGAATTTTGGCAAAGTCCTTTTTCTGAGCAGCAATTGACCGATAGTCCCGTTTGAAATTGGAGGCAATTACTGTTTGCAGCTCACTGAAATTCACCGCCGCCCATGTTCTCAGCATATTTGAGCTACCAACTGCCCGCTGCACATCTGGCGGGAGCTTTGCAAATTCCTCAGCGGAACCATAGGAGGAGTTGCGAAGCGCATTTGTAACCAGCTCCCATGCGTCCTGCTCGTTCAAACCGCCTTGATCTTGGAGAATGGAGATTTGCTCTTTAATCTGCCCAGGAACAGGCATAAATCCCTTCTTGTCAGTCGAGACATAGGCCTTAACTGCTGCCTGCACCAATGTGGCGGGTTCGTCCGCAAACTGCTCTTGCCAAAGTGTGACCTTCAGCTGTGCTGCGGAATCTGTCATCCCACGGAAAGAGTCCGGGTAAAACGCCTGCAAGGTTGCAAGCACTTGGTATGTATCTTGTTTGGTCATTCTCCAAATTCCTCCCTGTACATTCTGGCCAGCCGGTCTATTCCGTTCTCATAGCCACCATTTTTCTGCTGTTGATTTAAGCCCCATCCCTGCTTATGGCATTTCCTGACCACAAGGTTCCAGTCCCGCCACTTGTTCTTATTCCCGGTAGCCTGCGCTGACTCATCGACATAAGCGATACACCGCTTGACCTCAGCCTCTCCAAGGTCATTTAACAGGCGGTTGTATTCGTCATCGGTGAGCTTGACCCAGCCAAATTCACCATAGGATTTTCTGGCTTGCTTGGCGGGTGCGGGCGGCTTGTCCGCCACACTC
>JAXEXE010000057.1:0-27475 GCA_034113565.1 Faecousia sp.
CGGTATAGCCCACGGGAATGGTGGACTTGATGACCATGGTGGCGCTGGGGTTGACCTTCAGCACCAGCTCAATGACAGCCTCCACGGCGGAGGTGTCGAAGTAGTTCTTCTTGCTGTCGTAGTTGGTGGGGGCGGCGATGACCACGAAATCCGCGTCCCGGTAGGCGCTTTCGCCGTCCAGCGTGGCGGTCAGGTCAAGATCCTTCTCCGCCAGGTATTTTTCGATGTATTCGTCCTGAATCGGGGACTTTCTGCGGTTGATCAGCTGGACTTTTTCCGGCAGGATGTCCACGGCGGTGACGTGATTGTGCTGGGCAAGCAGTGTGGCAATGGACAGACCCACGTAGCCGGTACCCGCCACGGCAATGTTGCAGGGCTTCGCGGGCTGAACGCTGGCAGTCTCTTTCCCCGTTTCCACGTACAGGTCGGTGACCTCAAAGCCCAGCACCTCGGCGATGGCTTCCAGCTGATCGGTGGAGGGCTTGAAGGCCTCGTTTTCCAGCCGTCCGATCATGGAGCGGTTGATGCCCGTCAGATCAGCCAGCTGGGCCTGGGTCAGATTCTTCGCTTTTCTTCCTTTTTTCACGGTTTCCGCCAAACGGGCAGTGGAGAGCTTTTTCATAAGATTCCCTCTTTCAAAATGCCGATGAGAACAGTATCCAAATCAATCCATATGGAGGATGCTGTCTAATAATAGCATAGATAAGAGGAAAAATCAATATTGGAAGAAAAATTCTGTTTTAAGCAGCATTCTGCGGGAGATGAAGGCTACCTAACCAGAAAGAACGGGATGGGCGGTGGGGAAGCCCTACCAGTAACAGCCGCCCTCCACGCGCTGGATGCTGTTGGGGGTTTCCGAAGCCGCAGGGCGAACCCAGTGCTCGTTGTACAGCTTGGAAATGACCGGGTGGGTATCCCAGCGGCCGCCCTTGATGCCGAACAGCAGCTGTGTTGCGCCGCCCATGTGGATGGCCTGCTTTCCGGCTTCCTTCAGTTTTGCCGCCAGAGGGAACCCATAGGCGCCGCAGCCAATGATCGCCACGTCAAAGTCAGCCTTCATGGCTTCCGTATACATCCAGTCCAGAGCCTCAAACCAGTCCCCAAACCGTTCGTCACGGTTTCCGGCAATGGTCTGCACCGCCTTTACGACGCGCAAATCCGCCAATTCCGGGAAAACTTCGGGATTCTCGAAGAGCTTCTCCTGTTTTTCATACTGACTCAGAATGGTGTCTTTGAAGGGGTGGATCACCAGCACCTTTTGCCCCGCCAGCGCCGCCGACCAGGGATGCTCCACATACCATGGCTCCAAGGCTCGCAGCAGTGTGATCATCGCGGGATTTCCGTAGGCTTCAATGACATAATCCTCCATGCGGTTAAACCATACGCACAGTACATCCATCTGCCTGCTGGCCTCCCGCATGGTATCCGCGAATCGCTCCAGATACGGAAAGTCGTGGGGAAAGAAACCGGCGTTGCAGCACATTTCGTCCAGAAGCTGCTCCTTGATTTCGGGCTGGAGCGGCGTTATGGAATCCAAGTGATAAAAGCTGCGAAGTTCCGTGCCTCCGTACCGGCCCGCCGCAAATGGCTCTCCACTGAGGACGCGTTCGGCAATATAGGTCTGGGCTTCCGCAATGGGCACGATGGGCCTGCCGGCGTAGACTTCGGGTTCTTTCCAGGCCAGGTGGAGCTTCCGGCACAGGGTTCTCTCAAAGCTGCGCAGCGTGCCCTTGACCCAATAGCGGCGATACAGTTTCGAATCCATTACACTGGATACTCCCTTCGAATTCATTTTTTCGCGGACAGCTTTCCGCGGAGTTTATTGAGGAACTTAAACCCGCAGAATTTCAGCAGATGCCTGCCCCGCAGGGTGCACAGCTCGTGCTGTTCCCGAACGAACCGGTTGGCGGGTACAGGGCCGGGGCGGCTCAGGTCATACAGATGGATGTCGTTTCCCGCAACGCCGTAGATGATATTTTGTTCCACCGGCGTCATTTCGTAGCCGAAGTCCGCGGCGATGGCGTAGGGCAGAGCCTCGGTGGTGAGAAGAAAGGGTTCCTCCCCCTGCAAATGCTCCCCGTGGATGGCGACGCGAACCGGCTTTCCCCCGGTATATTGGTCAAGATAGGGCTGAAGCTCCGTGCTTTCCAAATAGGAATCATACTTTATCCCCTGATCGAAGGGAGGAAAGCGGTAGGCTTCCGGAACCCCCTGCATCAGGCGGGTCTGAAACCAGATCTCCTTCAGACCGGTATGCTGGCCTGCTTCGTTGAAGCAGGTGGAACGGGAGAAGTAACCGCAGACATAGTATTTTCCCTGATCGGCCATGTAGGCGGCAAAGTATTTGGCCCAGGAGGTCTCGGGCCAGCTGCGGATATGCTCCGGCAGACCCGGCATGGGCTCCAGAACCGGGTGGGCATGGTACCAGTCCATAAAGGCCTCCCACTGGCGGGCCGTCCAGCTCTGGCCCCAGGAGACTTCCGTACCGATGAAGTAGGTGTCCCAAGGGCTGGCCTGGGGCGTAAAGGGGAAAACACCGGCCTCATCCCGGGCATAGCTGTACAGCGCCACACCGGCGACCTGGGGGCAGTCCGCGTAGAATTCCTGTGCCGCCATGGTATAGCGGTAGTAATCCTTCGATACGAACAGATCATCCTCCAGCACGATGGCACAGCCGTAGGTCAGGCTGTAGCTGCCGCATTCCAGTACATGGGGCCGAAGGCCCATGCGCTGGGTGTGGGTCTTCACGATTTTCGGGCCATGCGCCCAGCGGACGCTGTTCGCAAGGTCAATGACGGGCTGATTATCCGGGTGGTGGTCGATGCTGATGATCAGGGGGATTTCCCCATCGGGATAATCCGCGTCCAAAATGGAGTTCAGCAGCCGCTCCAGAGAGTCCTTTCGGTTATAGCCAATGGCAACAATGGCAGGCATCTGATTCATATGACAATCTCCTGTTCCGCAGAGCACATACATTTTTGCCATTATATCATATTCTCCCCGGAAAAAGCAAGGGGACAGACAACCCTGCGCCGCCTGAAACAGGCAGAATTCCGGATAATCGGCGAATTGAGGGGATTTGCCGCAGGCTTGTCACTGCGCGTCGTGTATCATGGGATTGTCAGTTGATTTTGCGGAGAAACTGATGTAATATACAATCGGGCCGGGTGCCGCAGCGGGGCGGGATGTCCCATTGACTATGCGCTGCGTTCATCCGGTAAGTATGCAATCCGTAGAAAATTTGCGGAAGGAGGCGTGCCGTGAAGCGCGAAGCAAGCGGAAAATCCGCCGGAAAGGGCCTTGCCCACCGGTTGTCTGTGGTGCTGCCGCTGTTTGCCGGGGCAATGCTGCTGGCGCTGCTGGGGTATTTGTGGGTTAGTGCGGACCCGGTGGTGTGGAGCAGCCGGAGCGCCGAGGGCTTTGAAACGGTGCAAGATCCTGTGGTGCGGGAAGTGGAGGACGAATCGTCCCCCATTGGCGTGGCCCGGGAGTATGCCTTCTGCATCCCATCGGCGGAGCGGGATGCCTGCCTCGCTTTCTACACGGTGCACCAGTATGCCGAGGTCTACGTTGACGGGCAGCTGATCTACAGCCTGAAACCCGCCGGAAACCTGCCGGTAAAGACTGTGGGCAGCAACTGGTCCCTGATCCCTCTGCGCCGTGAGGATGCAGGAAAGGAGATCCTTGTCAGGATCCTTCCCGCCTACGAGAGCGTCCGCACCCGGCAGGCTACCTTCCTCATCGGCTCCCAGCTGGCGATCTGTAAGGCGCAGCTGGCACAGGATTTGCCCCAGCTGATTCTCAGCATTCTGCTGCTGCTTGTGGGCGTGGTGTTCCTGTGCGTCACCGCCTTCCGTCGGCATTACAAGCGGGAAAACGACGGACTGGCGATGCTGGGGCTGTTCTCAATGATGGTGGGCCTGTGGCGGCTGGCCGACACCCGGTTCACACCTTTCCTGCTGCCGGAAAAGCCTGTGTTTCTGTTCTATACCTCGGCTGTCATGCTGATGGCGGGGGTTACACCTCTGGTCAAATCCGTGGAAACGGGTCTCAGCCGGAGCGGCCGCCGGATGCTGGACTGGTACTGCGCTCTGGCGGCGGCTGCCAGCCTGGTACTGCTGGCGCTTCAGGTATTGGGCATCCGGGATCTGCGGGAAAACTTCACAATCATTCACCTGACCATCGGCATCGGCGTGGTGCTGCTGCTGGCCAATGTGGTCTGTGACAGGATAAAGCGCCGCCGGGACCCCACTCAGCCCCCCGGCTCCTGGACGGCGCTGATCTTAGTGGCGGGCGTGGCGGCGGATACTGCCGCGTACTACATTCGGGGAACCTCCTCCGGTCTGCGGTTGTCCCTGCTGGCCCTGCTGATTTACTTCAGCGTCAGAGGCGCGAATCTGCTGTTCCGGGCGGCGGAACAGGAAAAACAGCTGGCAGAGGCTGAGCGGCAGATCGCCGAACAGGAACACCAGCTGACGGAAAGCCGCATGGCAATCATGATGAGCCAGATCAAGCCCCATTTTATTTACAATACCCTTGGCAGCATCGAGCAGCTGTGTGAGGTTCAGCCGGACGCCGCCGCGCAGCTGGTGCACAACTTTTCCAAATACCTCCGGGGCAATCTGGGGGAGCTGGACAATCCGGCGCCGATCCGTATTTCCCGGGAAATGGAGCATGTGCGGTGCTACGTCAGTATCGAGAAGACCCGGTTCCCGGATATTACGGTGAATTTTGACCTGCAAAGCGAGGACTTCCTGCTGCCTGCCCTGTCAGTGCAGCCGCTGGTGGAAAACGCTATTAAGCATGGCCTTATGAAACTGCCCGAGGGCGGCACTGTGACCGTGTCTACCTATGAGACGGACACCCATTACTGCGTCCGGGTCATGGATACCGGTGCGGGCTTTGACCCGGCAACACTCCGGCAGGACGACAGGCACGTGGGCCTGCGGAACATCCGCACCCGGCTGGAAACCATGTGCGGCGGCACCCTGACGGTGCAGAGCACTCCGGGGCTTGGAACGACGGTTACCATTCAGATTCCCAGGGAGGGATGAGCGATGACGGCAATTGCGGTAGATGATGAACCTTTGCTGCTCCGGGCGCTGGTCCGGGCGCTGGAAGCGTCACCGGACATCGAACAGGTCGCGCAGTTCGGAAGCTGTGCCGATGCGCTGGCGTGGGCCGGGGAGCATCCGGCGGACGTGGCGTTCCTGGACATCGAAATGCGGGGCATGGGCGGCATGGCGCTGGCGGAGAAGCTGCGGCAGCTTCGCCCGAACTGCCGGATTGTGTTCACCACCGGCTATGAGCACTATGCGGTGGAGGCCTTTAAGCTCCGGGCATCCGGATATCTGCTCAAGCCCATTTCCGCGGAGGATGTGCAGGGGGAGATCGACCATATCAAAGGCAGACACTCGGAGGAAGCCCTGCTTACCGTGCACTGCTTCGGAATGTTTGAGGCCTACGCCCAGGGCAGAACGCTATCCTTCCGGCGCAGTAAAACAAAGGAACTGCTGGCTTTTCTGGTGGACTGCAAGGGCGCGGGCACCACGTCCCGGGAGATCAGCGCCAAGCTCTGGGGGGATGACTGCGACGAGGACCGGTGCCGCAACTATCTGCGGCAGCTGTTCGTAGATCTGCGGCACACACTGGAAGACGCAGGCGCGGAGGCGGTGCTTATTCAGAGCGGCTACAGCTACAGTCTGGACACCCGGCGGATGTCCTGCGATTATTACGATTACCTGAGAACGGGACACCCGGAATTCCGGGGGGAGTACATGACCCAGTACAGCTGGGCCGATGAAACCTGCGGCCTTCTGTGGCGGGATCATAAGTAACAACAGACGGCTGGGAATGCGTTCCCAGCCGCCTTTCTGTATTCCGGTAGGTGCAGTGTTCAATGAAACACGGCAGAACGGTTTGCTCGAAAGCTACACCACCTGAAAGATGTAGAACTTCAGATAATCTGTCTCGGGTACGTTCCATAATATGGGATGATCCGGGGCCTGCTGCCGGGCTTCAATCTGCCGCAGCTCCACCCCCGCGTCCAGCGCTGCCGAGCGCAGCATCTTCACGAACAGCTCCGAGGGCATGAAGTGGCTGCAGGAGGCTGTAGCGAAGTAGCCGCCCCGGGGCAGCAGCTTCAGCGCCCTGAGGTTAATCTCCTTGTAGCCCCGCTGGGCGCTGCCAACGGTTTTCCGGGACTTGGTAAAGGCCGGAGGGTCGAGAATAATGAAGTCGTAGGGCGCTTTTCCCTTCGCGATAAGCTCCGGCAGCAGGTCGAAGACATCGGCTACCACAAAATCCATCCTGTCCGTCAGGCCGTTCCGGGCGGCGTTGGCCTTTGCCATTTCGATGGCGGAGGCGGAAATGTCCACCGCCGTCACGTGTTCCGCCCCGCCCATGGCAGCGTTCAGGGCGAAGGAGCCGGTGTGGGTGAAGCAGTCTAAGACCCGCTTGCCCTTCGCCAGCCGGGCAACGGCAAGACGGTTGTACTTCTGGTCAAGGAAAAATCCGGTTTTCTGCCCGTTTTCCACGTCCACCCGGTAGAAAATGCCGTTTTCGCAGATTTCCGTCACGGTATTGGCGGGAGCATCCTCCCCGGGCAGGGGATACCAGCCCTTGTTCTGAGGAAGGCCCTCCAGCTCCCGGATGGCAACGTCGTTGCGCTCATAGATGCCCCGGATGTCCTGCCCGTCGGCCCGGAGAACCTGAACAAGCAATGGAAACACCAGGTCCTTGACGCGTTCCATGCCCACGGACAGAGTCTGGGTCACGAGAATGTCGGAAAACCGGTCCACCGTCAGCCCCGGGAAGCCGTCGGCCTCGCCGAAGATAACCCGGCAGCAGGAAATGTCCCCGCCCATGACGGTTTTCCGGTAGTCCCAGGCGTACTGGATGCGCCGCTGCCAGAAAGCCTCGTCAAACCGGTCGTTGGCGTTGCGGGAGACCAGGCGCAGCCGGATTTTGCTCTGGCGGCTGACAAAGCCGGTGCCGAGATACTTCCCCTTTTCGCTGACCGCGTCGGCAAGGCCGCCGTTTTCGCAGTCGCCCTCCTCCCGAATGACCTCGTCGGCGTAAATCCAGGGGTGGCCCTGCTCTGTCCACTTCGTGCCCTTGGCGGTGATGATAAATCTGGGGAAATTGCGTTCTGCTTTCATATGGTTCATCCTTTTTGAATATGGTTTCCGCCAGTATATCACAGGAAAGACCAAAAGAAAAGCCCGGTTAGGATGCTTTTCCCGCAATGGTGGATTGATTTTCGACTGAAAATGCGGTATGATAAGGTAGCTGTGCTATCACAGGAGGAAATCTGCCTTTTTCGCCCTTGCGATTGCGATATTTTGATTGGAGGATACTGTATGTCTAAAGTTGCGCTGATTACCGGCATCACCGGTCAGGACGGCTCCTATCTTGCGGAGTTCCTGCTGGAAAAGGGCTATGAGGTTCACGGCATCACCCGCCGGGCTTCCCTGTCCAACACCGCGAGAATCGACCACATCTTGGATAAAATCACCCTGCACGACGGGGACCTGTCCGATTCTTCGTCCCTCATCCGTGTGATTTCTCTGGTTCAGCCCAATGAAATCTATAATCTGGCGGCCCAGTCCCATGTGCAGGTCAGCTTTGACGTACCCGAGTATTCCGGCGACGTGGACGCCCTGGGCGTGCTGCGGATACTGGAAGCCTGCCGGATTCTGGGGCTGACGAAAAAGACCAAATTCTATCAGGCGTCCACCTCGGAGCTGTTCGGCAAAGTGGAGGAAGTTCCCCAGCGGGAGACGACCCCCTTCCACCCCTACAGCCCCTATGCCGTTGCCAAGCAGTACGGCTACTGGATTACGAAAGAATATCGGGAGGCCTACGGCATGTTCGCCGTCAACGGCATCCTGTTTAACCACGAGTCCGAACGCCGGGGCGAGAATTTTGTCACCCGGAAGATCACGCTGGCTGCCGGACGTATCGCTGAGGGCTTGCAGGATCATCTGGAGCTGGGCAACATGGATTCTCTCCGGGACTGGGGCTACGCCAAGGATTACGTGGAGTGCATGTGGATGATTTTGCAGCACCACACCCCCGAGGATTTTGTTATCGCCACCGGCGAGCAGCACACCGTCCGGGACTTTACGGAAAAAGCCTTCGCCGCCAATGGAATGACCATTCGCTGGGAGGGCGAGGGACTGGACGAGAAGGGCTACGACGCCGAAACCGGTAAGCTGCTGGTTTCCGTGAACCCCCAGTGGTTCCGGCCCACGGACGTGGACAACCTCTGGGGCGACCCCACCAAGGCGAAAACCGTCCTCGGCTGGAATCCTCAGAAGACCAGCTATGAGGAACTGGTGCGGATTATGGCGGTGCATGACCGGCAGAAAGCCATGCGGGAAAAGACCATGAAGGAGGTCAGCGCGCAATGATGGAGAAGAATGCGAAAATTTATGTGGCGGGCCACCGGGGCATGGTGGGCAGTGCCATTGTCCGGGAACTGAACCGGCAGGGCTACAACAATATTATCACCAGAACCCATAAAGAGTTAGACCTGACCCGTCAGGACGCAGTTGAGGCTTTCTTCGCTGAGGAAAAGCCAGAGTATGTCTTCCTCGCCGCCGCCAAGGTGGGCGGCATCGTGGCAAACCAGAACGCCCTTGCCGATTTCATGTACGACAACATGATTCTGGAAATGAACGTCATCCACTCCGCCTGGAAAAACGGCTGCAAGAAGCTGGAATTCCTTGGCTCTTCCTGCATCTACCCCCGGATGGCGCCCCAGCCCATGAAGGAAAGCTGCCTTTTAACCTCCGAGCTGGAAAAGACCAACGAAGCCTACGCACTGGCAAAGATTTCGGGCCTGAAATACTGCGAATTTCTGAACAAACAGTACGGCACCGACTACATTTCCGTGATGCCCACCAACCTCTACGGCCCCAACGACAACTACCATCCCACCCACTCCCACGTTCTCCCGGCGCTTATCCGCCGGTTCCACGAGGCCAAGGTGGAAGGCAAGACTGAGGTCACCTGCTGGGGCGACGGCTCTCCTCTGCGGGAGTTTTTGTACGTGGACGACCTTGCAAATCTCTGCGTGTTCCTGATGAATAACTACTCTGGCGACGAAACCGTCAATGCCGGTACCGGCAAGGAGCTGACCATCAGGGAACTGACGGAGCTGGTGGCGAAGGTCATCGGCTATACCGGCGAAATCAAGTGGGACACCAGTAAGCCCAACGGCACCCCCCGAAAGCTTTTGGACGTGTCCAAGGCCACGGCCCTGGGCTGGACCTACAAGACGGAACTGGAAGACGGCATCCGTCTTGCCTACGAGGATTTCCTGAACAATCCCATGCGGGCGGAACGATAAAACGAAACGGAGAACGGAACTATGCTTGATACCGGCCTTTTCCTTGGGGTGCTGCTGTCCGGCAGCGTCTTCGCGGCGGCGCGGTTCGGACGAAAGTTCGAGGAAATACTGCCGCTGACCTGCATGGGCATCGTCCTCGCGCTGTTCCTGTTCGGCGCGGCGGGCCTGCTGAGCGCGGGGGTATACGCCATTGTGCTGGCGGCGGCGGGCTTTTGGGGCTATGGCCTTTGGCGCGTGGTCAGGGGCGGGGGAAAACAGCTGGTAAAGGGCATGATTACCCCGGCATTCGTCATTTTCTGCGTCATTTTCGCCCTGCTGATGCTGGGAGATTACGGGATGCTGTCCACGGGCTGGGACGATTTTTCCCACTGGCAGCTGTGTGTGCGGAAAATGATGGTTCTGGATGATTTCGCCGCCAACCCCGCTTCCGGCATCCACTACCAGTCCTATCCCCCGGCCATGGCGCTGTTCCAGTATTTTTTCCAGAAGCTCCATTATTTGCTGGACGGGGAAGCCGCCTTCAGCGAATGGCGGCTGTTTCTGGCCTATCAGGTACTGATGCTGGCGCCGGCGCTTCCCTTTTTCCGGGGGCTGTCCTTCCGGAAAACGGTGCTGGCGGGGGTGTGTCTGTTTGTTTTGCCCCTGCTTTTCTTCGGACAGACCTATACGCTGCTGTACATTGACAGCTTCGTGGCAATGCTGGCAGGCTGCGGCTTCCTTGCGGTGCTGCTGAAGGACCGGGGCGGCCTGCACACGGCCTATGTGGCGATGCTCTGTGCCGTGCTGGTGCTTTCCAAGGATGTGGGGCTGTATTTTGCCTGCTTTATCGGCGTAATTTTCTTCGGGAACCGGCTGTTGACCAGGGGAGCGGAGCGCTCTTTGCGCCGGGGAGCGGTGGCGCTGCTGCCGCTTATCTCCGCGTTGGGCGCAAAGCTTGTATGGAAGGAAATTCTTCTGAAACTTAGCTCTAAACTTGTATTTTCTGAGCCGATTGACATGGTAGAATATACCAAAATGTTCTTTTTCCGCACCGGCGGCTACTACCGGCAGGACTGCGTGGAAGCCTTCAAGCGGATGTTCTTCTCCCGGGAGTTCCGGCTGGAGGGAATCGGCGTGCTCATCAGCTATTTTTCGCTGACTCTCCTGCTGACGCTGGCCCTGTACGTCCTGTGCGGCAGACTGATGAAGGCCTGTCCGGAACGGGCAAAGGCTGTCCGGACGGCGGGAATCCTGATGTTCGCGCAGCTCATCGTGTACGTCTACTGTCTGGGGGCCACCTACGCCTACCGCTTTTCAGAGTCGGAGGCCATTGATCTGGCAGCCTACAACCGCTACATGAACATCGCGTATCTGAGCGTGTTTTTGCCCCTGTTCTTTGGTGGATTTCTGCTGCTGTCCCGGCGGGAAGGGAAGCTGCCGCTGCTGTGCCTGTGCGCCGCGCTGCTGATTGCTGCCCCCATGAATGAGGTTCACAGCTTCCTGAACCGGGACGGAGTCGCCGCGTCCTACGTCCGCCGGGAGCCGCTGGACGGATTGGCGGAGGAGATTCGGGACAACTGCGCCGAAACGGAGCGGGTGTATTTTGTGTCTCAGGGCAGCGACGGGCGGGATCAGGTGATCGTGCAGTTCGGGGCAGAGCCGGTGGCGGTGACCAGCGCTCTGGGCTATGACCTGAAGCAGGATGTGGTTTCCGCCGAAGCCTGGCACGCTGCCCTGCTGGAGGGCTATGACTATGTGGCACTGTGCCGGCTGAATGCGGATTTCGCGGAAAGCTACGGCAGCTTGTTTGAAAATCCGGAAGAAATCGCCGACCATACCCTCTACCGCGTTGACCGGCAGAGCGGCCTTCTGTCCCTCGCAGGGAAATGAGAAAGGAAGAAGAAATATGAATATTGTCCTGCTGTCCGGCGGGTCGGGAAAGCGGCTGTGGCCCCTGTCCAACGACGTCCGTTCCAAGCAGTTTATCAAGCTTTTCAAAACCGAAGCCGGGGACTATGAGTCCATGGTTCAGCGGGTGTACCGCCAGATCAAGAAGGTGGACGCCGACGCCACCGTGACCATCGCCACGGCGAAGACCCAGGTTTCCGCCATCCACAACCAGCTGGGGGATGCGGTGGGCATTTCCGTGGAGCCCTGCCGCCGGGATACCTTCCCGGCTATCGCGCTGGCTACCGCCTATCTGACAGATGTGCAGGGCGTTGACCCGGAGGAATCCGTGGTGGTGTGTCCTGTGGACCCCTATGTGAACGAGGACTACTTTGAAGCCCTGAAGGGTTTGTCCCTGCAGGCGGACAAGGGGGAGGCCAATCTGGTGCTCATGGGCATCGAGCCTACCTATCCGTCCGAAAAGTACGGCTATATCATCCCTGAAACCGCTGAGCAGACCGCAATGGTCAAAACCTTCAAGGAAAAGCCCACCGCCGATGTGGCGGCCCGGTATATTTCTCAGGGGGCCCTGTGGAACGGCGGCGTGTTTGCCTACAAGCTGAAATACGTGCTGCAAAGAGCCCATGAACTGATTGATTTTACGGATTATCACGACTTGTTCGCCAAATATGACACCCTGACCAAAATCTCCTTCGATTACGCCGTGGTGGAAAAGGAGGAGAAGATTCAGGTACAGCGATTCGCCGGGCAGTGGATGGATCTGGGCACCTGGAATACCCTGACGGAAGCCATGGAGGAGCACGTCATCGGCAAGGGCGTGCTGAACGATGTGTGCGAAAACGTGCACATCGTCAACGAAATGGACGTGCCCATTCTGGCCATGGGCCTGCACGACGTGGTGATCTCCGCATCAGCCGAGGGCATTCTGGTTTCCGACAAGGAACAGTCCAGCTATATCAAGCCCTATGTGGATAAATTCGTCCAGCAGACCATGTTCGCCGAAAAAAGCTGGGGGTCTTTCCGGGTGCTGGACGTGGAAGAGGCTTCCATGACCATTAAAGTGACCCTGAACCCGGGCCACTGCATGAACTACCACAGCCACCAGTACCGGGACGAGGTCTGGGTGGTGATCTCCGGTCAGGGCCGGACCGTCGTGGACGGCATGGAGCAGAAGGTGGCGCCCGGCGATGTGATTACTATGCAGGCGGGCTGCCGCCATACGGTGTTTGCCGATACAGAGCTGAAGCTCATTGAGGTGCAGCTGGGACAGAACATCTATGTGGGCGACAAGAAGAAGTACGAGCTGGAGCTATGAGAGAACCGATTTTTCTGCGGCCCACGGGGAAGGACTATCTCTGGGGCGGCAGCCGCCTGAACGACGAATTCTGCAAGGACCTTCCCATGGAGCCGCTGGCGGAGACCTGGGAGTGCTCCACCCATCCCGACGGCCCGAGCTTTGCCGTGGGGGGCGAATTTGACGGGCAAAGCCTTGCCCGGATTCTGAAAGCCCACCCGGATTTTCTGGGCACCCACCCAAACAGCGCAGATGAACTGCCCATCCTCATTAAGTTCATTGACGCGAAAAGGGATTTGTCGGTGCAGGTGCATCCCACGGACGCATATGCCGCCGCCCATGAAAACGGGCAGCGGGGCAAGACGGAAATGTGGTATGTGCTGGACGCGGCCAGGGATGCCAGGCTGGTTTACGGCCTGAACCGGGACGTAAGCGCGCAGACCCTGCGCCGGAGCATCGCCGACGGCACCGTGGAAACCTATCTGCAAACCGTGCCCATTGCGAAAAATGACGTATTTTTCATCGAAGCGGGCACCATTCACGCCATCGGCGCAGGGGCACTGATCGCGGAAATTCAGCAGAGCAGCAACCTGACCTACCGGCTGTATGACTACGACCGGATGGACAAGGAAGGCAGGAAACGTCCCCTGCATGTGGACAAGGCCCTTGCCGCGGCAAACTTAAAACCCAGTGCTGAACCCCGGCAGCCGATGCGGGTGCTGCGCTACCAGCCCGGCTGCGCAAGAGAGCTTCTGTGCCGGTGCAAATATTTTGAGGTCTATCGGATGCTGGTGAACACCGAGCGGCGGCAGAAGGTGGCGTTCCGGGCAGGCCCCATGAGCTTCCGGGTGCTGCTGTGCGTGGACGGCTGCGGCACGCTGGGCTTTGCGGGAAAAGTACACAACATTTATAAGGGCGACTGTGTGTTCGTCCCGGCGGACAGCGTGGAAATTTGCCTTCACGGGCAATTGCAGCTGCTGGACATCCGGGGATAACAGCAGTCGGGGAGTGAAACATGAAAGTCGTTCATATCGAATCAGGGCTGGGCAATCAGATGCTCAGCTACTGCGAGTATCTGGCAATGAAGCAGACGAACCCGGAAGAACCGTGCTATATTGAAAAAATTGTGTACGACATCCCGGAGGCAAATGACTACATTTGCCAGTGGAACGGTTATGAGCTGGACCGGATTTTCGGCATTGCCGCGCCGGATGTGATGGACACCCTGAGCCGGGAGCAGCGGGAAACCGTGATGGCATCGGTGAGGGCCTCTCAGTTCTGGCTCCATGAGTGGAACTGGCCGGTGTATTTTGCCCGGGCCTTCGGGGAAGCGGGGCTTCCTCTGGTCAACGCCCGGGGAGACTTTGAAGAGAACAAACTGGAGTGGGCGGCCTGCAAGCAGGGCACACCGCCCCTGACCTAGCGGCTCAAGCAGACCGGCCCGTACGCCAACATCCGGCGGCTTTACAAGCAGTACCTGGAAAAACCGGAGCCGTCGGATATGGATCACCTCTTCTACACCAGCCCCGAGGATCAGCTGATCGGGCAGCGGCTGTCCTTCAAATGCCCGGGAAACGGCATCGAGCGTATTGACCATGCGCTCCGGGAGGCCTTCCGGTTTCCGCCCATCGAGGATGCACAGAACCGGGCCTATGCCGAACAGATTGCCGAGTGCGAGGCGGTGGCCATCCACGTCCGCCGGGGCGATATGCTGCCCACCAGCGGAAAGTACTACAAAAGCGGCTATTTCCGCCGGGCGGTGGGATATATGAAGCGGCATGTGAAGAACCCTGTGTTTTTCTTTTTCTGCGACCCGGACAGCGCCCGGTGGTGCCGGGAGCACAACGCTATTTTCGGACTGAATCCGAAACGGGATAAGATCGTGTATGTCAGCTGCAACGGTGGCGAAAACAGCTACCGGGATATGCAGCTGATGGCACAGTGCCGTCACAATATTGTGACCAACAGCTCCTTCGGTTGGTGGGGAGCGTACCTCAACCAGAATCCCGATAAAATCACCATCTCGCCGGAAACCGATATCAATACGACTCATCATATGTGACAATTCCCGCGAAAGCGGCTTATGGAGAACCATGGGAAACAGAACGCGTAATTCCATACGAAACATTTTTTCGCAACCGTGGACAGGCTGGTGACTTTGCTGGTGCCCTTTGTGATCCGCACCATCATGATCAAGACTCTGGGGCCGGAGTATCTGGGCCTGAGCAATCTGTTCGCGTCTATCCTGACGGTGCTGAGCCTGGCGGAGCTGGGCGTGGGCAGCGCCATGGTCTACGCCATGTACCGACCGGTGGCGGAGGATGACAAAGCCGCCATCTCGGCGCTGCTGAAGCTTTACCGAACCATCTACAGGTTTATCGGCGGCTTTATCCTGACAGTGGGACTGGCGCTGATGCCCTTCCTGCGAAGCCTGATAAACGGCGATATTCCGGCGGAGCTGAATCTTTACATCGTCTACCTGCTGTCGCTGGCTCAGACGGTGTTCAGCTATTTCTTCGGCGCTTACAAGTCGTCTCTGCTGACGGCCATGCAGCGGGAGGATATCAACAGCAGCGCCAGCACCATCTCCCACACCTTGGTCTACGTCTGTGCCATTGTGGGACTGCTTACCACCAGAAATTATTCCTGTATGCCGCGCTTTTCCCCATCGGCACGGTGATGGAGGACCTGATCCGTTCCTATGTTGTAGATAAGCATTATGGAGAGTGCCTGTGCTTTGGACGGGTCAGCAGAAAGACCCAGATCACGATTTCCCGGAAGGTGCTGGCTCTCATCGGACATAAGGTGGGCTGGGTTGTTTCCGGCTCTATCGATACGCTGTGTATCTCCGCAAGCCTCGGCCTGTCCATGATCGCGGTGTATGGAAACTACAATTACATTGCCAATTCCCTGTTTATGCTGTTGGTGCCTCTGAACGGTGGAATCCGGGCCAGCGTGGGAAACAGTCTGGTGCTGGAGGACACGCAGAAAAATTATCGGGACTTTATCACCTTCAATTTCCTTTATATGCTGCTGACCAGCGTTTGCTGTGCCTGCCTCGTGGCGCTGTACCAGCATTTTATCCGGATGTGGGTAGGCGCGGAGTATCTGATGGGTTTTGACATGGTCATTCTGTTCACTGCCTATTTTTATGTCAGAAACAGTCGGCAGACGGTGGTGACCTATAAGGACGCTGCCGGGGTTTGGGAAGAGGATGCTCTGAATCCCTATGCTGAGGGCCTGGTCAATCTGGTTCTGAGCATCGTGCTGGTGCGGGTGATGGGAATTCAGGGCGTCATTCTGGCGACAATCATATCCGTACTGTTTGTGGCGCTGCCCTGGCAGAGTATCCTTGTGCTGAAAAAAGTGTTCCATGTGAAATGCGGCGCCTATATCGCCCGGTATGCCTATTACACGCTGGCCACGGTGGCTGCCTGCTTTGCCGGGTATCGGGTCTGCGGACTGTTCCCGGACACCGGAATCGCGGCGTTTTTGATTAAGGGCGTGGTCTGCGCCGCCGTGGCAGCGGGGGTGCTGATTGTGGCTTATCTTCCGCTGCCGGAGTTCAAGTCCGCCGTTGCGTTGGGATTCAAGGTGATCAGAAAACATGAAAAATGAGAAAAGAATGCTTGCGCGGGGCGTACTGAAGCGGTATCACGGAGACCCTGATCCGGTACTTTCTGAGGATATCCATACCATCGGAAAGAGAGCCTTCCTCAACGGAAAAATCGATTCCTGCACCTGCCGGGCTTCCGGGCTGGAAATCGAAACCAGTGCCTTTGCCCAGTCCGGTGTGCAAAGGGTCCGGCTGCCGGGCGATCGGTGCGTCATCGGCGACAGGGCCTTTGAAAACTGTGAAAAGCTGGAGTCGGTGGAATTTTCCGGCCAGGGTCTGAAAATCGGCGACAGTGCTTTCCGGGGCTGCAAGGCCCTGACGGATGTATCCTTTCTGGAAAAGGCGCAGTCGGCGGGCAGCTATGCCTTTGACAGCTGCACCGCCATAACCCACGCGGCGCTGGGCCCGGACATGGAGACCTTGGAGGACGGACTGTTTGCCAACTGCGAGGGCCTGCGGACGGTGACCTTTCAGAGGGAATACGCGCTTTTCCCGGACTGGCTGTTCTCCGGCTGCCGCGGACTGACGGCAATTCCCTGGACAGAGGGAATCCAAAGCATTGGCTACGCTTCGTTCCAGAATTGCTGGGCGCTGACCGGGGTTTCCCTGCCGGAAACCCTCCAAACCGCCGGACAGCTGTGTTTTTCCGGCTGCAAGCATCTGCGCCGGATGCGGTGGAGCGCGGGCTGCGCCCACATACCGGCGGGCGCCTTCCTGTTCTGCGAGGAACTGGAGGAAATCGAAATACCCGAGGGCGTGGAGTCCATCGGGGAGTATGCCTTCTGGAACTGCCGCCGGCTGACGCGTCTGCACCTGCCGGATTCTCTCCGGGAGATTGGGCGGCAGGCCTTCTTCGGCTGCGGCAGCTGCACCGTGGAGATCGGCCCCAACACCAGCCGGGGCGGGTGGGAAAAGGATGTGCAGACTGTTGCCTGCCGGGCCGCCCGGTGAAGCGGATGCGCTCCGGAAACCAGAGGGCTATCCGTTGCAAAAACCACGCGGATGATATATAATGAAACCGATTGTGCCGCAGAGCCGGATTCATACTGATATTCAATAGAAAGCTTTCACTCGCAAGAATTGAAGTTTCTATGGGAAGATCATAATGAGACGACAACGCCGTCAGGCGGCGTCTTCTTGATGAAATTAAATAATTTATCAAGAAAGAGTATCAGAAGGAAGGAGCAAGAGACAATGGGAACGACGGACAGAACCAAAAAACTGGTCAATATGCTCTCGGAGCTGCTGCTTATCATGGCCACTTACTTTTTTTGCGGCGTGATTCGGGTGTATCTGCCCTACTTTCGTATGTTTGCCTATTCGGATACGGTGACCTTTGGGTATCTGGCGGTTCTGTATGCCGCGGCGTTTGTTCTGATCAATTACCTGTTGGGGGGCTATGATTCGCTGAAGTTTGCAGGCATGAAGAAGGAAGTGCCCCGCATCGTGCTGTGCGAACTGCTGGGCTGCCTCGTCATGACCTCCGTGATCTACATTTTCCGGCTGGAACAGTTCAGCCGTCTGCTTCTTGCGCTGACAATGGTCTTCTCCGTTGGGGTGCTGCTGGTGAAGCGGCTGGTGGTTTCCCACCTCTATATGAAATATTCCCAGACCAAGGGCCACTTCAATACCCTTCTGGTGGGCGCGGGAGCGGCCACGGCACGGCTGGCCCAGTCGCTGCTGGAGGACCCGGAGGGGGAGCTTCGCTATTGCGGCTATGTGGCGGAAGCCCCCTTTGCGGGGATGGAAGGGTATCTGGGCAGACTAAACCGGCTGGAAAGCCAGCTTAGAACGCTGGACATCAAAAAAATCATCGCCATGCAGCAGGATATTTCGGAGGAAACCCTGCGTCTTGTGGTGACGGCGGGGGAAAGAAACGGGGCTGAGGTGCTGCTGGCGCCCAGCTTCGGGGCATACCTGAGCAGCCAGAGCCGGGTGAAGCTGGTGGGCGGTTTCCGCACCCTGCGGCTGAGCCTGTTTGACACCTCGAATATTCTGGGGGTCCATGTGGCGGTGACGGACATGGAGAAAACCGTGGCGCTGGTGGAAGGCCAGCTGGAAAACTGGCGGGGCGAATATATCTGCGTCGCCAATGTTCACACCACGGTCACTGCCAGTAAGGATGAAGACTATTTGAAGGTGCAGAACGGGGCGGTGATGGTGCTGCCCGACGGTGGCCCTCTGTCCGCCTACAGCCGCCGTCACGACTTTGAGGAAGCCCGGCGGGTAACGGGGCCGGATCTGATGCTGCGGCTGCTGGAAATCTCTCCGGCGAAGGGCTACCGCCACTTCTTCTACGGCTCCACCGAGGAGACCCTGGAGCGGATGAAAAAACGGCTGGCAGTGGATTATCCCGGCTTGCAGGTCTGCGGTATGATCAGCCCCCCTTTCCGGGCGCTGACCGATGAAGAGGATGCCGCCGTTGTCGAAAAAATCAATGAGGCCAGGCCGGACTTTGTCTGGGTGGGTCTGGGCGCGCCCAAGCAGGAGATTTGGATGAATCAGCATCAGGGCCGGGTCGCGGGGCTGATGATCGGCGTGGGCGCGGGCTTTGACTACTATGCCGGCAATATCAAACGGGCGCCTATGTGGATGCAGAGGTGCAGTCTGGAATGGCTGTACCGGCTGATGCAGGATCCGAAGCGCCTGTTTATGCGGTATTTTTATACCAATACGAAATTTATCTGGAACACGTTTTTCAGGGGGAAATAGAGAAATTATGGACAAAAAACTTGTCATTTTACAGGTTCATAATTTCTACCAGCTTCCCGGCGGCGAGGATACCGTCATTGAAAACGAGCGGCATCTGCTGGAATCGCAGGGGCACCGGGTGGTGCGCTATTTCCGGGACAACAAGGAATTGAAGGATTTTTCGGTTTTCCGAAAGCTGCTGCTTCCTGTGACCACCATTTTTAACCCCAAAACCTACAGGGAGGTGCGCAGGCTCATTCGGGCGGAGCATATCGACATTGTCCATGTCCACAACACCCTGAATCTGATCAGCCCGTCGGTATATTACGCGGCGCTGGCGGAGGGGGTGCCGGTGGTGCAGACAGTGCATAATTTCCGGCTGCTGTGCCCCGGCGCTACTTTCTACCGGGATGGGCACATCTGCGAGGATTGTTTAACCCATGGCCTGGGCTGCGCCGTGAAGCACAGCTGCTACCGGGGAAGCAGATTGCAGACCCTGGCCTGCGTCCTCAGCACGAAAATACACCGCATGACGGGTGTTTACGGAAAGCTCCACTACATCTGCCTGACGGACTTCAACCGGGAAAAACTGCTGAATTTGAAGCAAATCAAACCGGAACGGGTGTTTGTCAAACCGAACTTTGTGGAATGCGGCCCCGGACCGATTGTCCCCGAGGAAAGCCGCCTGAATCAGGTCATCTACGCCGGACGTCTGGACAAGCTGAAGGGCGTGGATGTACTGCTTGCCGCGTGGAAGCGGATGGGGCCGGACGCCCCCCGGCTGATTCTCTGCGGCACCGGCCCCATGGAAGCGTGGTGCGCCGACTTCATCCGGGACAACAGTCTTTCCAACGTGGAGCTGCGGGGCTTTTTGCCAAACGCGGAGGTAAGGCGGCTCATCGCCCGGTCAAAGGCGCTGATCCTGCCCACCCAGTTGTACGAGGGCTTCCCCATGACCATTGTGGAGGCCTTCAGCGTGGGTACGCCGGTGCTGTGCTCCGATCTGGGAAATGCCGGGAGCATTGTGCGCGAGGGCGTGACGGGCAGAAAATTCCCCCCCGATTCTCCGGAGGCGCTGGCCCGGGCGGTAAGGATAAGCGGCGGAATGTGCGAAAGCACCTACCAGAAATATCTGAGCGACTATACCGCGGAACGGAATTATGAAACACTGGAAGCCATCTACCGGCAGATTCTTGGCGGGTTATGACGGTGCGGACAGAGGATTTGGAGATAAAAATGGGACAGATTACAGTTGAAAAAAATGTAGGCGGCATCCCGGGACTGTGCGTGATTACCCCGGCGGTTCACGGCGATGACCGGGGCTACTTTATGGAAGTCTACAGCCAGCGGGACATGGAAGAAGCCGGGCTGAACATTCCCTTCGTGCAGGACAACCAGTCCATGAGCACCAAAGGCGTTCTGCGGGGGCTTCACTATCAGATTCATTACCCCCAGACCAAGCTGGTGCGGGTGATCCGGGGCGCGGTGTTTGACGTGGCGGTGGATCTGCGGCCCGGCTCGGAAACCTACGGAAAATGGTTTGGGCTGGAGCTGACGGCGGAAAACAAGAAGCAGTTCCTGATTCCGAAGGGCTTCGCCCACGGCTTCTTGGTGCTCAGCGACGAGGCGGAGTTCTGCTACAAATGCGACGATTTTTACCACCCCAATGACGAGGGCGGCATCGCCTGGAACGACCCAACCATCGGCGTCCGGTGGCCCGGCCTGGAAGGCGCCTACCGCGGCACCGCCAATGCCGAGGGCTATTTTCTGGACGGAACGCCCTTGAAGCTGAGCCGGAAGGATCAGCTTCTGCCGGAATTTGCCCATATCCTACGATAAGATTCAGGAGGGAAGACGCCATGAAACCCACACCGGAAAAGCTGAAAATTGCCATGCTGGGCCATAAGCGCATCCCCTCCAACGAGGGCGGCGTGGAAGTGGTGGTGGAGGCGCTGTGCGCGCGGATGGCGGCGCTGGGACACAGCGTGACCTGCTATAACCGGGCGGGCCACCATGTCAGCGGCGCGGAACACGAGCTGCCGGCGGGAAGTGTCTACCGGGGCATCCGGCTGGTGACGGTACCCACGCTGGAACGCAAGGGCTTCGCCGCTGTGATTTCCTCCTTTTTTGCCGCGGTGCGCAGCGCCTTCGGCAGCTACGATGTGGTGCACATCCACGCGGAGGGCCCCGCCTTTTTCTGCTGGCTGCCCAAATTGTTCGGCAAGCGGGTCATTGTCACCGTCCATGGCCTGGACTGGCAGCGGGAAAAGTGGAATGGGGGCATTGCCTCCAAATTCATCCATCTGGGCGAGCGCGTGGCGGTGCGGTTTGCCGATGAGATTATTGTCCTGTCGGAAAACGTCCGGCAGTATTTCCTTGACACCTATGGCCGGGCCACCCGGTTTATTCCCAACGGCGTGTCCGCGCCCACGCTGGAAAGCCCCCGGCTGATTGCGGATAAGTGGGACCTTCAAAAGGACGGTTACATCCTGTATCTCGGCAGAATTGTGCCGGAAAAGGGCGAAACCTACCTGATCGAGGCTTTCAAACAGGTGAAAACCGACAAAAAACTGGTGATTGCCGGGGGCAGCTCCGACACGGAACGCTACCTGAGGCAGCTGCAAAATCTGGCGGCAGGAGACGATCGCATCCTGTTCACCGGGTTCGTGCAGGGGAAGCTCCGGGACGAACTGTACAGTAACGCCTATGTGTACACCCTGCCCTCCGATCTGGAGGGAATGCCCCTGAGTCTGCTGGAAGCCATGAGCTATGGCAACTGCTGCCTTGTCTCGGATATTCCCGAGTGTGCCGAGGTGGTGGAGGACAAGGCAGTGCTGTTCCGAAAGAGCGATGTGGACAATCTGCGGCAGAAGCTGCAAACGCTGTGCGACCAGCCGGAAATGGCGGCGCAGTACAAGGCAAACGCCGCACAGTTCATTCTGAACAAATACGGCTGGGACGACGTGGTGGACAAGACGCTGGCGCTGTACCGCCGCTGAGGGGAACCCTATGAAAATTCTGATGATTAACAAATTCCTCCACCCCAACGGCGGGTCGGAGACCTATATTTTCAAGCTGGGCGCGTATCTGCAATCCATGGGTCATGAGGTTCAGTATTTCGGCATGGAGCACGAAGGTCGCTGTGTGGGAAACCGGGTGAACGCCTATACCTCCGACATGGATTTTCACGGCGGCTCCAAACTCTCCAAGCTTACCTACCCCCTCAAGACCATCTACTCCTCCGAGGCCCGGAAAAAGCTGCGGCTGGTGCTGGAGGATTTTCAGCCGGAGGTGTGCCACCTCAACAACTTTAACTATCAGCTGACCCCCTCCACTCTGCTGGAAATCGCCAAATGGAAGAAGGAGGGGCATCCCTGCCGGGTGATTTTCACCGCTCACGACTATCAGCTGGTGTGCCCCAACCATATGTGCAACAACCCGAATACCGGGGAAAACTGCGAAAAATGTCTGGGCGGGCATTTCGGGAACTGCACGAAAGGGAAGTGCATTCACGGTTCCTTGGCGAAAAGCGCCGTCGGCACACTGGAAGCGATGCTTTGGAACGGCTGCGGCGTCTACAAAAATATCGACGTGATGATCTGCTGTTCGGAATTTTTGAAGACAAAAATGGACTGTAATCCCCTGTTTGCCGGGAAAACTCTGGCGCTGCACAACTTCGTGGACAAGGTGGAGCGCAAGGAAACGGAAAAACAGGATTATGTTCTGTATTTTGGGCGGTTCAGCCGGGAAAAGGGAATCGACACCCTTCTAAAAGTTTGCAAGGCGCTGCCGGACATTCCCTTCGTCTTCGCGGGCACCGGCCCGCTGGAGGGGGAGATTGCCGGGGTGCCCAACATCAAAAACGTGGGCTTCCAGCGGGGGCAGGCGCTGGAAAACCTTATCCGGCAGGCCCGGTTCTCCGTCTATCCCTCCCAGTGGTACGAAAACTGCCCCTTTTCCGTCATGGAGAGCCAGCTGTACGGCACCCCGGTACTGGGGGCCGACATCGGCGGCATCCCGGAGCTGATCGAGGTGGGAAAAACCGGGGAGCTGTTTGAAAGCGGAAACGCCGCCCAGCTGGAGGAAAAAATCCGGACGCTGTGGGAAGACCGGGAACTGACGGACCGTTACAGCGAAAACTGCGCCCATCTCCGCTTTGACGACGTGGCAGCCTATACCGAAAAGCTGCTGAAGCTCTACAGGGGAGAAACGCTATGATGACGAACCTGATTATGGTGGGCATCCTCCTGTGCCTTCTGGGTCTGCTGCTGGCCGGCGCGAAATATAGCCCCGATGGCGCCCACTTTTTTGACCGGGAGAACAGCGGCGCCATGCGGGGCTTCTGGTGCCTGATTGTAGCGCTGGTTCATGTGCCCGTCGGCTATCAGAACCGGCTTCAGGACATGATCGGCAGCTTCGCCTATGTGGGCGTCACCTTTTTCTTTCTGACCTCTGTCTACGGCCTGCGGCTGGCGGCGGAGAAACGCCCGGAGAGTATCCGATATTTTTGGCGTCATCGGCTTCCCAAGCTGCTGGTGCCCTGCGTCCTTGCCAACGCTGTCCGCATGGCGGCCTATGCCGCCGGAGGCAGCCAGGTCAGCCCATGGATGCTGGCGGCAATCGGCGGATGGGTTCGGTGGCTGCTGGTGTGCTACCTGATTTTCTGGCTGTGTTACCGCTTCCTGCCGGAAACGTACCGGGACTGGGCGGTTTGCGGCCTTGTAGCGGCCTTCAGTCTGGCGGTTTACCTGTCAAAACAGAGTGGCACCACTTGGTGCCCGGAGGTGCTGGGCTTTGTCTGGGGCATTCTGCTGGGCCGCTGGAAGAATCGCTTCACAGACTGGACAGACAAGGGCTGGCTGGCAAAAAACGCGGGCCTGTGTCTGCTGTCGGGAGTTCTCGGCGTCGGATACCTCATGGGCAAGGGAATCCCCTTCTGGGGGGATTATGTTCTGAAAATTGTCCTTGGAATGGCAATTCTTGGGTTAATTCTGGGGCTGAATACGAAAATTTCCATCGGCAATCGGGTCAGCCGCCTGCTGGGTGCCATTTCCTATGAGGTGTTTCTGCTGCATGACGTGTCGTTTTTCATGCTGGAAAAAGTCTTCCCGGGGCTGAATTCCGGGGTGTTTATCTTAATGAGCCTGCTGGTGACGGCGGCTTTGTCGCTGGCGGTACAGAGAATCAGCGCCCGGGTGCTGGACATTTTAATCAAAAAACAGGAGATTTTGCAAAGATAGGAGAAACTGCCCATGTCTCAGGAAAAGAAACTCAACGGCACGGTCATCGTGACCTACCGCTGCAACGCCCGCTGCTCCATGTGCAACCGGTATAAGGCCCCCTCCAAACCGGAGGAGGAAATTTCCATCGAAACCATCCGCAAGCTGCCGCAGATGTACTTTACCAACATCACCGGCGGCGAGCCCTTCATCCGCACGGACCTGAAGGACATCGTCCGGGAGCTGTACAAGAAGTCCGACCGCATCGTCATCTCCACCAACGGCTTCTTTACCGACCGGATTGTGGATCTGTGCAGGGAATTCCCCCAAATTGGAATTCGGATTTCCATTGAAGGCCTGGAAGCCACGAACAACGAGATCCGGGGCCTCCAGAACGGCTACCAGCGGGGCTATCAGACGTTAAAGACCCTCCGGGAAATGGGCATGAAGGACGTGGGCTTCGGCATGACCGTGCAGGATAAGAACGCCCCCGATCTGGTGCCCCTGTACAAAATCTCCGACGAAATGGGTATGGAGTTCGCCACCGCGTCTTTGCACAACAGCTTCTATTTCGTGGAGTCGAAAAACATCATCCACGACCGGCCCATGGTTGCCAAAAATTTTGAGAATCTGGTCAACGAGCTGCTTCGCAGCAACAGCCCGAAAAAGTGGTTCCGGGCTTACTTTAACCACGGCCTGATCAACTACATCTACGGTCAGAAGCGCCTTTTGCCCTGCGACATGAGCTTTGACACCTTCTTCATCGACCCCTACGGCGACGTGATGCCCTGCAACGGCACCAAGGACAAGGAGGTCATGGGCAACCTGAACCGGCAGAGCTGGGAGGAGCTGTGGAACAGTCCGGAAGCGGAAGCGGTTCGGGCGAAGGTGCGCTGCTGTGACCGGAACTGCTGGATGATCGGCTCTGTCAGCCCCGCCATGCACAAGTATATCTGGGTGCCCGCCGCCTGGGTGGTCTGGCATAAATGCAAGGCCCTGTTTACGAAGCGCCCCTACTCCATGTACGAAAATAAAATCTGCCGGGATTACCGGGACGGCAAGGTCAGCAAGGAAGAACTGGACGCCTGTTCCACCTGCGACCTGCACTGTGCCGTCAACAACGGCCTGAGTGAGGAAAGTCAGGCCCAGCTGGCGGAGAAAACCGGTGAGGAGATCGTGGACGCGGATATTGCGGCCCAGCTGGGACAGTAATATGAAGGTACTGCATCTGATGGTATCCGGTCAGGCCGGCGGAATCGAGAGCCTGCTGAGAGATTTCGCGGCCCATTCCCGGCATGAAAATCTGTTCGTGTTCGCCTGGGACGGCGGGCCGGTGGCAGACCAGCTTGAAAAGAGCGGCTGTCAGGTTTTCCGCATGCGGGAGCCGGAGGAGGGCCCCTGGCGGGTTTGCCGCGGGATCCTCCATATCTGTAAACAGGAACGGGTGGAGGCGGTGATCGTCCATCACGAAGCGCCTCTGCTCCGGCTGACGGCGTTGCTGGCAAGACGGTGCCTGCCCGGGCTGAAGGTATTGTGCTATGCCCATTCCGACGCCCATTTTCTGTGCGGCACCGGGAAAAAGGCTAACTTGGCGGTGAAAAAATGGGTTTTCCGGTTCACCTTCTGCCGGGCAGGCAGGGCCGTTGCCATTTCCAACGCGGTAAAACAGAGTCTGATCGAATATCTGGGCGTGCCGGAGAACCATATCACGGTGATTTATAACGGGACGGTGCTGGGCCGGTTTCATCCCGCGGAACACCGCCCGGAGGAAACTCTGCGGCTGATTTATGTGGGCAGACTCATTGAGGAAAAAGGCGTGCAGACCATTCTCAAAGCCCTCGCCAGTCTCCCGGAGGTGGATTACCGCTTCACTGTCGTCGGCGACGGCGACTACCGGGAGCCGTTACAGGCCCTGGCACGGGAACTGGGCATTGCGGACAGAGTGGCATTTTTGGGCACCCGCGCGGATGTACCGGAACTGTTGGCGGACGCGGACGTGTTCATGCACCTGCCGGACTGCGCGGAGGGCTTCGGCATCGCGGTGGTGGAAGCCATGGCCAGCGGCCTGATTTGCGTCTGCGGCGACCGGGGCGCCCTGCCGGAGATCGTGGAGGACGGCGTCAGCGGCATCCTTGTCAGGAATAACGACCCGGCGGCGCTGGCGGAGACTCTGCGGGCCATTTCCCGGGACCCGGATTCGGAAACATACCGGAACCTTCGCGCCGGGGCGGTGAAAGCCGCCCGGAATTATTCCATCGAAGCCTTCGCTGGAAAGCTGGACAGGCTGCTTGAGGAAGTGTAATATGCGCCGCTATCTCACCATTGGGCTGATTTTGAGCCTGCTGCTTACAGGCTGCGCCCTGCCGGGAAAGAAAAAACAGCAGTATCAGGCCACCTATCTGGACGTATTTGACACCGTGACCTGCATCACCGCCCAGTCTGACAGCGAGGACGCCTTCTGGGAGCAGGCCGGGCAGCTTCACGACCGGCTGCTAAATTACCACCGGCTGTTCGACATCTACAACGACTATGAGGGCCTGAATAACCTGAAAACCGTCAACGACCATGCCGGGCTTGGCCCGGTGAAGGTGGACGGGGAGATGATTCGCCTGCTGAAGGACTGCCGGGACTATTATGAACTGACGGACCACGCCGTGAACGTGGCCATGGGCAGCGTCCTTTCCCTGTGGCATGCGGCCAGAACCGCCGGCCTTGCGGACCCGGAACACGCCGTCCTGCCCGACGAAGCCGCCCTGAAGGAAGCCGCCGCCCATACAGACTGGGCCTCGGTGGAGATTGACGAGAAAGCGGGAACGGTGTACCTGTCCGACCCCGCGCTGCGGCTGGACGTGGGCGCGGTAGCCAAGGGCTGGTCTGCCCAGCGCGCGGCGGAAGCGGCTCCGGAGGGCTTCCTCATCAGCGTGGGCGGCAACGTCTGCGCCACCGGCCCCAAGGATGATGACGGAACCCCTTGGGTGGTGGGCATCACCGACCCGGAGGGCGGCTCCGAATACCTGCATACCCTGTACGACACTGACAGCGCCATCGTTACCAGCGGCGACTACCAGCGCTATTATGTGGTGAACGGGGAAATCTACCACCACATTATTGACCCGGCGACCCTGTACCCCGCGAGACGCTTCCGAAGCGTCACCGTGATTTGCGGGGACTCCGGCCTTGCCGACGCCCTGTCCACGGCCCTGTTCGTCCTGCCAAAGGGGGAAGGGGAGGCGCTGGCCCAAAGCTGCGGGGCGGAGGTTATGTGGGTGGATACGGAAGGCAATTGCTTCTATACCCCCGGTTTTCAGAACTGGATTTGCGGATAGTGTAACAAAATAAGTCCCGGGTTGGAATTCCAACCCGGGACTTATTTTGTTACACTATCCGCAAATCCAGTTCTGAAAACCGGGGGT